>NZ_JBFAPK010000015.1:0-172023 GCF_040676675.1 Micromonospora sp. NPDC049559 | reverse complement strand
GTAGTGCGGCAGCCCGTTGGCGAACGGCGGACCGTCGTAGAAGACGTACTCGTTGGCGCCGTCGGGCCCCGCATCGCGGGCGTCGACGCGCCCGCCGACGCGGGCGAGGGGGACCCGGGCGACGTCAGACCCGGCTGACCCGGATCGCGTCGGCGATGACGTATCCGGTACCGCTGGTCCAGCGGCTGACCGCGACCTTGTCGCCGTCACCGGCGGTGAGGGTGAACGTGCCGATCGACTTCCACTGTCCGCCGCCGGAGCGCTGGTCGACCTGGACCGTCTGGTTGCCGGTCGAGGTGGCGACGATGTACGGCGTCGCGGAGTTGTAGCCCGGGTCGGCCGGGTACCAGACCTCCACCCGGTACGTGCCGGTCTCCGGGATGTTGACCTTGTACCAGGCCGGGTCGCTGGACTGGACCGGGTTCGCGTACCGGTAGTCGGCGCCCTGCCGCTGGGCCGAGTACGTCGAGACGCCCCAGTTCGCGCTGGCGGTGAAGCGGCCGGCGGTGTCGTTGTCGACGGTGGCCGACCAGCTCGGCGGGTTGCCGCCGGAGCCGGTGACGAGCTGCATGTAGTAGGTCCAGTTCCAGTTCGGGCCGGGGTCGGTGTGGGTGGCGCCCGGCACCTGGTTGTGCCCGATGATGTGCGACCGGTCCTTCGGGATGCCGTACTTGTCGCAGAGGAACTTGGTCAGCGCCGCCGAGGAGCGGTACATCGCGTCGGTGTACCAGGAGGCGTCGTTGACGTAGCCCTCGTGCTCGATGCCGATCGACTGGGTGTTGTAGGTCCAGTTGCCGGCGTGCCAGGCGATGTCCTTGTCCCGCACCATCTGGGTGATCGCGCCGTCCGAGGAGCGGATCAGGTAGTGGGCGCTGACCTGGGCGGACGGGTTCTGGAACCAGCTGATCGACCCGGAGTACGAGCCCTGCATGGTGTGGATCACCACGTAGTTGATCGGGTAGGCCGACTCGCGGCTGGAGACCGTGTAGTTGGCGGTGCTGGCCGGCACCCAGGCGGCCGGGCCGTAGTCGGTGCTGAGGGTGCCGACGCCGCCGAGGGGCGCCACCGAGGCGTACGCCCCGCGACGGGGCGCCACGGGGCGGCCGGAGAGGCCGAACGCGCCGCCCGGGGTGGCCGCGGTGAAGCCGGTGGAGAGCAGGTCGTAGACGGTGTCGGCGTAGAGCCGGGCGGTGGCGGGGTCGGTCGCGCCGCCGTACCGGGCGACCGGGGCGTACCAGGCGTCCACGTCGGCGCGCTGGGCGGCGTCGAGGCCGGCCGCGTCGGCGTACGAGCGCAGCACCGCCGCCGCGCCGACGATGTTGGCGCCGGTGTCGGCGCGCAGCAGCGCGGTCGGCAGCCCGGTGCGGGCCGCCGCCTCGTCGAGGGTACGGGTCTTGGGGTTGCTGGTCAGGTGCATGACGCCGTAGCCGCCCGAGGCGCTGGGCGCGCCGCCGTGCCCGTCCAGGTGGGTTTCCGCGTAGCCGAGGGCGGCGAGCAGGTCGCGCGGTACGTCGTACCGCTTGGCGGCGGTGTCGAAGGCCGCGCCCAGCGGGCCGGCCGCCGGGACGCCCGCCATCGGACCCGCCTGCGTCGCGCCGGCGGCCAGGGCGGGCTGGCCGGACCCGATCGCCATGACCAGTGCGCCGCCGAGCAGCAGGCTCGCGCGCCGTCTAGAGAGCCGAACAGTCACCGTCACTCCTCCCCGAGTGATCGGACGTCCCGATCAGGGGACGCCGGGTGGCCGTACGGTATAGCGCGACCTCCGTCTATGTCGAGAGCTTGCAAAGCTATTTACCCTGGTGAAGAATTTCTTCACATGTGGGGCGTGCTAGACCGTGGAGCCGAACAGCTCGTCCCGGACCGCGTCGAGCGCCGTGCGCAGGGCACCCTGGAGGATCGGCTCGTCGGTCAGCTCGGTCACCACCACCCGGGGCTTGACCAGCGTGATCGCGGCCACCTCGTGCTGCACCCGCTCGGCCAGCGCGCTGCCGCCGGCCTGCCCGACCTCCCCGGCCAGCACCACCAGCGGCGGGTCGAGCACCACGCAGGTGCTCGCCACCCCGAGGGCCAGCCGCCGGGCCAGCTCGTCCAGCATCGGGCCGCCCGCCGTACCGGCCGCGATCGCGTCCCGCACCGCGTCGGCCGGCGTGGCGCCCCGGAAGCCGTGCTCGCGGGCGACCGCCCGCACCGCGTCGGCCCCGGCGAGCTGCTGGAAGGCGGGCTTGGCCCGGCGCGAGACGTCCCGCGGGATCGTGGCACCCGGTACGGGCAGGTAGCCGATCTCGCCTGCCGCGCCGCTGCTGCCGTGGTGCAGCCGCCCGCCGAGCACGATGGCGACGCCGACCCCGACGCCGACCCAGACCAGCACGAAGTCGTCCATCCCCCGCGCGGCGCCGGACTGCGCCTCGGCCACCGCCGCGAGGTTCACGTCGTTCTCGAAGACCACCGGGATGTTCAGGTCCTCCCGCAGCGCGGCGAGCAGACCGCGATGCCAGCGCGGCAGGTTGAACGCGAAGGTGATGTCGCCGGTGGCCGGGTCGACCAGGCCGGGCGTACCGAGCACCACCCGCCGTACGCTCGCCAGCTGCGCCCCGGCGCTGCTCGCGGCCTGCACCACCGCGTTGTGCACCACGCCGACCGGGTCGTCGGTGTCCCGGGTCGACTGCTCGACCCGACCGATCACCGCCCCGGTGATGTCCGCGCACGCCGCCACCACCCGGTCCGGGCCGACGTCCACGCCGACCACGTGCGCGCTGCCGGGCCGGACGGCGTAGAGCTGGGCGTTCGGGCCGCGCCCGCCGGCCTGCTCGCCGACCCGGGTCACCAGCCCGCGCTCCTCCAGGCGCTCGACCAGCTGCGACGCCGTCACCTTCGAGAGCCCGGTCAACTCGCCGAGCTGTGCGCGGGTCAGCGGGCCGCGGTCGAGCAGCAGCTCCAACGCCGCCCGGTCGTTGAGCGCACGCAGCAGGCGGGGGGTACCGGGTAGGCGCGTGGAACTCATGCAGCATCCTCTGGGGATTAGGAAGGTTTACTACCGTTTCAGCAAGCTTAGTGAGCAACAAGTAGCCGTAGCGTAATGGCCGTTCCGGGCCGCGACGGTCAGACGACCCGGCACCGCTTGACCGCGACCCGGCCCTCTCCGGGCGACACTCGGACCGGGGCCGCGTCGGAGAGGGAGAAAACGTGGGTACCGACACCGGACTGCGCCGGCTGGCGCTGGGGACGCTACTGGCCGCCTTTCCCGGCGACACGCCGCCGGACTGGGCGCTGCGACTGCTCACCGAGGGGCTGGCCGGGCACACCCTCTTCGGCGGCAACGTCCGGGACCCCGGCCAGGTCGCGGCGCTCACCGCCGCGCTGCGGGCCGCCCGTACCGACGCCATCGTGGCGATCGACGAGGAGGGCGGCGACGTCACCCGGCTCGCCCACGCCACCGGCAGCCCGTACCCGGGCAACGCCGCCCTAGGCGCGGTCGGCGACGTGAAGCTGACCCGCCGGGTGTACCGGGCCATCGGCGACGAACTGGCCGCGCTCGGCATCACGGTCGACCTGGCCCCCACGGTCGACGTGAACTCCGCCGAGGACAACCCCGTGATCGGCACCCGTTCCTTCGGCGCCGACCCGGTCCGGGTCGCCGCCCACTCGGCCGCGGCGGTCGCCGGGTTGCAGGCCGCCGGCATCGCCGCCTGCGCCAAGCACTTCCCCGGCCACGGCGCCACCGTCGCCGACTCGCACTACGAGCTGCCCACCGTGGACGTACCCCTCGACGTGCTGCGCGGGCGCGACCTGCCGCCGTTCGCGGCCGTCGTCGACGCCGGGGTCCAGGCGATCATGACGGCGCACATCCGGGTACCGGTCCTCACCGGCGCCGATCCGGCCACCTTCAGCCACGCCGTCCTGGTCGGCCTGCTGCGCCGGGAGTACGGCTTCACCGGCACGATCATCACCGACGCGCTGGAGATGAAGGGGGCGAGCATGGCCGCCGGCGGCACCGGGCCCGCGGCGGTACGGGCCCTCGCGGCCGGAGCCGACCTGCTCTGCATCGGCGCGAAGGTGGACGAGGCACTGGTCGAACGGGTGGTGGAGGAGATCGTCACCGCGCTCGGCGACGGCCGGCTCGCGCTCGCCCGGGTCGAGGAGGCCGCCGGGCGGGCCGCCGCGCTGGCCGCCCGGACCGGTACCGGCATCCCGGCCCAGCCGTCCCCCGACGGCCTCGGGTACGCGGCCGCCCGCCGGGCGATCCGGGTCGAGGGCACGCCGCCGGAGCTGGGCACCCCGCTCGTGGTGCAGCTCTTCTCGGCCTCCACCATCGCCGAGGGGCGGGTGCCCTGGGGGCTCGGGCCGCACCTGGACCGGTCGGAGCAGTTGCGGGTGGTGGCCACCGAGATCGACGCCGACGCGCTGCGCGAGCTGGCCGGCGACCGCCCGATCGTGCTGGTCGGGCGGAACCTGCACCGTCTGCCCGGCGCCCCCGAGCTGGTCGAGCGGCTGGCCGCCCGGCATCCGGTGACGGTGGTGGAGATGGGTTGGCCCGCGCGGTGGCGGCCGGCGGGGGTGCGCGCCTTCGTCCTCACCTACGGCGCCAGCCACGCCAACGGGCGGGCCGCAGCGGAGGCGCTGGGCCTGGTCGGCTAGGCCGTGTCCGGCCGATCGTGTCGAGCCGAGGCGCAGTCCGGAGCGGCTCCGATCGCGACACTCTCCCGTGGAGGGATGTTCATTCGTCGTTCATTTTTCGCTTGCCGTACGCTCACCGGGCATGGCCCCCGAAGACCTTCCCGGATCCGTACGAAACTCGGCCACGACGGGGGTCGACGGGTGGCTGGCCGGTTCCTGGCGGAGCCGGCTGGTGCTCGCGCTCGCGTGCCTGCTCATCGGCGCCGGGCTGCTGACCATGCTGGCGCCGGCGGGGCTCGGCGGGCCGACGCCGTTGCGGGTGACGCAGGGACCCTCGGCGGCCGGGTACCGGCTCGTGGCCGAGACCGCGGGCAAGGCGCCCGGCTTCGCGCACGATCTCGTCGAACTCGCCACCGAGGGCACCCTGCTGCTCCTGCTGCTGCTGGTCGCGGGGGTCTGGCTGCTCGGCCGGGTCCGCGACCCGCGCATGGTCGGCGGCGCGCTGCTGACCATGGTCGGCACCGCCGTGGCCTACGCGACGAGTGAGGGGCTCAAGGCGCTGGTGGACGAGGAGCGGCCGTGCCGGGCGCTCGGCGCGGTGCACACGATCGCGACCTGCCCACCCGTCGGGGACTGGTCCTTTCCCAGCAACCACTCCACCATCGGCGGCGCGCTGGCGGTCGGCCTGGCGCTGACCGTACGGCGGCTGGCGCCGGTGGTGCTGCCGCTGGGCGTACTGGCGGCGCTGCTGCGGGTCGTCGCCGGCGTGCACTACCCGCACGACATCACCGCCGGACTGGCGCTCGGCGGGACGGTCACGGCCGCGTCGCTGCTGGCCGGAATGCCCGCGGCGGTGCGCCTGGTGGGGTTGGTACGCCAGGTGCCGGTGCTCGGCCCGGCCCTCGCCGGGCGCCCCTGACGCAACGCCGCGCTCCGTACGCGCGCAGGTCCACTTCGGTCGGTTCGCCGAATAGTGACGCGCACCTCTGTTGAACGTGTTCAAGTCTTTCCGTACGCTCGACGTGACCGCAACCTGAACACGTTCAAGAAAGGCGTGGCGCGGTGGACTTCAAGGTCTGGATGTACCTCTGCTACCTGCTCATCAGCATCGGACTGACGATCTGGGTGGCCCGTACGCTCTCCCGCAACGGGCTGGTCTTCCTGGCGGACGTCTTCGCCGACGGCCAGCTCGCCCGGGCCGTCAACAGCCTGCTGGTGGTCGGCTTCTACCTGCTCAACCTCGGTTACGTCACGGTCGCCATGAAGTACGACGGCGGGCTCAGCTCGACCAGCCAGACGATGGAGGAGCTCTCCAAGAAGATCGGGCTGGTGCTGCTCGTCCTGGGGGCGCTGCACTTCTTCAACGTCTTCGCGCTCGGGCGCTACCGCCGGGGCCGGCTGCGCCAGAACTCGGCCCGGCCACCCGTGGCACCGAGCGGCCTGCTCCCGGCGATGCCGCGACCGATGCCGGTCGGGGCGTACGGGGCACCCCCGGACGGGACCCTGCCGCAGCAGCCGGCGCCGGGACCGGTCCCGCCCCGACCGACGGGCCCGGACGCACCTCCGCCGGCTCCGTGACCACCCCGCCGAGCGCCGATCCCACCGGGCACGGGGCCGGTGGGATCGGCACACTGACCGTCCTCTACGACGCGGGCTGCCCCGTGTGCCGTACCGCCCGGCGCTGGCTGGCCGCGCAGGCCCAGCTCGTACCGCTGGAGTTCGTCGCGGCCGGCTCCGCCGAGGCCCGGCGGCGCTTTCCCGGCCTGGACCACGGGGCGACGCTGCGGGACATCACCGTGGTCGCCGACACGGGCGCGGTCTACACCGGCGACGGCGCCTGGCTGGCCTGCCTCTGGGCGCTGCACGGCTACCGCGCGACGGCGGAGACCCTGGCCCGGCCACGCCTGCGCCCGGTCGCCCGGCGGATCGTCACGGCCGCGTCGGCGCTGCGCGAGGCGACCCGGGACGCGGGATACGGTGGCGACGATGACCGACGAGACTGCGCCGACGACCGCTGCGGCTGAGCCCCCCACCCCCCGGGGCGAGCAGACCCGGCAGCACATCCTCGACACGGCGATGCGGCTGTTCCGGGAACGCGGTTACGCCCAGACGACGATGCGCGCCATCGCCAAGGAGGCGGGCGTCGCGGTCGGCAACGCGTACTACTACTTCGGCTCCAAGGAACACCTGATCCAGCGTTTCTACGTCGACAGCCAGGCCGAACACCGGGCCGGCGCCGCGGCGCTGCTGGCGCGCGAACGCGACTTCGCCACCCGGTTGCGCGGGGTGCTGCACGCCGGCATCGACGTGCTGACCCCCTCGCACGAGTTCGCCGCCACCTTCTTCAAGACCGCCGCCGAACCGACGTCGCCGCTGAGCCCCTTCTCGGCGGCGTCGTCGGAGCCCCGGGAGGCCGCGATCGCGCTCTTCCGCGACGTGCTGGAGGGCTCCACGGCCAAGGTCGACGAGGAGCTGCGCCCCGAACTGCCGGAGCTGCTCTGGCTCGCCTACATGGGCGTGGTCCTCTACTGGGTGCACGACCGCTCGCCCGGGCAGGCGAAGACGCGACAGCTGATCGACGGCGCCGTACCGCTGATCGACCGGGCGGTCGGGCTCTCCCGGCTGCGCGTGCTCCGCCCGATCACCCGGGAGGTCCTGCACCTGATCCGTACCATCCGTCACTGATCTCGGCGAACCTGCTGGCAATGGAAATTGCAGGTCAACGGCACTAACGGGCAGTTCGCACCGGTCCTGGCGACCCTTGAAAGCCCGCCGACGGGTACGTAGCGTTACCTTCAGTCGCCGAGCGGCCACCCGTCCCCCGGATCGCCGCCGCAGCGCACCTGCGCCGTACGGGCCGCCGACGCCCGCGCGCCGCAGCGCCGGTACCTCGGCCTGGGAGAGGACGCGGACCGTGGCGCCCACGCGGGGCCACGGTCCGCCGCCGGTCGACGGTCCGGTCCCGGGGCCGACCCCGGAACCGGCCGTCCTCAGGCGACGGCCGCGCTCTCCGCGCCGGCGGTACCGACCCTGGTGAGCCGGCGCCAGGTCTCGCGGCGCTGCGCCTGCCGGGCCGGATCGGCGACCGGCGCCGCGGCCAGCAGCCGCTGGGTGTACGGGTGCCCCGGCGAGCGCAGCACCTCGCCCGCCGCGCCCTGCTCGACGATCCGGCCCCGGTGCATCACCGCCACCCGGTCGGCGAGCTGGCCGACCAGGGCCAGGTCGTGGCTGACGAACAGGCAGGCGAAGCCGAAGCGGCGCTGTACGGACCGGAACAGCTCCAGGATCCGGGCCTGCACCGAGACGTCCAGCGCGCTGGTCGGCTCGTCGGCGATCAGAAGCGCCGGATCCAGGGCGATGGCCCGGGCGATCGCCACCCGCTGCCGCTGCCCGCCGGACATCTCGTACGGGTAGCGGTCCCGCATGGCGGCCGGCAGGTTCACCGCCTCCAGCAGCTCGTCCACCCGCGTCCGCAGCGGCGCCGCCCGTAGGTCGGTGTGGAGCAGCAGCGGCTCGGCGATGCTGTCGCCGACGGTACGGCGGGGGTTCAGCGACGACGCCGGATCCTGGAAGACGATGCCCATCCGGGCCCGGGTCGCCCGCAGGGCCCGCCCGCCGTGGAACGCCCGCCGGGCGGCACGGGCCACGTCCGTACCGTCGACGACCACCTCGCCGGAGTCGACCGGTACCAGCCCGGCCAGCGCCCGGCCGATCGTCGACTTGCCGGAGCCGGACTCGCCGACCAGCCCCAGCACCTCGCCGCCGGCGATTTCGAGGGAGACGCCGTCGACCGCGCGGACCCGGGCGGCGCCGCGCCGGCCCGGATACTCGACCACCACGTCGCGCAGCAGCACCGTGGCGCCCGGCCCGGCGCCCGCGCCCGCGATCGGTTCCCTGCCCGCGGTCGGCTCCGCGCCCGCCGCCGCTCCGGACGCGGGGCCTGCCTGCGCCGCCGGGTCGGGCGCGGACGCGGGGGCGGTCTGCGCCGCCGGGTCGGGCGCGGACGCGGGGGCGGTCTGCGCCGCCGGATCGGGCCGCGCCGGCGGGTCGAGAGTCAGCTCGGCCAGCCGGGGTACCGCGTCGAGCAGGCTCCTCGTGTAGTCGTGCCCGGGCGCGGCGAAGAGCCGCTCGGCCGGCGCCTGCTCGACGACCTCGCCGGCGCGGAGCACCACGACATCGTCGGCGATGTCGGCCACCACCCCCATGTCGTGGGTGATCAGCAGGATCGCCATGTCCAGCCGGGCCCGCAGGTCCCGCAGCAGTTCGAGGACGCCGGCCTGGACCGTGACGTCCAACGCGGTGGTCGGCTCGTCCGCGATCAGTACCGCCGGATCGCAGCTGATCGCCATGGCGATCATGGCGCGCTGGAGCTGGCCGCCGGAGAGTTCGTGCGGGTAGGCGCGCGCCACCCGCTCCGGATCGTCCAGCCCCACCAGCGCCAACAGCTCCCGTACGCGGGCGGCGGCGGCCGTACGGCCCAGGTCCCGGTGGGTACGGATCGCCTCGGCGATCTGGTCCCCGACGGTGAAGACCGGGTTGAGGGCGGTCATCGGCTCCTGGAAGACCGTGCCGATCCGCCCGCCCCGGACCTCGCGCAGCAGGCGCGGTTCGGCGCCGATCAGCTCGGTACCGGCCAGGGAGACGCTGCCGCTCACCCGCGCGTTGCCGGGCAGCAGCCCCAGCGCGGCCATGGCGGTGACGCTCTTGCCGGAGCCGGACTCGCCGACCAGGGCGAGCACCTGCCCGCGACGCAACCCGAAGGTCACGTCGCGGACCGCCTGGTGCGTCTCGCCCTCCACCTCGAACGAGATGGACAGGCCCGCCACCGCGAGCGGCAACTCGGGGGTCGCGGTGGTTCTCACTTCGACAGCGACACCTTCAGGTAGTTCGGGTACGCCGGGAACGAGGCCACGAAGAAGTTCCGCACCTTCGAGCCGTGCAGGAACGAGTTCTTCGTGTAGATCAGCGGGACCACCGGGGCGTCCTGCATGATCCGCTTGTCCGCCTGCGCCCAGAGCGCCTGCGCCTTGGCGGGGTCGACCTCGCCGGTGGCCTGGGCGATCAGCGCGTCGACCTCGGGGTTCGAGTAGCGGGCGCTGTTGTAGCCCCCGCCGCCGACCTGGCTGGAGTCGAAGAGCGGCTGGATGTTGCCGTTCGCGCTCGGGAAGTCGGGCTGCCAGCTGGCGACGGTGAGGTCGTAGTCGCCCTTCTCCCCGGTCACCTCCGCCTCCCAGGCGGTCAAGTCCACCGGCTTGATGGTGACCGTGATGCCGGCCCGCTGCAGCCCCTGCTGGATCGCCTGCGACTTGCTCAGGTTCGGCGCGTCGTTCTGGCTGAGCAGGGTGAGCTTGAGGTTGCCCTGGCCGGCCTCGGCCAGCAGCTGCTTGGCCTTCTCGACGTCGCCGGACGGGTCGGCCGGGTACAGGTTGTAGTCGACCCGGCCGGCGATGCCCGGCGTGATCAGCGTGCTCGCGAGGTCACCGCCGATGGCGCCGCCCGAGGCGACCTGGAACGCCTTCTTGTCCACCGCGTACTCGACGGCCTGGCGCACCTTGACGTCCTTCAGCGGGCCGCGCTGGGTGTTGATCGCCAGGAACGCCAGCGCGCCCGCGTCCGAGGTGACCAGCCGCTGCTTGGCGGTGGGGTTCTGCTGGACCTGGACCAGTTGGGCCGGCGGAACGAAGCCGGCGCCGAAGGCGGACTGGTCGGGGCCGGAGTCGGCGATGAGCCGCTGCCCTTGGACCGTGGTGTCCTGGCCGAGCTGGAAGATGATCTCGTCCGGGCCGCCGGTACGCACCGGGTCGGTCTTCGCGTCCCAGTTCGGGTTCCGCTTCAACGTGACCTGGGTGCCCTGCTGGTACGAGTCGACCTCGTACGGGCCCGAGGCGACCGGGTCCTGGTTGTACTTCTTCGGGTCGTCCTTCGCCTTCGGCACGGGCGAGAACGCCGGCATCGAGACGATCCACGGCCAGTCCCCGTACGACTTGTCCAGGTGGAACACGATCGTCTTCGGGTCCGGCGTCTCGATCGAGTTCAGCTCACCGCCGGTGTACGGGCCCTTGTAGGCGGCCGCCCCGACCAGCAGACTCTTGTGGTAGCCGAGCCCGCCGGAGAGCTCCGGCGCGAACGAGCGCTCCACGCCGTACTTGATGTCGGCGGAGGTGATCTCCGAGCCGTCAGCGTACTTGAGGCCGTCCTTGAGGTGGTACGTCCAGGTCTTGCCGCCGTCGCTGCTCTGGCCGGTGTCGGTGGCCAGGTCGGGCACCACCGCGGCCGGCTTGCCCGGCTGGATGTCCCAGGTGGTCAGTCGGCGCAGCAGCAGGCCGAGGGTGGTGGTGGCCAGGTTCTGGCTCTTGGCCGGGTCGAAGTTGATGTCGGTGGAGGCGGTGAGGATGGTGAGCGTGCCACCCTTGGTGGTGGCCGACGTCGAGCCGGAGGCGCCGGTGGAGTCGCCGGAGTTGGCGTTGCAGGCAGCCAGTGCCAGCAGGGCGGCGAGCGCGGCGGCGCTCGCGGCGGCGGGTCTTCTCATCTGTCTTTCCTTCCTGGCCTCGGCGCTGCCGCGCCGAGCTCTTCCGCGCCTCGGCCCTGCCGAGTGGGTCCTTGCGCACCTCGGCGCGTACCGCACCGGGGTTCCTTCCGCACCTCGGCGCGTACCGCACCGGGGTTCCTTCCGCACCTCGGCGCCGGCGGCACCGGGGTTCCCTCCGCGCCTCGGGCCGGTGGTCCGGCCGGGTCGGGGCGCCTCGTGTCCCGGCGGCCGCGCCGCTGCGGTCGCCGTTGTCTTGTCTCAGCTGCCGGGCCGCGGGCCCGGTGGCGGCGGGCCTACCGCGACACCCGGGGGTCGAGTACGCCGTAGAGCAGGTCCACCACGAAGTTGGCGAGGATGACGAGGAACGCCGAGAAGAGCGTCACCCCGACGATGAGCGGCAGGTCGACGTTGCCGACCGCGTCCAGCAGCAGCGCGCCGAGGCCCTGCATGCTGAAGACCCGCTCGGTGATGATCGCGCCGCCGAGCAGCGTGCCGAGGTCGAGCCCGAAGACGGTGACCACCGGGATCAGCACGTTGCGCAGCGCGTGCCGGCCCACCACCCGCCGCTCGCGCAGCCCTTTCGCCCGCGCGGTACGGATGTAGTCCTCGCCGAGCACCTCGAGCATCTGGCCCCGGGTGAGCCGGGCGTAGACGGCGGCACTGAGCAGCGCGAGCACGCACCAGGGCAGGACGAGGTGCCAGGCCCACTGGAGCGGGTTCTCGGTCAGCGGCACGTACCCGTTCACCGGAACCATGTCCAGCGTGAAGCCGAAGAGGAGGATGCCGAGCAGGCCGACCAGGTAGCTCGGGGCGGAGACTCCGGCGGTGGCCAGCGCCATCGTCGTACGGTCGACCGCGGTACCGCGCCGCACGGCCGAGGCGACGCCGGCGCCGACCCCGATGACCAGCCAGAGCACGGCCGCGCCGAGCGCGATCGAGAAGGTGACCGGCACCCGGTCGACGATCAGCTGGGTGACCGACTCGTTGAGCCGGAACGAGTAGCCGAAGCAGGGCGCGGCGCAGTGCACCGCGGCGGCCCCGGTCCCGAAGTCCCGCCCGGCGACGATGCCGCCGAGGAAGGCCAGGTACTGCTCGATCCACGACTTGTCGTACCCCATGAAGGCGCTCGCGTCGGCGAGCCGCTGCGGGGTGCAGGGCCGGCCGCAGCTCAGCTGCGCCGGGTCCGCCGGGAGCAGGAAGAAGACCGCGTACGTCAGCACGCTGATCACGAGCAGCGTGCCGACCATGGCCAGCAGCCGGCCGCCGACGTAGCGCAGGGACCGGGTGCTGGTGCCCCGGCGGGCGGGCCGCTTCGCGGCGGCGACCGGTCCCGTGCGCTCCGCCGTCCGGGCGTCCGGAGTCGGCGTGCTCACCGCAGCCCCCTCGTACGCGGGTCGAGCGCGTCCCGCAGGCCGTCGCCGAGCAGGTTGAAGGCGAGCGTGATGGCGAAGAGCGCCGCGCCCGGGAAGACCAGGAACATCGGATCGGTCTGCACCCACGGGACCGCCTCGCCGATGGAGCGGCCCCAGGCGGGGGTCGGCGGGGGCACCCCGACCCCGAGGAAGGAGAGCGCCGCCTCGATGCCGATCATGCTGGGGATGAGGATCGTGGCGTAGACGATGATCGTGGCCGCGAGGTTCGGCAGCAGCTGGCGCACGAGCAGGTGCCCCGGGCCCGCGCCGAGCGCGGTCGCGGCGACCACGAAGGTGCGGCGCTTGAGCGCGAGGGTCTGCCCGCGCACCACCCGGGCGATCGAGGTCCAGCCGAACAGGCCGATCACGAGCACGATCAACAGCTGCTTGGGAAGGGCGGGCGGGGCGATCGCGCCGAGGGCGATCACGAAGACCAGCCACGGAAAGCCGATGAGCACGTCGATGACCCGGGTCACGAGGCGGTCGTACCAGCCGCCGAAGAAGCCGGCGGTGATGCCGACGGCGACGCCGACCAGCACCGAGACGGCGGTCGCCGCGACCCCGACCAGCAGCGAGGTACGGGCGCCGTAGACCACCACGGCGAAGAGGTCCCGGCCGGTGACCGGCTCGACCCCGAACCAGTGTTCGGCGCTGATACCGCCGGCGGCGCCGCGCGGCGCGGTGGTGTCGGCGAGCGCGCCCAGGTCGTACGTGTACGGGTCCTGTCCCTCGATCGCGGTCAGCAGCGGCGCCGCGACCGCGACCAGTACGAAGAGCAGGATGATCGCGCCACCGGTGAGCGCCCAGCGGTCGCGGGCCAGGCGCCGCCAGGGGTGTCGGGTCGCGCCACGGCCGCCGGCGGCGGGCGGCGCCGCGATGGTGTCGACGGACATGGCCCTACCCGAGCCGGGCGAGCGGGACGGAGAGCGCCGGGCGGACCGGACACTGGCGACGGGACCACATCTGGCAACGTCGTTCGCGCACGGCTCCTGCTCCCTCCCCTCCGGGCCGCCGGCACCCGCCGAGCGGCATGATCGCGAAACATTTTTCGAGCGATCGGCGCTGATGCTATAGACCCGAGTGGGCCGTCAAGGGGTTTTGCTGCCAGATAGAGACCTACAACACAGACCTGGTTGATAGGGAATTCGGTCGAAGATCAGCAATGCGATTCCGCGCCGTCACGGAGCGGAGCGCGTACGCGGCCACAAAGAGGGCCGGCGAGGGCGTTCGCCCTCGCCGGCCCACGGCTATCGGGCGGCCGTCACCCGGCCCGCCCGTGGTGGGTCGTCACTTGGACCTCGGCGCCGGGATGGCGCCGGTGGAGGCCGCGGCGGCCGGCGCGCTCGCCTCGGCCTGGCCGTGGTCGTCCTCGTCGAGCATCGTCGCCTCGTCGAAGGGGTCCTCGCCGCGCAGTACCGCCGCCGCCCGCTCCCGGTCGAACTGCCCGGTCCAGCTGCCGACCAGTACCGTCGCCACCGCGTTGCCGGCGAAGTTGGTCAGCGCCCGAGCCTCGGACATGAAACGGTCGATGCCGACGATCAGTCCGACCCCGTCGACCAGCTCGGGACGGTGGCTCTGCAGCCCGCCGGCGAGCGTCGCCAGGCCGGCGCCGGTGACCCCGGCCGCGCCCTTGGACGCGATGATCATGAAGAGGAGCAGGCCGATCTGCTCGCTGACGGAGAGCGGCTTGCCCAGCGCGTCGGCGATGAAGAGGGACGCCATGGTCAGGTAGATCGCGGTGCCGTCCAGGTTGAAGGAGTAGCCGGTCGGCACGGTGATGCCGACCACCGGACGGGCGACGCCGAAGTGCTGCATCTTCGCGATCAGCCGCGGCAGCGCCGACTCCGACGAGGAGGTGGAGAGGATGAGCAGGAACTCCCGACCCAGGTAGCCCAGGAGCTTGAAGATCGAGACCCGGGCCACCAGCCAGAGCAGCAGACCGAGTACGACGAAGACGAAGATCAGACAGGTTGCGTAGAAGCCGAGCATGATCTGCAGGAGGCTCTTCAGCGCGTCCACCCCCGTCGCGCCGACCAGCGCCGCGATCGCCCCGAAGGCGGCGATCGGCGCCAACCACATGATCATGGCGAGCACCTTGAAGATCACCCGCTGCAGCACCGCGATCGCCCCGAGGACCGGCTCGCCCTTGGCGCCGAGGCTCTGCACCGCGAACCCGACCAGCAGCGCGACCAGCAGGGCCTGGAGCACCTCGCCCTCGGTCAGCGACGAGAAGAGCGTCGTCGGGATGATGCCGAGCAGGAACTCGACCGTCCCCTCCTTCGCGCCGCCGGCCGCCTTCTGGCCCGCCCCGGCCAGCGTCTCGTTCAGGTGCAGGCCCGAGCCGGGATGGATCAGGTTGCCGACCACCAGACCGATGATCAGGGCGACCGTCGACATGACCAGGAAGTAGCCCAGCGCCAGGCCGCCGACCTTGCCGACCTCGGCCGCCTTCCGTACCGAGCCGACGCCGAGCACGATCGTGCAGAAGATGACCGGGCCGATCATCATCTTGATCAGCGCGACGAAGCCGGTGCCGAGCGGCGCCAGGCTCTTGCCGAACTCAGGGGCGAGGAAGCCCACGGCGATGCCGGCGAGCACCGCCACGATCACGGCGAGGTAGAGGTATCTGGTGCGGTCCCGGCGCGCCGAAGGCTCCGCCACGGTGGTGGCCTTCGGCGATGCCGGAGGTGAGGGTGGTGTCGAGTCAGCCATGGAGCCAAACCCTACCGAGTTGCGCCTTACGGCGTAACGTCCGTTAATAGCAGAACGATTACTAAATGAGCACGCCTGGTACTCGCGTCAGCGGTACACGCCGTAGGCCCGCCAGCCCCGGTCCGGGAAGCCGGCCGCCTCGGCGACGCGGGCGGAGGCGGCGTTCTCCGGCGCGTGCTGGTAGGTCGGCACCCCGCCCTCGTCGAGCACCCGGCGCGCCGCCTGCGCCACGAGCCGCCGGGCCAGGCCCTGACCACGGGCCGCCGGCGCCGTACCGACCGCCAGCTCCCTGCCGTACGCGTCGTGGCGCTTGATCCCCACCCCGGCCAGGTACCCCCCGTCGGCGTCCCGCGCCACCAGCGCCTCGCCGCCGAACGGGCGCAGCCAGTCGGGCAGGGCCGGGTGGTCGGCCGGCAGCCACTCCCCCGCCTCGGGCAGCGGCGTGGGCGCGAAGGTGTGCCGGAACACCGTCGGGTAGGTCTGCCACCCCGGGTGGCCGACCGCGGCGGGTAGCCCGGCGAGCAGTTCGCGGAAGGGCCGGCCGGCCAGCTTCCGGACGGCATGCACGCGGTCCGGCGGTACGGAGAGCACCATGGCGGCGCGCGAGGCCACGCCGATGACCGGGTGGATCTCACCGTCCCAGGCCGGCAGGGTACGCCGCTCGGAGCCGACGACCTGCAGCGCGCGCCCGGCCGGCCACTGGCCCAGCCAGGTCACCAGGTGGTGGTGCAGGCGCTGGTCGAACATCGGCCGCTCCTCCACCTGACCCGGTCCACGCCGTCTCATTGATCATAGAAGCGTCCACCGCCGCCCCGACGCCCGGAACGGCTCGATCGGCCATCCCGCCGGCCTACCATGAGTTCTCGTGACCGCCGACCCGTACCGTGAGCCGCCCGCCGGGTACGCAGCTCCGCCGGCCCGTCCGTGAGCGGCTTCTTCGACCGGCTGGTGGCGCTGCACGGCACGGTGGTCTACCTGCTCGTGGGAGCGCTGGTCTTCGTCGAGGACGCGCTCTTCGTCGGCTTCGTGATCCCCGGCGAGACGGCCGCGATTCTCGGCGGCGTGGCGGCCGGGCTCGGCCATGTCTCGCTCACCCTCATGATCATCGTGGTGGTGCTGGCCGCGGTCGTCGGCGACAGTGTCGGCTACGAGGTCGGCCGCCGGTTCGGGCCGCGCCTGCTCGACCACCGGCTGCTGCGCCATCGCCGGGAGCGGGTCGAGAGCGCCCGCCAGTTGCTCGTCCGCCGGGGCGGCCGGGCGGTCTTCCTCGGCCGGTTCGTCGCCTTCTTCCGCGCGGTGATGCCGGCGCTGGCCGGCGCCGCGAACATGCCCTACCACCGGTTCCTGGCCTTCAACGCCGCCGGTGGCCTGGTCTGGGGCGGCGGCTCGGTGATCGCCGGCTACCTGGCCGGCAACTCCTACCAGACCGTGGAGCGGTACATCGGCCGCGGCAGCGCGATCGCCGTCGCCGCCGTCGCGGTCGTCGCGCTGGTCGCCTGGCGCATCCGGGTCCGCCGCCGGGAGCGGCATCGGGAGGAGCAGGAAGAGGCCGGCTGACGGCCCGGAACCGGCGCGCCCTGGACAGCGCGCGCTCCGGAAGCGGACCAGGGTCGGGCTCGCGCTGCCGGACCAGGGCCGGGCTCGCGCTGCCGGACCAGGGCCGGGCCGGAACCGGGCCGGAACCGGGCCGGAACCGGGCAGTGCGCCGGGGCCGGGTCCTGTTCCGGGATCTCGCCGGTCAGCGCGGTTGGATGATCGGCCACTCGCCGGTGGTGACCTCGCTGACGGTGCGCACCGCGACCGACTGCTCCCCCGGCGTACTGACGGCGACCCCGGCCTCCGACAGCATCGCGCTCACCACCCGGGCCAGCTCCGGGTCGGCGGCCAGCGCCTCGCGCAGTTGCCGCCGCAGTTCGGCCGTCAGCTCCTCGTCGGCGGGGTTCGTGGCCAGCCCGGCGACGGCCGCCCCGACTCCGGCCGGCGGTTGCGGGCCGTCCAGGATCCGCCCCAGCAGCGCCCGACCCAGCTCGGTCGTCGAGTCGACCGCCCGGTCCGGCTCGGTGGCCCGCACTCTCTCGCCCACGCTCGGCCCGTACGTCCCGATCGCGGCCGACAGGTACGGCACCAGCGCGGCCGCCAGCTCGATATCCACCGTGGACTCCCCCCACCTCGCAGTGACCTCGATCAGTACCACATCCGTCGACGTTCGGTCACCGCCCGAAGGCGGAATTCCGGCGGAACATCCGGTCACGGGCCCACCCGCGAGCGCGCCGGAACCTGGCGGAACGGACGTCGCGCGGCCCGGAGGCCGCCGGAACGGTGACCGCCTCGTCGCCCGGTCGCCGCCGCGCCGTGGCGTGTCAAGCTGCTCCGCCCCGTGGCGCGTCAGGCTGCTCCGCGCCGTGGCGCGTCAGGCTTCAGCGCGTCAGGGTGTGCCGTGTCGGGGCGCGTCAGGAGGCACCCGGCGGCGGGTAGCCGCCGGGATGCGGCGGCTGGCCCGGTGCCGGCGGGTAACCGGCCGGCGGGTAACCGCCACCGGGCCACTGCCCCTGCGGCGGCGTCCCCTGCGGCGGGACCCCCGAGTGCGGGTGGTGGGGCGGCACGGGCTGCCCGGGTACCGGCGGATGGCCCGGTGCGGGTGGCATCGGCGGCGGACCGTAGCCGGGTGGCGGGCCGTAGCCGGGTGGCGGGCCGTAGCCGGGTGGTCCGGGTCGGCCGCCCGGTGGCGGCGAGTATCCCGCCGGCGCCCCACCCACCGGCGCGGGCGGGACCGCCCGGCGCCGGGACGAACGCCGGGTCACCAGCACGACGAGGAGGATGATCAGCACCAGCCCGCCCAGGGCCACGGCGAGGACCACCCCGAGCCGGGCCATCGGCGAGCCGAAGGGGCCGGGCTGCGCCTCCACCGGCTCCTGACCGTCCGGCGCGGCCGACGCGGCGGCGCTGCCGAGCGGGTTCTGCTGCACCGCGGGAACCTCGGCGGTCACCGCGCGCTCCGCGTTGACCAGTCCGAAGCCGTAGTGCGGGTCCCGCCCGGGATCGCCCTTGTCCGTCGCGGTACGCACCAGCCGGTTGACCACGTTCGCCGCGTCGAGCCGCGGGTACTTCGCCCGGATCAGGGCGGCGACCCCGGAGACGATCGCGGTCGCCTCGCTGGTGGCGCCGCCGCTCGAATAGCCGGTGCTGGAGACGTTGCGCGCGGTCGCGTTGACGATGTACTCGGCCGGCGCGGCCACGGCGACCTGCGGCCCGTACGCCGAGCCGCTCCAGAACTCGCCGGAGCGGGCGGTGCCGGCGACCGCGACCACCCCGGGGATGTTCGCCGGAGAGGCGACCTTGTCGTCGCCCTGGTCCTGGTTGCCCGCGGCGGCCACCAGCACCACGTCCTTCGAGGCCGCGTAGGCGACGGCCGCGACCTCGTCGGCGGGGGCGGGTTCGGGGCGGCCGATCGAGAGGTTGATGACCTTGGCACCGTGGTCGACCGCCCAGCGGATCGGCCCGGCGAGCGAACCGGAGCTCTCCGCCGGTACCGCGATCGGCAGGATCCGGGCTGCGGGGGCGATGCCGAGGGCCTTGTTCTCGCCGCCGCCCCGGGCGGCGATGATCCCGGACATCTTCGTACCGTGGCCCTGCGGGTCGCTGCGGCCGTCCGCCGCGGCGTCACCGGCGAACCGGGTGCCCGGCAGTACCGCGCCACGCAGATCGGGGTGCCCCGCGTCGACCCCGGTGTCGATCACCGCCACGATCACGCCGTCGCCCTTGGTGACCTTCTGCGCCTGGGCGGCGCGGACCGCGCCGAGGTACCACTGCGCCTGGCGTACCGTCTCCGCCGCGGCCGGTGCCGGTGGTACCGCGACGGTGGCCGCCGCCACCAGCGCGGCCACCACCGTCGCGTTACGCCAACCCCTCATCGCTACGTCTCACGCACCCAGGACCGGCGGGGCCGCGTCGGTGTCCGAGCCCCAGACGTCCTCGTCCTCGCTCAACCAGGTGCTGTACTCGTCCCCGTCGCCGCCACCGGCGCCGCCGTGGCCACCGCCGCCGGCCATCGCGCCCAGACCGGACCGGCCCGTGCCGCCGCGTCCCGCGCCCGAGCCACGGCCGCCCGCGCCGGCACCGGCGCCCGCCATGCCGGCGCCCATCATGCCGGTGCCGGGACCGCCGACGCCCGCCGTGCCGGCGCCGAGCCCCGCGCCGCCGCCGGGCAGTCCCCCGCCGGCGCCGATCCCGCCGGCGCCCGCGCCGCTCAGCCCGCCACCGCCGGCGCCGGCCAGTCCGGTGCCGGGCAGGTCCCCGCCCGTGCCGGAGCCGATGCCGGAGGAGGGCGGCTTGGACCAGGCGTCCGGCGGGGTGGTCGGCAGGTTGTCCGACGGGTCCGTGGCGCTCGGGAAATCCTGCTTGCTGAACGGATCCGTGGTCTTCGGATCCGGCATGGTCGGCTGCTTGGCCTGCGGGATGCTCGGCGGCTTGCCGGTCGGGTTCGTCGTGGTCGGGGTGAACTTCGGGTCGTTGATGTCCCGGATATCGAGCGTCTGCGCCTGGGGCATCCCGTCCATGGTGGCGACGTGCTGGCCGGCGAGCGTCCGGTACACCTGCTTGGCCTTGTCGTCCTGGTCGCTGATCCAGTCGCGCAGCTTGTTCGCGGCCCAGTCCGGCGTGAACGCCTCGCGCAGCTCGTCGAACCACTTGTTGCTGTAGATCGGGAGCAGCTTGTTGAAGATCCCGCCGGAGAAGATGCCGTTGGTGATCTGGCCGGTGTTGGCGAAGTCGACCTGCGCGGCCGCGACCTCGTGCGCCATGTCGTCCGGGATCGGGATCTGTTTGATCGCCGTCTCCAGCTCACCGGCCGCCTTGTCGAGGCTGGTGGTGATGCTCTTGTGCTTGTCGATCAACGCCCGGATGTCGGTGACGCGCCTGGTGAGGTTCGCCCGGTACGCCTCGCCGGCCTGCCCCTCCCAGGACTTCAGGTCCTTGATCCCGTCCTCCAGCAGCTGCGCCGCGCTCTCCATCCGTTTGAAGAGCACGCTCCAGATCTGCGAGGCGTTGCGGATGCTGGCCGGGCGTCCGGGGATCACCACCATCGTGATGATCTCTTCCCAGGACGGGTCCTTCTCGTCGACCTTCCGGCCGTCGGAAATCAGATCCTCGACGAACGAGCCGCCGACCGGCATCAGGAACGTGGAGGCGATACCGAGCCCCTCACGGATGTCCGAGCCGGTGCCGGCCTCCTGGGGCTTGCGGTACTGGTCGTCCGACCCCGGTACGGTCACGTTGGTTGGGAGGTCCCCGCTCATCCTCTCCCCCTAACCTCAGGAGCGACCGGTGGTGGGATCGGTGTCCTTACCGGCGACCGCGTCCGCGTTCTTCGGCGTGTACCGGCCCCCCTCCAGCAGCCGCTGGATCTCCTGCGCCGAGGCGCGGTTGCGCTCCTCGGCCGTCCGGTAGTTCTCGGTGATGGTCTTGGTGGCGTTGGCCGCCTTGCCGAGGTGCTCGGCGATCTCCTTCAGGCCGTCCCGCACCGCCTTGTAGGCCGCGTCGTGCTTGGCCTGGATGCCGTAGGCGCTGTAGAAGCCGCCGAAGACGGTGGCGTCCTTCTGCAGACTGTAGTCGACGTCCGACATGTCGATGTTGGACGCCGCGCCGAGCTCCTTGTTGATGTCGGGCATGGCGCCGATGCAGTACGTCTCGACGAACGTCTGGATCTGCTCCAGCCAGCCGACGGCCTGCTCGAGCTGTTCGAGGTCAACCGATGTGGGCAGTTCCGGGTTCGGCGCCACGCCCGCCTCCTTCAGTTACGACTGCTGTCCCCGGGACGGGAGATCGCCCCGGGGAGGGTTGGTCGGCTCGCGGCGGGTCAGCCGGCACGGAACGGGCGGCCGCCGCCACCGTCCCAGACCTTGGCGTTGCTCATCTCGGTCGTGACGTAGTTCTCGCGGGCGATGCCCACCGCGCCACCGATCTGGTTCAGCAGCTGGTTGATGTCGCGGATGGCCGAGTCCCACTTGGCCTGGTGCTCCTCGTACGCGCGCCGGTCGTCACCGTCCCACTGCATCCGCTGCAGCCGACCGCGAAGGTCGTCCAGCTTGCTGTCGATCTCCTGAGAGATCTTCTGCATCTGCTGGTGGGCGCTCTCCATCCGGGCGTAGTCAACCTTGATCGCCATGACAGCTCACCTGTGTCTCTGTAGTCCTGGTCTCACGGTCAATCGGTAGAAGCTGGCGACGCCGGCTCACATGTTCAACGCGGAGGTGTACTTGTTCAGCATCTGGGCCTGCTGCTCGTCGTTGGCCTGGTGCGTCGTGCCGCCCTTGTCGAGCAGGTCGGCGATGTCGTCCATCGCGGTGAGCAGCTTGGTGACGTCCTCGTTCCAGCGCTGCATCAGCTGCTGGAAGCCGGTGGACGCGTCGCCCTTCCAGGCCATCGCCAGGTCGTCGACCACGTTCCAGAGCCGGCCCAGGTCACCGTCCACGTCGCTGCGGGTCGACCGTACGTCGCTGGCCGCACTGTGAAGTGTCGCGGCATCGACCTCGAACTGCTCAGCCATCCATCTCACCCTCTCGGCGCCTCGCCCGCGGGCACACGCGTAGGGTCTCTGCCCCCGTACGCAGAACCACGGTGCTCAATCTCCGTTGTGTAGCAACGGTAGCCCACTCGGGCAACCTCGCGCACGGGTGATCCGGCCTGCGTACGGCCCGGGTACGGCGGTGCGGACCACCCGCCGCCACCGTACCCGGGGCCGTCCAGGACACGGCCGGGTCACTCCGGGTCGATCCAGGCGGTCTGTACGAGGCTGACCCCGTCGCTGCGGCGGACCAGGGTGCCGCGGCCGGGCGGCTGGGCGCTGGGCCGGATGTTGCCGAACAGCGCACCCTCGTCCCGGTTGCCGCTGAGCAGGAAGCCGGGGCAGTCCAGCTCCCGGAGGCGCTGGATCACCGGCTCGTACATGGCCCGCGAGGCGCCGCCGACCCGCCGCGCCAGGATCAGGTGCAGGCCGACGTCGCGGGCCTGCGGCAACAGCTCCAGCAGCGGGTGCAGCGGGTTCGCGCCCGACGAGGCGACCAGGTCGTAGTCGTCCACCAGCAGGTACAGGTCAGGGCCCTTCCACCAGCTGCGGTTGCGCAACTGCTCCGGAGTGACGTCCGGGCCGGGCAGCCGGTTGTTCAGCGCCCCGCGGATCCCGCTGACCATCTCCGTGGTGACCTTGTTCGAGGGGCAGTACTCGAGCAGGTGCTCCCCGCCGATCGCGCCGAGCAGGCCACGCTGGTAGTCCACCACGCAGATGCGGGCCTCGCTCGGCGTGTACCGCTCCACGAGCGACCGCGCGATCAGCCGGAGCAGGTTCGTCTTCCCCGACTCGGAGTCCCCGAAAATGATCATATGCGGGTCGCTGTGCAGCTGGAGCCGCACCGGTGCGAGGTGGGTCTCGTTGATACCGATCGGGATGCCCGGCTCGTCGCGGCCCGCCATCGCCCAGAGGTCGGCCGCCGGCAGCAGCCGGGGCAGCAGCCGCACCTTCGGGGCCGGCTCGTGCGGCCACGCCTCGCGCACCCGGCCCACCAGGTCGGCGGTACCGTCGGCGAGCGCGTCGGCGGTGTGCTTGCCGTCGATGCGCGGTACCGCCGCGAGGAAGTGCAGCTTCTCGCGGGTCAGACCGCGTCCCGGCGTCTTCTCCGGCACGTTCGCCGCGGCCCGCCGGTCGATCTCCGACTCGGCCGGGTCGCCCAGGCGCAGCTCCAGCCTGGAGCCGAGCAGGTCACGCAGGTTGATCCGGATCTCCGCCCAGCGGGTCGCGGTGAGCACCAGGTGGATGCCGAAGCCGAGGCAGCGGCCGGCCAGGTTGGTGACCGTCTGCTCCAGGTCCTCGTACAGCTCCCGCATGGTCGCCCAGCCGTCCACCACCAGGAAGACGTCGCCGAACTTGTCGTCGGGCACCGCCCCGTCCGCCAGCCGCTGGCGGTACGCGCCGATCGACTCGATTCCCAGCTCGGTGAAGCGCGCCTCGCGCTCGTCCAGCAGCGCGGTCACCTCCGCCACCGTACGGCGGACCGCCTCCGCGTCGCGCCGGCCGGCCACCCCGGAGGTGTGCGGCAGCCCGTCCAGGCCGCGCAGCGCGCCGCCGCCGAAGTCGAGGCAGAAGAACTGCACCTCGCGCGGGCTGTGGGTGAGCGCCAGCGAGGCGAGCATCGACCGCAGCATGGTGCTCTTGCCGGAGCGCGGCCCGCCGACGATCACGACGTTGCCGCCCGCGCCGTCCAGCTCCACCACGAACGGGTCGCGGCGCTGGTCGTACGGGCGGTCCACCACACCGACCGGTACCGTCAGCCGGCCCGTACCCGGCCAGCCCGTCGCCACCAGACCCCGCCGCGGATCCGGGGCGAGCGTCCCCACCAGCGCGTCCAGGCTCGGCGGCTCCTCCAGCGGCGGCAGCCACACCTGGTGCGCCGGGGCGCCGTTGCCGCGCAGCTTCGCCACGATCACGTCGAGCATCGAGGTGGCCTTGCCGGCCTCGACCGGCTCCTCCACCGGAGCCTCCACCGCCGGCAGCTCGGGCATCGGCTGGAAGTCCACCCCGTAGGGGACGATCTGCCGCTGCACCAGGGCCTGCGAGCGCCGGGCGGCGCCGGCCGCGCGGCGGTACGGGCCGGAGACGTACGCGGCGCGGAAGCGCAGCATCGTCTGGGTGTCCGCCTTCAGGTAGCCGTGCCCAGGCGCGTTCGGCAGCTCGTACGCGTCCGGCACGCCGAGCACGATCCGACTCTCCACCGCGGAGAACGTCCGCAGACCGATCCGGTACGACAGGTGCGTGTCCAGCCCGCGCAGCCGCCCCTCCTCCAGCCGCTGGCTGGCCAGCAGCAGGTGCACGCCGAGCGAGCGGCCCAGCCGTCCGATCATCACGAAGAGGTCGATGAAGTCCGGCTTCGCGGCGAGCAGCTCGCTGAACTCGTCGCAGATGATCAGCAGGCTGGGCAGCGGGTCCAGCGGTTCGCCCGCGGCGCGCGCCTTCTCGTACTCGTACCGGGAGACGTAGTTGCCGGCGGCCCGCAGCAGCTCCTGCCGGCGCACCATCTCGCCGGCGAGCGCGTCCTGCATTCGGTCCACCATGGACAGCTCGTCGGCCAGGTTGGTGATCACCGCGCTGGTGTGCGGGAGCACGTCCATCGACGCGAAGGTGGCGCCGCCCTTGAAGTCGACCAGGACGAAGTTGAGCTGCTCGGTGGAGTGGCTGATGGCGAGCGAGGCGACGATCGTACGCAGCAGCTCGCTCTTGCCGGAACCGGTGGCGCCGATGATGAGCCCGTGCGGGCCCATGCCCTCCTGCGCCGCCTCCTTGATGTCGAGCTCCACCCGGGAGCCGTCCGGCCCGATGCCCAGCGGGATGCGCAGCTGCTCCCGGTTGGGCCGCGGCCGCCAGGTGACGCGCGGGTCCACCGCCTCCGCGTCGCCCAGCCCCAACAGCTCCGGCAGCTCCATGGTGCGGGCGGTCGGCTCCTCCGCCACGGTCCGCTGCGACAGCCGGTACGGCGCGAGCTGCCGGGCCAGCCCGGTGGCCTGCTCCAGGCTGAGCCGGTCCGGCCGGCCCAGCGGCGTCGACCGGTTGCCCCGGTCCGCCGCCACCGACTCGGCCGTGACGTTGAGGCAGAGCAGCCAGCGGCCCGCGTCCCGGGGCACCATGCCCGAGAGGTCCAGCACCGTCGTGCCGAGCAGGCCCACCCCGGCCAGTTGGCAGGTGGGCGAGACCTCACCGCCGTCGAGCACCACCAGCAGGTGCGGCGCGGTGGTCAGCGGCTTGGCGTCCGGCGAGTGCCGCGGCCGCTCGGAGAGCTCGGTACCGAACATCTCCTCCAGCTCGGCCATCGTCTCGAAGACCAGCCGGACCGCGCCCGCCGCGTCGGTACGGCGCTCGTACTGGGCGTGCGGCAGCCACTTCACCCACTCCCAGGCCTCCTGCCGCTCCGGCACGGCCACCACCGCGACGTGCACGTCGTCCGGGGAGTGGAAGGTGGCGAGCTGCCCGATGGCGGCCCGGGCCAGGTCCAGCGCCGCGGCGCGCCCGCCCCGCAGCACCACCCGGCTGAACGCGCGCAGCTGCAGCGCCAGCGGCAGCTGCGGTACCGCCGAGTGGGCCCGGACGAAGCGGCGCAGCGCGATCGCGCTCATCGGCTCCAGGTCCTCGACCGGCTTGGTCTCCGGCGGGATGATGTCCACCGCCAGCTTCTGCGCGCCGACCGCCACCCGTACCTCGGCGAAGTCGTCGTCGGTGCCGCGCCGCTCCCACAGCCGCCGCGAGGCGGCTACCGACCAGAGCGTCTCCGGCCCCGGGTGCCGCCACAGCAGCGCCGCGCGCTGCTGGGCCGCCGCCCGCCGGACGCGCTTGCGCACCTGGCTGAGGTAGCGCATGTAGTCGCGGCGCTGCGCGTCCAGCTCGGCGCGCTTCTGCCCGCCGCCGCTGCCCAGCGTGCTGAACGCCATGCCCAACATGGAGACGCCGAAGAGGCCACCGGCCACGTAGGTCATGGTGGAGCCGCCGCGACCGGCGTACAGGAACGCCATCGCGCCGACGCCGCAGACCATCGGCAGCAGCATCATCAGCTGCCCGATTCCCCGGGGAAGCTGCTCGGGCAGCTCCGGTGGCGACTCCAGCAGCAGTTCACCGCGGGGCAGCTGCGGGCGCGGCTGACGCGGCGGGCGGCGGAACAGGACGGTACTCAAACGCCTAACTCCCCTCCCAGGAGTCCACAACCGAGCTACATGGTAGGTACTCTGCCGGGGACCCGGTGTGCCCACACAACCTCGAAGGGAGCCCTGCGTGGCCGCCCCCAACAGTACCGGCCTTTCCCGGGTGACCCTGGTCGCACCGCGTACCCGCGTCGACCTGGCTCTACCCGCTGACGTACCGCTCGCGGACATGCTGCCCACGCTGCTGCGTTACGCCGGCGACGGCCTCGCCGACGCGCCGGACGCGCGCGAGGGCTGGACCCTGTCCCGCCTGGGCGGGGTCGTGCTGGACAGCTCCCGTACCCCGGCGCAGCTGGAGGTGCGCGACGGCGAGTTGCTCTACCTGCGGCCGCGCGGCGGTGACGCCCCGGAGCTGGTCTTCGACGACGTGGTCGACGCCGTCGCCACCGCCACCCAGGAGCGTCCCGGCCGGTGGCAGCCGGCCACCACCCGCGCCTTCGGGCTCGCGCTCGGCCTGGTCGCGCTGCTCGGCGGTGCCGCGCTGGTGCTCTTCGCGGGCCCGCCACAGCTGCTGGGCGGCATCGTCGGCCTCGGGCTGGCCGTCGCCCTGCTGGTCACGGCGGTGGTCTTCGCCCGCGCCCTGGGCGACAGCCGCACCGGCGTCGCCTTCGCGCTGGTGGCCTGCGTCTACGCGGCCGTGGGCGGCCTGCTGGTCTTCGGCGGCGACCGCACCCTCGGGCAGCTCTCCGCGCCGCACGCGCTCGTCGCCGCGACCGCGGTGCTGCTCGTCACCGTGCTCGCCGCGGTCGGCGTCGCCGACACCGTCGCGCTCTTCCTGGGCGCCGGCATCTGCGCCTTCGCGCTGGTCGTCGGCGCCGCGATCAGCATGCTCACCGGCACCGGACCGGCCGGCGCCGCCGCCGTCGTGGTCACCGCCGCCTTCGCGGGCGTACCGGCGCTGCCGCTGCTCGCGTACCGGCTCGCCCGGCTGCCCGTCCCCTCCGTACCGAGCGGCCCGGAGGACCTGAAGCGCGACACGGAGACCGTCGAGGGCGCCCGCGTGCTGGCCCTCAGCGACCGGGCCGACGGCTTCCTCGCCGGCATGCTCGGCGCGCTGGCGGTCCTCGGCGCCGGGGCCGGGGTGCTGGTGGCCACCGGCGGCTACCCGGGCCTGGCCATGGCCGGGGTGCTGGGCCTGCTGCTGATGGCGCGCGCCCGCTGGTTCCTCAACCGGCTCCAGCGCCTGCCGCTGCTGATCGCCGGCGCGGTCGCGCTCGGCGCCGCCGCGGTGGCCGCGTTCCTGCTCACCGGCCCGGCGCTGCGGCTGAGCGCGATCCTCGGGGCGCTGGTGGTGCTCGCCGTGATCAGCATCGGGTACGCGCTGGTCGGTCCGGGTCGCAAGGCCGCGCCGTTCTGGGGACGGATGCTCGACCTCTTCGAGGTCGTCCTCATCCTCGCCCTGGTCCCGCTCGCCTTCTGGGTCAGCGGCCTCTACGCCTGGATCCGCACCATCCGCGGCTGACCCGCCCCGTCGATCTAGGGCAAATCCACGTTAGTGGATCTCCAATCACGACGATTTGCCCTAGATCGACGACGACCGCGTCGGGGACGACGACTCCGCCAGGAAGACGGCGTTGCAGCGTCGCAGGTGCGGCCGACCCGTGGGCCACTCCGGGACCTGTTCGTAGACGCCGAACAGGAGGTAGCCGCGGGCTTCGAGGAACTCCTTCAGCTCCTCGAACGGTACGTGCGTGTCGTTGCCCCGGTTCATGCCGGCCTCGACCTGCACCAGCGCGACCCGCTGGTCGGCGAGCATCTCCTCGGCGCCGCGCAGCACGTCGAGGTCCGCGCCCTCGGTGTCGATCTTCAGATAGCTGATCCGGTCCAGCCCGTGCTCCCGGCAGAACCCGTCCACCGTGGCCACGGGCACCGATTCGAGCAGGTCCGCCCGGACGGGCTGCCCCGCGCCACCGGGACGGGCCCCGTCCCCGAGGTACGGCACGCCCCCGGGATGGGCCGCCGGACCCGCCGCCTCGGCCAGGCGGAACAGCTCCGACGTGCCGGCCTTCACCATGGTGCCCTGTCCGGGCCGGGCGCCGAGCGCGAGCGGGAAGGCGCGGACCCGCGACTCGTGCCGGTACCGCGCGCTCAACCGGACGAAGGTGTCGTGCACCGGCTCGAAGCAGTACACCCGGGAGCCGGGAAACCAGTCCAGGAACGCGCGCGCCGACTGGCCGGTGTTCGCGCCGACGTCGAAGACCACGTCGACGGTGAGCGCCGGCAGGTGGTGGGCGATGTCCAGGAAGAGGTCGGTACCGCGCGGCAGGAAGCGGTAGATGGCCCGCCGGGCCAGCCGCTCCAGGCCATGTCTCGCGCTCACCGGCCACTCCGCTGCGACGAGTCGCGGCGGCGACCGTTCCGGCGCAACCCGCTCCGGCGCGACCCGCGTCGGCGGCTCACCGGGTCGGCTCGCCGAAGAGCCGGCGCTCGACCGAGGTCGCCGCGAGCCAGGCGTACCGGTCCGCGCCGCCGCCCAGCACGGCGATCATGTCGTCGTGCATCGCCTGGAGCAGCGGCGTCGTCTCCGGGCTCAGGTTCAGTCCCGCCGCGGCGAGCGCCGCCTCCGGCTCGCCGAGCCGCTGCAGCAGCACCAGGTCGGACTCGGCCAGCGGCGGCGCGCCGGCGGCTCCGATCCGGTCGAGCACGGTGAGCTGCGTCTGCCACGGCCCGAGCGGCGCGCGGGCGCCGCCGTCGCCCGGCCCGAGGTCGTACAGGTGCAGCAGCGGACGGGTGTCGTCGGCGCCGGGCAGCACGCCCTGCTCGTCCGGCGCCGGCCAGACCCGGTCCCCCACCCCGCCGGCCGCGCCGTCCAGCGCCGTCCAGCGCTGCGGATCGCCGGCCCGCACCACGATCCGGGCGCCGAGCGCCAGGCAGCGCAGCGCGATGATCCGCGCCGCCCAGAAGCCGCCGACGAAGGTCACGCGGGTGGGCTCGGGCCGGAACAGGCGCAGCCGTACGGTCGCCCCGCCGCTGTCCCGCCCGAGGACGAGCCCGGCCGGACCCACCGGTACCGCGAACCGTTCCAGCGCCACCGGGGCGAAGACGTGCTCGGCCGCGGCGCTCTTGGCCGCCCTCACCACGACGCGCTCCCGAGGGTGGCGGCGGTCGGGGCGGTGGCGTAGACGCCCGCGCCGTGCTCGCCGTCGAGCCGGGTCAGCCGTACGCCGAGCCGGCCGGCGGTCTCCAGCAGCTGCCCGATGGCGGGGACGAGCAGGTCCGGGGCGGCCACCACCCGCAGCAGCCCCCGTACGGCGAGCCCGCCCGTGGAGCGCTCGGGACGGCGCAGGACGAGCGCGGTGTCGACGGCCGTGGCCGCCGGGATCGCGGCGAGTTCGGCGAGCAGCGCCGGGCCGGGCTGGGCCGGCCAGTCCTGGATCGCGAAGCAGGCGTGCAACTGACCGGCGGCCTGCCAGTACGCCCACTGCTCGGCGACGGCGGCCGCCCCCGGCAGCGTGCCCGCGACCGGCTGCGTCAGCGCGGTCCCCGAGCCGGCCAGCCGTTGCAGCCCGGACGCGGTGGCCAGCGCCTGCCGCAGCCCGGGCGCGTCGAGCACCCGGTGCGGCACGCCGGCCGAGGTGAGCACCGCACCGACCCGGGCGAGGGTGGCGGCCAGTGCCCGGTCCACCCCGGCCAGTCCACCACCGCGGTGCGCGGCGGCGTACGCCGCGTCCGCCGGGGTCAGCCGTACCGCGAGCCAGACCTCCGCCGCGGCGTCGCCGCCGGCGTCCCCGACCAGTTCGCGGTACGAGGCCGCGGCCTCGCTCCGCGCGTCCAGCCCGGCCGAGGGCGCCGCGACCCGGTGGGTGGCCAGTTGCAGCACCGACACCGGGACCGACTCCTCGACGAGCAGCCGGGCGAGCCGGTCCAGCCGCGGCGTCGCCGCGCGCTCGCCGCTCAGCCCCGCCCAGGGTGCGATGGCGACGGCCG
The DNA here is from genome assembly GCF_040676675.1 of Micromonospora sp. NPDC049559. Classification (NCBI taxonomy): domain Bacteria; kingdom Bacillati; phylum Actinomycetota; class Actinomycetes; order Micromonosporales; family Micromonosporaceae; genus Micromonospora; species Micromonospora sp. NPDC049559. Next base: position 142,092 of record NZ_JBFAPK010000015.1, on the reverse strand, counting down.
CGAACCAGCCCAGCTCGTCCTGGCCGACGCCGATCGCGGTGTCCCGGTCGGTGACGGCGCGGATCGCCAGGCCCGGCATGAGCGCGGCCAGTTCGGGACCGGGCCCCGCGACGGCGCCGGGCCGGGTGTCGGGCACCGTGGCGGCCGCCTCGGCGCGGCGCAGTGCCTGCGCGGCGGCCCGGCGGCGGCGACGCAGCCGGCGGCGGGCGGCCACCGCCTCGTACAGCCAGCGGCGCCGGGTGCGGCCGAAGGTCACGGCGAGCAGGAGGAGCGCCGCCACCGCGCTCACGGCGATGACGACGGGCCGTCCGGTGAAGACCGCGGCGGCGACCACGATCACCGTGAGTTCGACCGCGACGAGTTGGACCCGCCCGAACCGTCCGGGCCGGTCGCCGGTCGGCGTCAGCGCGAGCGGCGGCGGAGACACCGTTTCGGTCGCTGTCATGAGCTTCGACGTCACCTCACCCATCCGAACACCGGCGGACCCGTCTGGAGCGCCGGCGAGTACCGGTCGCACCGCTACGCCGACGGGCGTCAGCCTAGTCCGTCCCCGCCTCGGGATGGTGACCACGAACCGGTCAGCGGTTACCCTCTGGTCGTGCGGCCGCCGTTCTCTCCCCAGTCGACCGTGCCCGCCCGGTCGACGGTCCCTCCCCACTCGACGGCCCGGGGCTGGTCGCTGCGCGCGCTCGTCGTCGCGCTCGTCGCCGCGGTGCTGACCGTCCCGACGGGCGTTCCCGCCGCGGCGGCCGGTTGCGGTCCGAGCTTCGCGAACCCGCTGCCGGACACCCCGTGGCCGCTCCGGCAGCTCCGCCCCGACCTGGTCTGGCCGCTGACCAGGGGCGCCGGCGTGACGGTCGCGGTGATCGACTCCGGGGTGTCACCCGACCACCCGGCGCTGGCCGGGCAGGTCCACGAGGGATACGACTTCATCCAGCCCTCCACGCACGGCACCTGCGACGAGTCCGGGCACGGGACGATGATCGCGGGCATCATCGCCGGCCGGGTGACCCCGAATTCGGGCTTCCACGGCATCGCCCCCAACGCCGCGATCCTGCCGGTGCGGGTGCTGCGCGACGAGCAGAAGTCGTTCAACCAGGATGATCCGAACCGAATCGCCACGGCGATCCGGTGGGCCGTGGACCACGGCGCCAAGGTGGTGAACCTCTCCCTGGTCACGCCGCGCACGGCGGCGCTCGACGCGGCCGTGCAGTACGCCCAGGACCACGACGTGGTGCTGGTCGCCGCCGCCGGCAACGAGGGCGGCGGGCAGCAGGCCAACCAGCCGGCGTACCCGGCGGCGTACCCGGGCGTGATCGCGGTGGCCGGCGTCGACGAGCAGGGTGCGCACGTCACCACCTCGACCGCCGGCAACTACGTGGACATCGCCGCCCCGGGCAAGAACATCGAGGGGCCGGCGCCGAACGGCGGCGGGTACGTGGTCAAGGCCGAGGGCGGTACCAGCTTCGCGGCGGCGTACGTCTCCGGGGTGGTGGCGCTGGTCCGGGCGTACCGCACCGACCTGGACGCGCCGTCGGTGGTGCGCCGGGTGCTGCGCACGGCGGACCACTCGGCCGGCGGCTGGGACCCGGACGTCGGGTACGGGGTGGTGAACCCGTACTGGGCGGTCACCTCGGTCGCCGGCAACGCCGAGCCGCCCCGGCCACCGGCCGCCATGCCGGCGCCCCGCGCGCAGCGGGACCCGCTGCACGCCGTCCGCGTCGCCGCCACCTGGATCGGCATCGCCGGGGTCGCCCTCGCGGCGCTGGTGCTGCTGGGGGTGCCGGTGCTGCGGCGCGGCCGGCGCCGGGGCTGGCGGGCCGGGCGCGAGAGCACCCCGCTCCCGGCCGAGCCGGCGTCGCCCCGCCGGGACAGCTTCACGCCGGTGGTGGGCCGGGCGATGAGCGTGACCGCGCCGAGCCTCCAGCGCGGCGCGGGCGCGCCGCGGGCCGGCTCCGGCGGGCCCTCGGCCGCCGCCGCGCGCCAGGTCACGATGCCCGGGGCCAGCAGCGCCGCGCCGCCGCCCCGCCGCTGAGCCGGGTCGGGGCGGGCCGGGTCCGCCGGCAGGCGAGCAGCGGTCGGGCACGGTCGCGGCCGTACGCGATAATCGGTGCCGCCCCGGGGCGTCTGGCGCTCGGGACGGTCGGCGATCGGGAGGGTACGGGGAGATGGCGCAGCCGAGGCGAGACTGGACCGTGGGGCCCGGCCGGCTGCTCGCCGTGACGGGGCTCGCGCTGCTGGCGCTGCTGCCCGGCGCCTGTTCCACGGACCGCCCCGAGTCGGCACCGACGACCGCGCCCACTCCGACGGCGACGCCGGGGCCCGAGCCGATGCCGTCGTACTCGATGAACCCACGGGCGCCCCGGCCCACCCAGGACAAGGTCATGCTCGGCGCCTACCTGGACCTGCACGGCCTCTCCCAGGCGCAGAGCGTGGCGCTGCGCCGCAAGCAGCTCGGGCGCGACCCGCGCATCCTGCACTGGTTCTACAAGTGGGACGACGTGCTCCCCGCCGCCTATCCGGGCGTGCCCAAGGGGTCGGTCGTGATGCTCTCCTGGGACGGCACCCGCTACGACCGGATCCTCAACGGCTCCCAGGACAAGCTGATCACGGCGAGCGCCAAGAACCTGGCGAAGTACCAGAAGCCGATCTTCCTGCGCTGGGCCTGGGAGATGAACGGCGACTGGTCCATCTGGGGCGGTGCCCAGAACGGGCGCAACCCGCAGGGCTTTGTCCAGGCCTGGCGGCACATCCACGACATCTTCGTGAAACAGGGTGCCACCAACGTCGGCTGGGTCTGGGGCCCCAACTACGCCTCGATCCCCGGCGACTCCTGGAACGCCATGGCCAACTACTACCCGGGGGACGAGTACGTGGACTGGGTCGGCGTGTCGGGCTACACCGACGCGGTCCGGTACACGCCGGACGCGCTCTACGGCGCCGTCTACCAGCAGTTCGCCCACCGAAAGCCGATCATGCTGGCCGAGACCGGGGTCCGCAACAAGGGCGGCGACCTATCCGCCGACTGGATCGACCTGCTGCGACAGTGGATCGACGACCATCGCGGGGTCGCGGCGATGGTCTGGTTCGACACGGACACCCACAACCGGGGCGAGAAGCAGTACATCAACTACCGGGTGGACCGCGACCCGGCCATGCTCGCCGCCTACCAACGCCTCGCGTCGGATCCGCACTTCGGCGGGTGAAGGAGCCGAACAACAGCCCAGCGGCGGGTGAAGGAGCCGAACAGCAGCCCAGCGGCGGGTGAAGGAGCCGAACAACAACCCAGCGGCGGGCAAGGAGCCGCACCAGCGGCCCGGCAGCCGCGTCGGCGGCTGGCCGGGCGCGTTCCGGTCAGGCGGCGTCGCGGTAGCCGCGCAGCAGCTCCACCTGGCGCAGCACCCGGGCGAAGGCCGTCTCCGCCCACCACCACCGCGCGCGGCCGGCGAGCCGCAGGCCGCCGCCGAGCACCGGCCGGGCGAGGCGGTGCAGGCCGGGGGCGGCGGCCAGCCCGATCGCCGGCCGGAGCGGGGCCGGCACGTCGCGGCGCGGGTCGGTGTCGGCCAGCAGGTCCGGGTACGACCGGCCCAGCGCCCGGCGGGCGGTACCGGCCTGCCACGCCTGGCGGGCGAAGTTGCCCAGGTCCCGGGCGTGCAGGTGGCGCGCGGCCAGCGAGCGGTCGAAGACTCCGGTGAGGCCGGCCCGGGCGCAGCGGAGGCCGAACTCCTGGTCGTTGTGGCGGTTCAGGCGCCGCCCGGAGGCGAGCCCGACCCGCAGGGCGTCCGCCCGGCGCAGCGAGAGGTTGCCGGCCCAGAGGTACGGCAGCACGGTCGACGGGTCCCGCTCGTACCGGGCCGCCGCCCGCTCGTAGTCCTCGGCGTAGAGCAGCGTCGTCACGTCGCCGGGTGCCCGTACCGGTGGCGCCTCGGTGAGCAGCGCGCCGACCACCACCAGTCCGGCGCGGCCGGCGTGCGCCCGCGCGTGCCCCTCGGCCAGTCCCGGCCCGGCCAGGACGTCGTCGTCGAGCAGCAGCACGATCTCGCCGCCGGCCCGCTCCACCCCGGTCGCCCGGGCGGCGGCGGCACCGCCGTTGGCCCGCCACACCGGACGCAGCCGCGGCTCCTCGACCGCCAGCTTCTCCAGCAGCTCGTACGAGCCGTCCGCGCAGCCGTCGACCACGACCACCACCTCCGTGGCGTACGGGTCGGCCAGCGCGGCGGCCACGACGGCGGGAAGCCCGTCGCGCCGGTCGTACGTGCTGATCACGATGGAGAGGGTGGGTGGGGTCACCAGGCGCCTCCGGGCCGGGTCAGCGGGATCTCCTGGGTCAGATCGAGGTCCAGCTCCTGCGTCCGGTCGAGGTCCGGCACGGGCTCGGCCCGCGGCACGGGCGGGGGCGTCCGCGGCGACGGGACGGTGCGCGGCGCCGGCCGGGCCAGGGCCACCCGGAGCACCACGGGCGCCATCACCAGCCCCTCGACCGCGACCACCACGGCGAAGCCGACGGTGAGGGTGGTCAGGTCGCCGTGCGCGCCGCCGTACCAGGCCGCCGCGAGTTCGGCGGCGCCGGCGAGCACCGCCACGGCGGTCGCCACCCGGACGAACCGGCGCACCCGGGCGATGGCGATGAAGAGCTGCCGGAACACCGTCGGCAGGTAGGTCAGCGCGAGCACCGCGAGCGCACCGGCGGCCGTCGCCGCGTACTCCCGGCCGAAGAGCACCATCACCGGCCGGGCCAGGAGCGCCAGGAGCAGCGAGGCGGGTACGCCGGCCGCGAGCGAGACGAAGAGCGCCATCCGTACCTTCGACCGCAGCGCCGCGGACTCGCCGGCCGCCACCGCGAAGAGCGTGGTGGCGAGCGTGCTGGGGACCATCGCGAGAAACGCGAAGATCATCCACGCGGTGTAGAAGCCGGCGGTGTCGCGGGTGGAGAGCACGACGGTCACCACCAGCGGCAGCGCGGTACGCGGCAGGAACATCGCGATGTTCAGCAGGTTGTGGCCGAACGCGCGGCGCCCGAGCCCGCGCAGCATCGACGGGTCGGGGCGGACCGACCCCAGCCGGCCCTGCCGGCGCAGCGACACCACCAGCAGCACGATGGAGAGCAGGAGGCCGGCGACCCAGGTGGCGAGGACCTCCCCGCCGGTGACCTCGATCGCCAGCAGCGCCAACCCGCCGAGCAGGATCAGCTTCCCGGCCGCGAAGTAGATGTTGCGCAGCAGCTGCGTGCGGCCGGCCAGCAGCCCGATCAGCCCCTCGTCGAGCACCAGCGCGATCGCGGTGAGCGCGATCCCGGCGACCAGCAGCGCGGCCCAGAGGGGGGAACCGAGCGCGCCCCGCAGCGCCGGTACGGCCAGGTGGGCCAGCGCCACGTAGCCGAGCCCGCCGAGCGTGGCGGCGCCACCGGCGATCAGCAGGCAGGTGGCGATCAGGTTCCACCGCCGGGCGGCGGGAATGCGCGGCAGCTCGGCGATGAGCAGGGTACCCATGCCGAACATGCCGAGCGTGCCGATCACGGTCATCGCCGAGACGGCCGCCGAGGCGGAGCCGACCGCCTCGGGCGGGAACGCCTTGGCGGCCAGCCACCAGTACGCGAACCCGAGCAGCGAGTTGACCAGGATCGCCGCCATCATCGAACCCGAGTTGGTCAGCAGGTCGACGTGCCGGCGTACCGCGCGGACCAGCCGGACCAGCGCGCGTCGGGCACCCCCGCCCGGCCCGCCGGGCTCGCCGGGCGCTCCGGGCCCGCCGGGCTCGCCGGCCGCGTTGGCGCTGCGGTACAGGGTCATTGGGAGTTGTCCAGGAACACCGTCCGGTAGGGGGTGGTGTCCCCGGCGCGGTACAGCTCGACGGTCACCCGCCCGGTGCTCGGTACCTGGACCCGCCGGGCCCAGTTGGTCGCCGGCCGCAGCCGGGTGCGCAGGGTGGTCGAGAAGCCGCCCTCGCCGCGCACCACCAGCACGTAGTCGGTCTCGGCGCGCTCCTCGCAGCGCAGTCCGAGCGAGACGGTACGGGTCGGCCCGGGCGTCTCGGTGGCGAACGCGGGCACCATCTCCAGCGCGGTGAACGGCTCGGTGGGCTGGTGCCGCGCACCGTCGAGGGCGTACCAGCCGGTGCCCGCGAGCAGCACGGCGGCCAGCGCCAGCGGCACCAGCCGGAGCACCGCCCGGCGGAAGCTCACCCGCTCCGGTCGGCGGGCGGGCACCCCGTACGGCCGGCGGGTCGGGCCGGCCGCGTCCGGCACCCGCTCGTCGACGACCGCCGGCGCGGCGACGGCGTCCGGTCGCTCGACGCCCTCCACCGGCTCCACCACCACCGCCGGTTCCGCGAGCACGGCCGGCGCCGACGGCGCGCTGATTTCCAGTTTTTCGGCGATCTCCGGCGGTACGGCCGGTTCCCGCTGCTCGACGGCCTCCGGCGGACCGGCCGGTGCCTCCTGTTCGACCCGCCTGGCACGGCGCGACCGAGCCGCCAGCGGGGCCGTCACGGCGTGCCAACCGGCGCCGACCGCCCCGGCCAGCCGCGCGGCGGGGCGCCCCAGCCAGCGGGCCGACGCCCCGAGCGGGCCCCGCAGCCGCGCGGCCGTGGCCCCGGCGGCGCGGCGCAGGGGCGGTACGACCCGGGGCGCGAGCTGGGCGGTCACCGCCGCCACCACGGTCACGACCGCGGTCAGCAGGCACCACGCCTCGCGGGTCAGCCGCACGTCGGCGGCGTAGAGGCCGAGCCCGCCCAGCACGAGGGTGGCCAGGCTGAACGCCGGCGCCAGCACCGTCCACTCGGCGACGGAGACGACCCGGCCCGGAAAGAGCATCCGGGTCAGCGCCGCTCCCGGCAGCACCAGCGCCAGCAGTAGACCACCCACCAGCGCGGCGGGCGCCGGCGCGACGAACACGGCGGCGGCGGAGACGAGCGCGAGACCGGTGAGGACGGTACCGGTGCTCGGGTGGTCGCGGCGGCTCATCACAGGTCCCGTACGTCGTAGATGCGGATGTCCCCGCTGTCGTAGACCAGGTTCACGCCCGGCAGCTCGCCGAACTTGGTCAGGTTCTCCCGGGGCACCGGCGCGTTGTGCCGGCCGCTTTCCGGGTCGGCCGTGAAGTACGCCCCGGAGGGCGGGGTGTACTCCGACATCCGCAGGTCGACCCAGACGTACTCGACCGAGAGCTGGTCCAGCAGTTGCGCCTCGCGCAGCCCGAACCGCGGGCTGTAGTACACCGGCGCGGCCTGCCCGCCGATGGGCGACTGGTAGCTGTAGCTGGCGAGCAGGATCCAGCCGGTGGCGTCGGCCGCGATCCGGTGGCCGCGGCCGAGCCAGGCTCCGGTCCAGCGGGCCGCCGTCACGTTGTGCGCGTCGACCGAGCGCTCGAAGGCGCCCGGCCGCTGGGGCCCCGGCAGCCGTTCCCACCAGGGCGGCCAGCCACCGGCCCGGGCGCCCACCATGAAGAGGGTGAGGACCACCGTGCCGGCCACCAGCCGGACTCCCGGCCCGGGTCGCCAGGACCGGGCGTGCCGGTGCCGGGTGAGCCAGCGCCAGCCGCGCCGGGAGGCGTCGGCCGCGGCCCGGGCCCGGCCGGGCCGGAGCAGCTCGGCGGCGGCCACCATGGACATCGGCAGGTAGGTGAAGGTCGAGACGCGCCCGGCCAGCTCCGGCCCCTGCGGTCCGGCGAGCCACAGCCCGTACCCGGCGAAGAAGGTCAGCCCGCCGGCGAGCACCGCGTACCGCCACGGGTCGCGGGGCCGGATCCGCCGGGCGGCCCGCGCCGAGCGCAGCAGCAGCACGAGCAGGACCAGCAGGACGGCGGCCTGCACCACGAGCTGCCAGCGGGGCGCCGCCGGTCCCGCGGGCGCCGGATCGGTCGCGCCGGTGAAGAGGCGGACCATCGAGTCCCAGATCCGCTCGGCCGGCGCCTCGAAGTACGCCAGCACCAGCCGCGCCGGGAAGGCGATCCAGAGCGCGACGGCGGCCAGGGCCAGCCCGGCGAAGACGGCGGTGTCCCCGCGCCGGGGTCGCGCCGCCCCTTTCGGCAGGGCCCCGGCGCGCGGCGGTACGACGAGGTCCAGCACGGCGAGGACGAGCAGCGTGCCGACCATCATGATCGCGGTGACATGGTGGGTGACCGTCACCACCAGGATCGCGACGAGCGCGGCGACGGCCGTACCGGCGCCCCGGTGGCCCCGGTGCCGCGCGGTCACCGCCCAGACGGCGAGCAGCAGGAAGGCGAGCGCGCCCGTCTGGTAGAGGAACATCGCGTTGAAGAAGAGGTAGTGCTGCCCGGTGGTGTAGACCAGGCAGGCCAGGCCCGCCACGCGCGGCGCGGCGCCCGCGCGCCGCAGCAGCGTGTAGAGCAGCCCGACGAAGACCAGCCGGGCCACCCCGGCGACCAGCAGGCCGGACGCGGTGACCGAGAGCCCGGTGAGCGCCGCGACCCCGGCGGCCATCTCGGCCAGCCCCGGGAAGCCGGTGCCGACCGGCAGGGCCGGGTTCGGCTCGAAGAGCCGTCCCGTGCTCAACACGGTGGTGGTGGCGGCGAAGTGTTGCAGCTCGTCGGGGAAGCGCAGCTGGTCGGGGCTGTACATCCACTTGAGCAGGTACTGGTTCACGGCGAGGCCGACCACCAGCAGGAACGCCTCGCCGGAGCCGGCCAGCCGGCGGGCGAGCATCCGGGCCACCACCGGTACGAAGACCAGCGCCTGGCCGGCCCAGTAGAGCGGCTCCGCGTCGGGGCCGCCGGTCCGGCCGCGCTGGTAGGCGAGCGCGACCAGCACCACCCCGAGGCTGGAGAGCAGCAGTACGGCCGGCGCCCGCCCCACCGGCGGTGCCGGTACCGTCGGCGGCTCGGCCGGCGCGGACTCGACCCCCTCGACCGGGGTGGACTCAACCCCGTCGGCCGGCCCGGAGTCGACCGGCGCGGACGACTCGACCGGCTCCGGCGGCGCGGTGTCGGAGGGGGCGGTCATGAGACCTCCCCGTCCCGGCGCGAGCGCGCGGAGACGCGACCGGTCCCGGCGCGGCGCAGTCGCCGGTCGTGCCGCCGGCCGCGCAGGTACGCCAGCGGCCCGTACGCCATCGCCCGGCGGTTGTCCCGGAGCAGCTCCGCCGGGAAGTCCTCCTCGATCGTGGCGACCCGCGGGCTGTCCGGCCTGGTCAGGTCGCGCAGTGCCCCCGGCGCCAGGCGCAGCAGCGGCAGCAACAGCCCGGGGCGGTCGAGCAGGAGGCTGGTGTAGAAGGCGGTGAGCCCGACGCCGTACCCGCGCAGTTGCCGGCGCAGCCCGTCCAGGTCCCGCCGGTGCGTGTGCCGGGCGAGCACGGTCGGCCGGTACGCGATGGTGCCGCCGGCCAGCAGGACCTGGGTGAAGGCGCGGGTGTCCTCGCCGCCCATCGCCGGCGTGCCCGCGCCGAGCGCCGGGTCGAAGCCGCCGATGGACTCGATCACGCCCGGCCGGAAGACCATGTTCGCCCCGGTCGCGAACGGCGGCAGCGGATACAGCGGGCTCTGCCGGTGCGCGGTGGCCGGGGAGAAGACCGCCGGGGTGAAGCCGCGGCCCTTGCTGTGCCCGCCGAACTGCTCGAACCAGAGCTGGGGCGCGGTGGCCAGCTCGGCCGGCACGATCACGCCGGAGATCACGTCGGCCTCGGGCCGTTCGACCAACGCGCGGGCGATCTCGCTGAGCCAGTACGGGTCGGCCACCTCGTCGTCGTCGAGCCAGGCCAGGGTCTCGCCGCGGGCCGCCGCGACCGCGACGTTGCGCGCCCGGGAGAGCCCGGGCACCGGGGCGACCAGGTACTCCACCGGTGCGCGGCGGGCCGCCTCGCGGGCCACCCGGGCGGTACCGTCGCCGGTCGGCGCGTTGTCCACCACCAGGACCCGCAGGTTGGGGTAGCCCTGGGCGAGCACGCTCTCCAGGCAGCGGGACAGCTCCGCGGGCCGGTCCCGGGTGCAGATGACCACGGTGACCGGTGGCGCGGCCCGCAGCACCTCCGCCCGACGGGCCAGGTACGGCGGGGTGTTCGGGACGCGTACCCCGTCGGGCGGGAGCCCGCCGCCCGGCTCTCCCCCGGCGGCGCGTACCCGGGTCTCGATCTCCTCACCGCACGCGGCGGTGAGCGCCGCGGCGACCTCGCCGGCGGCGAGCCCCGCCTCGGGCACCCGGAGCATGAGGGCGCCGACGGGCTCGGTGAAGACCCGCACCAGCAGCCAGGCCCGGTCCAGCCGGCGCCCGTCCGGGTCGCGCCCGGGCAGCTCCGGCAGCGGCTCCGAGACCTCGACGTCGCGGACGGCCGCGCGCGCGCCGGCCGTGGTGGCCGCCTCGGCGGTGCTGGTCACCTACGATCTCCCCGATGTCAGCTCAGGCGCGTCCCGCTCGTCGGCGGTCGCGCCGGTCCCGGTCGCGCTCGCCCCGGCGGCCGTTCCCGGGTCCGGCTCCGGCCCGGCGGTCCCTGGTCGCGGCGCCGCGACGGTCGGCCGCCCCGCCGGCCGGGCGAGTTCGACCATACCGCCCAGCCCCGCCACCGCGATCCCGGTGAGCACCGTCGCGGCCCGGGCCGCGTGGGCGGCGCCGCGTCCGCGCAGGGCGTCGCCGAGCCCGCGTACGACGGCCCGGGGCAGCGTACGCCGCAGGTAGTCGCGTTCCGAGCCGAGGCTCTCCCGATGACTGTCCAGCCGGGCCATCGCGACCTTGCCCCGCCCCTCGGACCAGCAGCGGGCGACGAAGTAGCCGAAGCGCGCCCGGGCCTCGCTGACCGCGTGGTCGACGACGGCGTCCGGCACGAACCACCACCGCCCGCCCCCGCTGGCCGCGGTCATCCGCAGGCACAGCTCGGTGTCCTCCGGCCGGTTCCGGTCGGCGACCTTGCCGAAGCTCTCCCGGAACCCGCCGACGGCGGAGAAGACGTCCCGGCGCACGGCCATGCTCAGCGCCCAGACGTTGCGGACCGGGCCGGGCTCGGCCGGGCCGCCGGCGAAGGACGCGCCCACCACCCAGAGGTACTCGTCCGGGAACCACGCCGGACGGGCGCCCTCCCAGGCGGGGAGCGTACGGCCGCCGGTGCCGACCACGCCCGGATCGGCGAACGGGGCGACGAGCCCGGCGAGCCAGCCCGGATGGGCGTACGCGTCGTCGTCGAGCATCGCGATCAACGGCGTACGGGTGTGGAAGGCCGCCGTGTTCCGGTTGCCGGAGGCGCCCCGGGTGAACCGGTTGGCCAGCACGGTCACCCCGGTCAGCTCCCGCCGCGCCCGCCGCAGCAGCGCGTCGTTGTGGTCGACCGAGACCACGACCTCGGCCGGGGCCGGCGACTGCCGCCGCGCCGAGTCGACCGCGGCGACCAGTTGCGGCCAGCGCCGCTCGTCGTAGCAGGGGATGATCACGCTGACCGGCGGCGTCCCCGCGCCGGTGGGACCCGTGCTCACCCCTCCTCCACCAGCGCGGCCGGCCGCGGCACCGGCACGGGCCGGAGCGGGTCGGCACCGGCCGGCCGCGGCGCCGGTACGGGCGGCACCGGCGCGGCGTCGACCGCGCTCCCGGCGTCGACCACACCGCCGCCGAGGGAGACACCCGCCTCGCGTTCGGCCCGGATGCGGCGGTACTCCCGCAGGATCGTCCGCAGCACCCGCATCCCGTCGCTGAAGGCGTTCAGGTTGCTGACCCCGTGCAACCGGCGCGACTCCATGCTGGCGACCTCGTCGATGCGCAGCCCGTGCGCCGCCGCCCTGATGTTGATCAGCGTCTCCACCTCGAAGCCGTCGCCCCAGAGCTTGCCGCCCTCCGGCGGCGGGGGCAGGTCGACGGCGGGCAGGTCGAGCCGGGCCAGCGAACGCCGCCAGAAGGCGTTGTAGCCGTAACAGAGGTCGGTGAAGCGGGTGCCGAAGAGCAGGTTCACGAAGCCGTTCAGCCCGTAGTTGCCGAGCTTGCGCAGGCGGGTGATGTCCTCGCTGCCCCCGCCCGGCCGGAACCGCGAGCCCTTGGCGTAGTCGGTGCCGTCCACCAGCGTCGAGACGAAACGCGGGATCTCCGCCGGGTCGGTCGAGCCGTCCGCGTCGATCATCACGATGATGTCGCCGGTGGAGACCTCGAAGCCGCAGGCCAGCGCGTTCCCCTTGCCGGTGCGGGTCTGGTGCACCACGATCAGCTCCGGGTACAGCTCGCGCGCCACGGCCACGGTACGGTCCACCGATCCGCCGTCGACCAGGATCACCTCGGCCACCTGCTGGCGCGGCAGCCGGGCGAAGAAGTACGGCAGATTCCGCTCCTCGTTGAGGGTCGGCACGACCACGCTCACGCGGGGCGCCCCGGCCGGGCGCTCCGCTGTGCCGGGTACCGCAGTTGAACCCATCGCTCCCCCGTCTCCATCCGACCCGCCTCGCGCCCGTCGCCGCCGGCGCGCGCCGGCCGCCGCCCGAATCGGCGAATGGGTGTGGTTCGACAATGTCCAGATAGGGCGGCGGCGAGTATGCGCCAGATAGTAGTAAGGCGGTCCGACGTGCGGCGAGCGCCTCCGTCCTGTCTGTACCCGTGGCCGCGCCCCCGGCGGCGTCCGGGTGACCCGTAGAGTTGTCGCGTCCGGTGCGTGGTAGGCGCGCGGTACCGGCGGTCAACCGGGGAGGGAATGTGCGGACCCGTCGCGAACAGGTACAGGCATATCGCTTCGTGACCCGCCGCATCGGATCGGCGATGCTCTCCGGCGAGCCGGAGACGACCGAGCTGCCGATGCGCCGGCTCGGCCTCGCGGTCTTCGGCAGCGCCATGCTCGCCACGATCGTCTTCGCCGGGGTCGGCGTCTACGGCTTCCTGCGCCCCGGTGGCGGCCGGCCGGCCGACAACCAGATCGTGATCGAGCGCGAGACCGGCGCCCGCTACGTCTACATCCAGGGGCGCCTGCACCCGGTCCTCAACTACTCCTCGGCCCGGCTGATCGTGGGCGCCGCACAGCCGACCGTACAGACGCTGTCCCGCCGGTCGCTGCGGGACGTACCGCGCGGCGAGCCGGTGGGCATCCCGAACGCGCCCGACGCGCTGCCCGACCCGGCCGCGCTGGACGGCCTGCCCTGGAGCACCTGCTCCATGCGCCGGAGCCCCGGCTCGGCCGCCCTGGCCGCGCACGTGCTGGTCGGCAGCGAGCCGGCCGGCGGTACCACCCTGGCGGGCGACGGACTGCTGGTCAGCACCGGTACCGGCAGCGACGCCGTGCGGTACCTGCTCTGGAACAGCCACCGGCTCAAGGTGCCCGACGGCGCCACCCTCGCGGCGCTGGAACTGACCGCGGCGACGCCGGTACCGGTGGACCAGGCGCTGCTCAACAGCATCGCGGCCGGCCCCGACCTCAAGCCCGGCTTCGTCTACCGGGCCGGCGAGGACGGCGTCGCGGTGGACGGCAAAGTCGGCAAGATCGGGCAGGTGTACCGCTCCGGCGAGCAGTTCTACCTGCTGCTGGACCGGGGGCTCGTGACGATCGGCGAGACGATGGCGCGGCTGCTGCTGGCCGGCGGACAGCAGGTGGTCGACATCTCGGCGAGCGCGGCCGGCGCGGTGCAGGGGAACCCGCGGTTCGAGCCCGACGGATTCCCGAACGAGATCCCGCGCCTGCGCAACGGCGGCGGCGAGCCGGCCATGGTCTGCGCCAGCTACCGGGACGCCAGCCCGAACGGCGGGCAGCTCACCACGATCGAGCTCTTCACCCGGGCGGACGAGCGGCTCACCGAGGCCTCGGCCAACCTCCCCCCGGTCCAGGTCGGACTGGACGGGGTCCGGCTGGCCGACCGGGTGCTCCTGACGGGCGGGCACGGCGCGCTGGTACAGGTGCTGCCGGCCCCGGGCACGCCGGCCACCGGTGCGACCCGCTACCTCGTCACCGACCAGGGCATCAAGTACGCGCTGCCGAGGCAGGACGCGCCGGCCGTACAGCAGTCGCTCGGCTATCCCGACGCGACCCCCGTCCCCGTACCGTCATACCTGCTGGCGCTGATCCCCACCGGCCCGGCCCTGGACCCCGCCGCGGCGCTGCGCTTCCTGCCGAAGTCCGAGCCCTCGGCGGGACCGCCCGCCGCCTCGCCCAGCGCGGGCGCATAGCGCGCCCGATCAACCACCCTTACGGCGGTCGATTTCGTTGGCGCCGGTGGGCTAGCCTGGCAGTTCGAGGGGAACGGGGAGGATCGCGGTGGGCGACGAGAGCACGAGGGTGGATGTCCTCTCGTTGGAGGACTTCCACAAGACCTTGCAGGCGCGGCTGGACGAGGCGAACGCGATACTCACGACGCTGAGCACCAAGCTGCACGACAAGCCTCCCGCGCTCGGCGAGTTCCAGGACGCCACCGAGACGGCGACCGGCTACCAGGCGCTGCACGAGGACTCGCTCGCGCGGGCCCGGCGGCTGCTGCGCGCCGTGAGCGCCACCCGGACCGCGACCGACACGATCATGCACAACTACCGCACGACCGAGGCGCGCAACAGGGCGAACTCGGACGACATCGCGAGGGTGATGCGTCCGGTGGGCGAGGTGCTGGATGGTGGACGAACCGATGCCCGATGAGTACTACGAGCGGTACCAGCGGCTGAGCCACGAGGAGCTGTACGCCAAGCTCACGGCCGGCCAGCCGGAGCAGGTCGACGGCCTGGCCACGTCCTGGAAGTCCATCCAGGACACCGCCAACGGACTGGCCGCCTCGCTCCGCCGGGACCTGCGCCGGCTCGCCCCGAACTGGGACAGCGCGGCCGGCCGCGAGTTCCAGCGCCGGGTCGAGCTGGTCGCCTCCTACGCCGAGACGCTGGCCGGCGAGTTCGACGACATGCGCTCCGGCCTGGTGACCATGTCGGCGGCGCTGAAGGACGCGCAGAAGCAGGCCGAGTCGCCCGACGAGACCGACGACCTGGACAAGACGATCAGCGGCGCGGGCAAGGGCGCGGCGGTCGGCTCCCTCTTCGGCCCCGGCGGCACCGTGATCGGCGGCATCGTCGGCGGCGCCCTCGGCCACAACCAGGACGAGGAGGAAAAGGAGAAGGCGCACCAGCGCATGGCGCGCCTCGTCGCCGAACTGGCCGCCGACTACCGGGTGACCGAGCACGCCACCTGGCCCGCCGAGTTCACCACCCCGCCGGTCGAGCTGCCCGACGGCGACCCCGACGGCACCGTCGACCCGGCCAGCACCCCGCCGGGCACCCGTCCGCGCCAGGCGCCGACCGCGAAGCCGTACGGGCAGGACGGCAAGCGCGACGAGGAGATCATCCCGCACCAGGTCACCACGTTCGAGCAGGTCGGCTGGCCGATCGGGCCGGACGCCCCGACCGACTACGGGCCGGCGCCGACGACCCTGGCCGGCGTCTCGACCGACGACGCCACCGGCACCAGCCTGCTCGGCGCGGGCGGCGAGCCGGTGACCGGCGCGCCCGGCGGCGGCGCGGGCGGGCTGGGCTCGGCCGCCGGAAGCACCCCCGGCACCGGGGGCGGCGGGGTCGGCGCGAGCAGCCTGAGCGGCGCCGCCGCGAGCCACGTGCTCGGCGCGTCCGGTGGGGACGGCAACCGGGCCGCCGCCGGCTCGACGCGCAGCGCGGCCGGCACCGGCCGGGGCGGCGACTGGCGCTCCGCCGCTGGACACGGCCAGTCCGGCGAGGACGAGCCCGGCGAGCACCTGACCTGGTTGACCGAGGACGAGATGGTCTGGGGTGGCGACGAGGAGGTCGTACCGGGCGTGCTCGGCGAGGCGCGACCCGCCGAGCACTGAGGCATCGAGGAGCGGCTACCACGGGCCGGCCCGGCGCGGCCGGCGTCAGCGCCGGACGAGCAGGGCCACGTCCACTCGGGGCAGCCGCTCCACCTCGGCCACCGTGAACTCGCGGCGCAGCAGCTGGGCCCGTACGGGCGGGAAGGCGTCCACCGGGTCCAGCCGCCCGCCGCCGACGACCAGCCAGAGCCGTGGTGCGTCGCCCAGGCAGGGCACCGGGTCGACGCACTCCACCCCGGAGTACCGTCCGGTCCGGTTCGACGGCACCGCGAGGAAGACGTCGCGCGGCCGGGTACGCAGCTCGTAGGCGAGGGGCAGGCGGATCGGGCGGGACGGGTCGAAGCCGGCGTAGGCGATGCCGTCGCCCGGCCGATAGCCGTCGTCGATGACCTGCGCGGCGGCACGGAAGTCCGCCTCGCCGGCCACCGGGCTGCGGCGCACCTCGACCTGCCCGGCGGCCCCGGCGGCGGCGACCAGCAGCAGCGCCAGCCCCAGCACCACCACCCGGTCGGCGGGCGCCAGCCAGCGCCGCAGGGCGCGGACCGGTACGGCGATCGCGGCGCCGGCCAGCAGCGCCCACGCCGGGAGCGTGAAGAGCGCGTACTTCGCGAGGAAGATGTGCGCCACCGGGTGCGCGAGGTAGCAGAAGACCGGCGGCAGGACCGCCCAGAGCAGCAGCGGCGCGATCGGACCGCGCCGGGCGTACCAGAGCGCCACGGCGCCGAGCAGCGCGATCGGGACCAGCACCCACGCCATCGCCGCGGACCCGAAGAGGTCTCCCGGATAGCGGGCGACCGCCTGGCGGCTCCGACTGATCCACTCGACCTGGGCGGACTGGCCGGACGCGCCGTAGAGCAGCGGCGCCACGGTCAGCACCAGCCCCAGCACCGCGGCGAGCCAGGCGCGTGCCACCGGTCGCCCGCCGCCGCGCCGGGCCGCCCGCCACACCAGCGCGGCGTGCGCCGCGAGCACCGTGGCGGCGACGAAGTGCAGGTACGTCAGGGCGAGCAGGGTCACGCCGTAGAGCAGGAACCGGCGCCACGACGGTCGCTCCAGCGCCCGCAGCAGCGCCAGCGTGGCCAGTACGGCCAGGGCTGTCACCCACGCGTACGAGCGGGCCTCCTGCCCGTACCGGGAGACGGCCGGCAACGCCGCGAAGATCAGCCCCGCGCTCACCCCGACGGTCCCGCCGTAGAGGCGCCGGCCGAGCGCGGTGAGCGCGCCGGCCGCCACCGCCATGCCGAGGAACGAGGGCAGCCGCAGGGCGAGCACCGAGTCGCCGAACGCGCCCGTCCAGAGCCGCATCGCCACGTAGTAGAGGGCGTGCACCAGGTCGATGTTGCCGAGCAGTTGGCGGAACTCGGGCCAGGTGAGCGTGGTGGCGTACCAGGTGGAGTACTCGTCGTTCCACATCTCACGGCCGGTGCCGCCGACCGCGACGGCGGCGAGCGCGACGGCCGCGACCGGCAGCGCGAGGCGCCGCCGCCGCAGCGGCGGTCGCGTGGGGGGCGACGCCGGTGGGTCGGCCGCCACGAGGGTCGAGGGTGCGGTCATGCCGGGCGCTCCTTCAAGCCGACCGAGCTGGAAAGCTATCATCATGGACGCCCGTCCTGCCGGGCGGTTGTCGCCGCGGGGAGGAATGGGTGTCTATGCCGGCTGATCGAAGCCGCAACATGTGGTACGTGACTCCGCTGCTGGTGCTCACCGTCGTCGTGGTCGCCGCCGTCGCGGCCTTCGTCCGGCCCGGTGATCCGGGACCGTCCCGCCCGTCGCAGTCGGCGCCGACGTCCACTCCGGCCCCCGCCTGCACGGCCTCCGCGCCGGCACCCAGTCCTTCGACGAGCCTGCGCGCGCTCGCGGCGCCGTGCGGGCTCTACCTGGGCGCCGCCGTCAACGACGCGCTCTTCGACGACCCCGCGTACCGGGACGTCGTCGCGCGGGAGTTCAACGGCGTCACTCCCGAGAGCGCCCTGAAGTGGGGCACGGTGGAGCCGCGCCCCGGGGAGTTCAACTTCGCGCCCGGCGACGCGTACGTGGAGTTCGCGGAGCGCAACGGCCAGCGGGTTCACGGTCACACGCTGGTCTGGCACACGATTCCGGCCTGGGTGACGGACGGCGGCTACCCGCCCGACCAGCTCCGCGAGATCCTGCGGCGGCACGTGCAGAACACGGTGGCGCACTGGCGGGGCCGGATCGACAGCTGGGACGTGGTCAACGAGCCGCTCGGCAACGGCGCCGGGCTGCGCGACAGCGTCTGGCTGCGTGGGCTCGGCCCGGGCTACATCGCCGACTCGTTCCGCTGGGCCCGCGAGGCCGACCCGGACGCGAAGCTGTTCATCAACGACTTCGACGTCGAGGGCGTCAACGCCAAGAGCGACTACCTGTACCAGCTGGTCAAGGAGCTTCGGGCGCAGGGCGTACCGATCGACGGGGTCGGCTTCCAGACCCACGTGGCGCGCGCCAGCCTGCCGGAGAGCTTCGAGGCGAACCTGCGCCGCTTCGCCGACCTCGGCGTCGAGGTCGCCATCACCGAGCTGGATGTGCGCCTGCCGCTACCGCCGACCCAGCAGCAGTTGGAGACGCAGGCCGGCATCTACGCCCGCGTACTGCGCGCCTGCCTGGCGGTGACCGCGTGCCGTTCGGTGACGACGTGGGGCTTCACCGACCGGCACTCCTGGGTCGGGCGGGACTTCCCCGGCCAGGGTGCCGCGCTGCCGTTCGACGAGTCGTACCGCCCCAAGCCCGCCTACTGGTCGCTGCACGACACCCTCGTCACCGACGCGCGCCGCCGCTGAACCCGCCGCCGCTGAACCCCGCGCCGCGTGGCGGCGGCCTCGACCGGCCGCCGGGAGTTGTTCGGCGCTTGTTGTTCAGTCTCGGCGTACCGAGCCTGAACATCGTTGGCCGGCTAGAAAAGCCCTCGGTAGGCAGGATTTCGCCACGGGGGGCGCGATGCGACAGGGACACGGGGACAGTGGTGCATCCACGGCCGACGCGGAACCGGGTTGGGACTTCCGGATCCTCGGACCGTGGGAGATCAACGACGCCGGCGCCGGGGTGGCCGTACCGGCCCGGCAGACGCGGGTGCTCCTCTCCTCGCTGCTGCTCTCGGCCAACCGGCCGGTACCGGTGGAGGCCCTGACCCGGCAACTCTGGCCGGAGCAGACCCCGGACCGGGTACGCCCCACCCTGCACACGTACGTGGCCCGGCTGCGCAAGCTGCTCGGCAAGCAGCTCATCCGTACCACGACGGGCGGCGGGTACCAGCTCGACGTGCCGGCCGACAGCGTCGACCTGCACCGGTTCCGGACGCTGGTGCACCGGGCCGGCACCGCCGCCACGCCCGGCACGGAGTTGGCGCTGCTCCGCGCGGCGCTGCGGCTGTGGCGGGGTCGCCCGTTCACCGGCGTACCGTCACCCTGGTTGGACCGTGACGTCGTCCCGCTGCTCATCGAGGAGTGGTTCGCCGCCACCGAGCGGCGGATCGACCTCGACCTGGCCGCCGGACCGGCGACCGCCACGATCGTCGAGCTACGGGATCTCACCACCGGCTACCCGGCCCGGGAGTCGCTCTGGCTCCGCCTCATCGCCGCGCTGCACCTCGCCGGCCGCCGGGCCGACGCGCTCGACGCGTACCGGCAGGTGCGCGCCTTCCTCCGCACCGAACTCGGGGTGGACCCGAACCCCGCGCTGCAACGGCTGCAACGGGCCGTGCTGGTCGGCGAGGTGCCCGAGCCGTACGGCGTACCGGCGGCACCGCCGGCCCGGCCGGCGCCGGGCGCCGGACCCTGCTGCTGCTGGACGACGCCCGCGACGCCGACCAGGTACGGCCGCTCCTGCCCGGCGCGACGAGCCTGGTGATCGTCACCAGCCGCGACCCGGCGTGGGCGGCGTCCGTCGGCCCGGCGTGGGCGGCTGCGCGGCTGGGTAAGAAGCGTGCCATGAGCACCTCGGGGAGCAGCCGTCCCGCGTCCACGACCGAGCCGACGCGTACCCGGACCGGTACGGTCGCCGTCGTCGCCCACCGGAAGAAGAGCCTCGGCGGCGGACTCGACGAGCTGCGGGCGCGGTTGGTCGGCGCCGGCGTCGAGGAGCTGCTCTGGTACGAGGTGCCGAAGAGTCGCAAGGCGCCGAAGAAGGTACGCAAGGCGCTGCGCGCGGGCGCCCAACTCGTCTTCGTCTGGGGCGGCGACGGGATGGTGCAGCGCTGCGCGGACGCGCTGGCCGGCTCGGACGCCACCCTCGCGATCGTGCCCGCCGGCACCGCGAACCTGCTCGCCACCAACCTGGGCATCCCGCAGGACCTCGGTGAGGCGGTCCGGATCGGCCTGCACGGGCCGGACCGCCGGCTCGACCTCGGGCGACTCGGGGGCGAGCACTTCGCCGTGATGGCCGGCGCCGGCTTCGACGGCGACCTGATCGGCCAGGCCGACCGGGAACTCAAGGGCCGGCTGGGCCGGCTCGCGTACGTCTGGACCGGGCTCCGGCACGTCCGGCGGGACCCGGTACCGACCCGGATCCGGGTCGACGGGACCACCTGGTTCGACGGGGAGGCGAGCTGCGTGCTGCTCGGCAACGTCGGCACGATCACCGGCGGCATCCCGGCCTTCGACGACGCCCGCCCGGACGACGGCTGCCTGGAGGTGGGGGTGGCGACCGCCGACGGTGTCCTGCAATGGGCCCGTACGCTCGGCCGGATGGCGGTCGGCCGGACCGAGGAGTCCCCCTTCGTACGGATCACCCGGGGCAGGAAGATCAACGTCAGGTTCGGCGCGCCGATGGTCTACGAGCTCGACGGCGGGGCCCGCGCGGCGGTGACCAGGTTCAAGGCTCGGGCGGTGCCGGGCGCGCTCACGGTCCGGGTCCCGGACGGGACGACCGACTCCCAGCGCTAGTGTCGCGTGATTCTGATCGGTTTACTCCGTTCCTGCGAACACGGGTCTCCGCGCCGGCCCACCGGTAGTGTCGCATGAGGGTTGGGCCGTCAGGGGGTTCGCGTGTTGACTCAGCCGACCAGCGGCATCAGCCGAGAAATCCGCTGATGGCGTCGCTGTCCCGGCTGGTCGGTCGCCTGTTCGGCGTGGCACCCAGGCTGCAGATCCATCCGGGCGTGAGCCGTGGCGGCACCTCGGTGCCGGTTGGCCCCGTGCTGGTCGTCGGAGGTGGGATCGCCGGTATGAGCGCGGCGCTCGTGCTGGCCGAACGCGGCGTGCCGGTCTGCGTGTACGAGGCCGCACCGCGTCTGGGAGGCCGGCTCGACGCGACCATCCACCACCTACCCGACGGAACGACGCAACCTGTGGATCACGGCTTCCACGGCTTCTTTCGGCAGTACTACAACTGGCGTAGCGTCCTGTCCCGCATCGACCTCACGGGCCGCCTGCTCCAACCGCTCGGCAGCTACCCAGTGATTTCCCGCCGCTGGCCCGACGAACAGTTCGACCGGCTACCCAGCACTCCACCGATCAGCATCGCCGCACTGTTGGCCCGCTCGCCCAGCCTTCGGCTGCGGGAGCTGATACATGCCAACCACCGCGCCGCACGCCACCTGCTCGCGTTCGACACCCGCCGCACGTACCGGCAGCTCGATCACCTCAGCGCCGAAGCCTTCATGGCCAGCCTCGATCTGACCGAGCGGGCCAACGCCATGCTGTTCAATGTGTTTGCCCACTCGTTCTTCGACGACCCGGCGAACATGTCCGCCGCCGAACTGGTGGCCATGTTTCACTTCTACTTCCTGGCCAACCCCGAGGGACTGGGCATGGACGCGCCGCACGGCGACTACCAGAGCGCCATCTGGGACCCGTTACGGCAGTACCTGGAACGCCACGGCGGTCGCGTGCGCACCGACGCGTTGGTCACTCGCCTACTGCCGGCGGCCCCGACCGGCTGGCAGGTCCACCTGGCCACCGGGGAACAAATCGAGATCGCCCACGTGGTCCTAGCCGTTGACGCCCGCTCGGCCGGCACCCTCCTGGCCCGCTCGCCCGAGGTGACCATCGCCGATTCCCGCCTCGCTCGGTTCGCCGAGCGACCGCTGTGCGGACCGCCCTACGCGGTAGCCCGCTACTGGTTGTCCAGCGACGTCCATCCCGACCGCGCGCCATTCACCAGCATCGGTGGGGCGGACCTGCTCGACTCGGTCAGCCTCTACCATCGCATCGAACACCACGCCCGCCGTTGGCATCAGCACACCGGCGGCGCCGTCGTCGAACTGCACGCCTACGCCTGCCCCGACCACGTCACGGCCGACAAGCTCGGTGAGATGATGCTCACCGAACTGGCCGACCTGTGGCCCGAGGTCACCGGCTTGGCCACGATTGATCAGCGCTGCCGCATCGGGTACGACGCCGCCGGCGCTCCGGTCGGCGCCCACGCACACCGGCCGGGAGTCCGCAGCCGACTGCCCGGTCTCAGCCTCGCTGGCGACTGGGTCAGCCTGCCGGTCCCCGCGGCCCTGATGGAACGCGCCGCCACCAGCGGCATCATGGCCGCGAACAGCATCCTGGCCAGGCACGGTCATCCCGTTGAACCAATCTGGTCGGTGCCCACCCGTGGACTACTCGCACGCACATCCGAGCATTAGCTGGACCGCGGTGTCTGGCCGAGCGCGGGTCGGTCGACGACGCCCTCGACGGCCAACTCGACCTCGCACCACACCGCGGACACGGCATCGAACCGCCACCGGCCAGAATCACGCGAAACCAGGTCTCGCCGAAGCGTTCCACGCCCGCGCGGTCCGACTTTCTCCGGCGGCCTATTGTCCGACCGGCTCCCCGTCAGGGTTCGCCATGCTTTCCGCATCCCCGACTTGCAAGGCTGAAAGCACCATTTCCAGTCCGGTTATCCGCAGAATCCGGCGCGTTATTCCGCGTGCTCCCCGAATGTGGAAGCGCGAGCCGGCCCGATCCGCGCGTTGCCTGGCGTATACCAGCGCGCTGATTCCGGCGGCGCTGAAAAACGTCACCTCGCGCAGGTCGCAGCAGACATCGGGGTGGACGTCGATGGCGGATTCCAACGCCTGGCGCAGGCTGGGCGCGGTGGCCAGGTCGACGTCTCCGGAGACCACGACCACCAGCCGGTCGGCCGAGACGAGCGCGGTCGGGTCGCTCGGCTCGTTGTGGCGGCGTACCCGGAAGGCGTACCGCTCGGCCGAATCGGTCACCGAGACGGCGGCGGGCCGGGCACGACGCCCCCCGGGCAATGATCGGGTAGAGCATGGACGTGGGGGCATCGGCGCGCCTTTTGGGTAGACGAATACGGCACGGGCGCGCGGCTTGACCCATTCCGAGCTTAACCACCGGCGTACGGGTACGCCATTCGCGTGCACTGGACGCGGGTCACCCATCGCGCGGCGCCCGCGCCGGTGCGGGCCCGTATGCTGAAGCCCGGTAGCCGGCCCGTCTCGCGCCGCCGCGAGACCGCTGCCAGCAACGACGTGGGTCCCGGGGCCGCCCGCGCGGAACCCGGACGAGCCGTCCGGAATGCCATCCCCACGCCGTCCGACGTCCAGCGTGTGGCAGGCGCACCGGCCCGAGGAGCCCGCATGGCGCAGCTGCCCATGGACCCCGTCGAGGCGTTCGCCGAGATCGGTCGGATCAAACTGGGCGAAACCAGCCTGGAAGGCGTGCTCGACCACGTCGCCCGGCTGGCGAAACGGACGATCCCCCGCACCGAGGAGGTCTCCGTCACGCTGGTGCCCGCCTCCGGCGCGCACACCGTCGCGTTCACCGGCCAGCTCGCCCTGCGCCTGGACGAGTGGCAGTACGCGCAGGGGCGCGGACCGTGCCTGGACGCCGCGCGTGCCGGCGCGGTGATGGATCTTCCGGACCTGGCCTCGGAGGAGCGCTGGCCGGAGTGGGCCGCACACGCCCGGGCGGCGGGGGTGGGCAGTTCGCTCTCGATCGGACTGCCGATCCAGGAGCGGGTCTTCGGGGCACTCAACGTCTACGGCCGCGAGCCGGGGACCTTCGACGAGGACGCGATAACCCTGGCCCTGACGTTCGCCGGGTACGCCGCCGTGGCGGTGGCCAACGCGCACCTCTACGACACCACGGTCACGCTGGCGCAGCAGATGCAGGCGGCGATGGAGAGCCGGGCCGTCATCGAACAGGCCAAGGGCATCATCATGGGCGAACGGCACTGCACCGCCGACGAGGCGTTCGCCATCCTCGCCAAGATCTCGCAGGACGCCAACCGCAAACTCCGGGACGTCGCCGAGGCGCTGGTGCGGCGGGCCGCGCAACCGCGCCCTGGACAGCACGGCGCCTAGACCGCGGGTGCGGCGAGCCGTCCGGGCCACGGGCGATTCTCGGTCCGCGCACGCTGATCATTGTCGGACCCGGGTGGCGCGGCCGGAAGGGCGGCACCACCACACGCGGAGGCACGACCCGCTGATCGTTCGTTCGGGGCGGGCCGTAAGATACGGCTTCTGTAGCTGGGGCCCGGCGGGGCGTCAGCGAGCGAGCGTCAAGCAGCGGCGCCGGTCCCGGATCCACCCGAACGGATCCGGTGCAGCGATTCGTGGACCGCGGATCGCCACAAAGTGTCCTGCCCGGAAGATGTTCCGGCAGTGACCGCCGGGTTTTGCAAGGACGCCGACGTTATGCCACAGCCATCGCCCGATCTGACAGACGCCTACGCCGAGCTGGGCCGGATCAAGCTCAGCGAGACCGACCTGGACGATGTCCTGGCTCGGATAGCCAGGCTGGCGAAGCGCGCCATTCCCGGCGCCGAGGACGTATCCGTGACGCTGATTCGCGGAGAAAAGGCACACACTCCGGCGTTCACGGGCGAATTAGCGCTGAAATTGGACGAATGGCAGTACGAGAACGAACGCGGTCCCTGTCTCGACGCCGCCACGACCGGCAGCGTCATGGTGGTGAGCGACATGGCCGGCGAGAGCCGGTGGCCGCGCTGGGCCAGGCGGGCCCACGCGGCCGGGGTGCTCAGCTCGCTCTCGGTCGGCCTGCCGATCCAGGAGGCCGTGGTCGGCGCGCTCAACCTCTACGGGGTCCGAACGGGAGCCTTCGACGGTGCCGTGCAGGTGGCGCAGACCTTCGCCGGCCACGCCGCGATCGCGCTGGCCAACGTGCACCTCTACGACAGCACCGCGACGCTGGCCCAGCAGATGCAGGCGGCGATGGAGAGCCGGGCCATCATCGAACAGGCCAAGGGCATCATCATCGCCGAACGGCGCTGCACCGCCGACGAGGCGTTCGCCATCCTCGCCAAGGTCTCCCAGGACTCCAACCGCAAACTCCGGGACGTCGCGGAGGCCCTGGTGCAGCGGGCGTCACGGCCGTCGGGGCGGCGGTAGTCGCCCGCGACGCGTGCTCTTCAACATCCGGTCGCCCCGCATTGGCCGGCCGGTCAGCCACGATCGATACACATCGCGGCTGTCGGTACCGTTCACCGGCCTGACCGGCGCCCGCGCGGTTCCTCGCGGGTCCGCACCGGCGCGACCACCCGGCACCGCCGGGTGGCGCCAGGCCCGGTCGGACAGCGCCGGCCCTCACGAAGGGAATGCTGATGCGACTGATCCGCGAGGGCAAGATCGAGCCGGCGTCGGCCGGGGCGCCGGCCACGCCCGAGGTGAGCGACCAGCGCAACTACCTGTACGCGGTGGTCCAGAAGAGCACCCAGCCGGCGAACACCGGCTCGTCCTGGGTCGGCGTCGCGCTCGGCGTACGCCTCGTCGGCGACGACACCCGCTACCTCTCGCACCACGTGGACCCGACCTGGTCGTTGCAGCGCGACGACCCGGCCGCGACCACGGTCGAGCTGCCGGCCGGCACGACCGTGGCCGACATCGCCGAGATCACCGCGCACCGCGTCGTGGTCGGTACCGACCCCGGTTCGGCCGTGCACGTCACCGCGATCCAGCGCGGCTTCCTGCTCGGCGCGGACTACCTGCCCCAGTCGTCGTTCCTGGGCTGGAGCGGTGACGCGCTGCTCGACCCGACCACCACCTCCGCCGTGCTCTGGCGGCGCTGACCGGTCGGTACGCCCCTGGCCGGCCGGTCCCCACGGGGTCCGGCCGGCCGCCCGGCGTCGTACGGGAGGCCGCCTGTCCGGGCGCCGGCCGCGCCGGGCCGGGGCCGGCGTCGCGGTGCGGCGCCGGGCGGACAATGATCGACAAGGCAGGGTTGGGCGAGGTGAGGAGCGGAGATGACCGCGGAGACCCGGTTCGGCATCGTCGGTAGCGGCTGGCGTGGCCTGTTCTTCCTGCGGCTGGCGCGGCTGCTGCCCCAGCGGCTGCGCGCCACGGGGGTGGTGACCCGCACCGCCGCGCGCGGCGACGAGGTGACCGCGGAGTGGGGCGTACCGACCTTCCGCTCGACGGCCGAGCTGCTCGCCCACGAGCGGCCCGACTTCGTGATCGTGTCGGTGCCCTGGGAGGTGACGCCCGGCGCGACCCGCGAGCTGGTCGGCCTCGGCGTACCGGTGCTCGCCGAGACGCCGCCGGCGCCCGACCTGGACGGGCTGCGCGCGCTCTGGTCGGAGGTGGGCGGCAGCGGGCTGGTGCAGGTGGCCGAGCAGTACCTGCTGATGCCCGGGCACTCCGCGCGGCTGGAGCTGGTCCGCGCCGGCCTGGTCGGCGAGCCGACCTCGGTGCAGCTCTCCTCGACCCACCTGTACCACGCAGTGTCGCTGATCCGGGGCCTGCTCGACGTCGGCCACGACCCCGCGGAGGTCGACGCCCGCGCCTTCGTGGCGCCGCTGGCCAATCCCCTGTCGCCGGCCGGCTGGAGCGGCGACGGTACGCCGCAGCAGCTCACCACCACGCTCGCGACCATCGACTTCGGCGGGCGGATGGGCCTGTACGACTTCACCGACAACCAGTGGTGGAACCCGCTGCGGAGCCGGCGGATCGTGGTACGCGGCTCGCTCGGCGAGATCGTCGACGACCGGGTGGTACGCCTCGCCGACCCGACGACGCCGGTGGAGTCGGCGCTGGTGCGCCGCCAGACCGGGATCGACCTCAACCTCGAAGGGCTCGACCTGAAGCACATCAGCTTCGACGGCCGGGTGGTCTACCGGAACCCGTTCGCCGGCACCGGTCTCTCCGACGACGACATCGCGGTGGCCGACATCATGGTCCGTACCGGCGCGTGGGCGCGCCAGGAGGGCCCGGAGCCGTACCCGCTGGCCGAGGCGTGCCAGGACCATCTGATCAGCCTCGCCATCGGCGAGTCGGCCCGGACCGGCCGGCCGGTGGTCACCACGAGGGAGCCCTGGGCCGGCTGAGCCGCCGCGACCCCGGGCGCGGGTGGGCTCGGACCCCGGCTCACGCCGCCCGCACCCGGCGCGCCTCGGTCAGGTTGCGCGCAGCATGCCGCTGCCCAGGTAGTCACCGTCGCCGGTGCCACCGGGGAGCGCGAAGTAGTAGCCTCCGCCGAACGGCAGGGTGTAACGCTCCAGCGCCTCGCCGGCGAGTCGGCGCTGGACGGTCGCGAAACCCAGCTCGACGTCCCGCTGGAAGCAGATGAAGATCTGCCCGACGTCCTGGGTGCCGGCCACCTCGGGGGCGCGGCGGTACGAGTAGCCGCGGCGCAGGATCCGGTTCCGCTCGCTGCCCGGGGTACGCGGATTCGCCCGCCGGATGTGCGCGTCGAGGGCGATGACCCGCCCCTCCGGGTCGGCGGCGAAGTCGGGTTCGTCCGACTCGCGGGACCGACCGAGCGGGGCGCCCGTCTCCTTGCCACGGCCGAAGACCCGTTCGTGCTGCTCGGTGGTTTCCGCGTCCCAGGTCGGCATTGCCAGCCGGATCAGCCGTACGACCTGGTAGCTGCCGCCGACGCACCAGGCCGGTTCGTCGTCGCCGGGCTGGACCCAGACCAGGCGGTCCATCAGCTCGCGGTCCTCGGTGTCCGGGTTGCCCGCGCCCTCCCGGAAGCCGAAGAGGTTGCGCGTCCCGGTCCCGCCGGGCGGATGGAAACCCTCGATCCGCCAGCGCCGCCGCAGCCCGGGGATCGGCCGGCCGAGCAGCACCGCCAGCGGCTCCGGGTCGTCGGCGCAGACCTGTACCAGCAGGTCGCCGTGGCACCAGTCCGGGTCGAGCGCGTCGGCGCGGAACGCGGGCATCGGCGTGAGCAGGCGCGGCGCGCGCAGCCCGTACCGGCCGTCGAAGAGGGACGCGCCCACCGCGACGGTCGCCGCGGCGCCCGCCACCCGGGCGGTGACGGCGCGCAGCGCGGCTTCGAGGCCGGCCCGGTCCGGCGCCTCGACGTCATACGCCACCAGCAGCGTCGCACCAGGCGATGGTGCGGTGATCGCGGCCTGGTGTGCCGCCGCCGTCCCGGCCGGGGCCGGCGTTCGCGGGTCGCCGGCCGGGGACGCCGCGTCTCCCCCGTCGCAGCCGGCGGCACCGGTCAGCCCGGCGGCACCGACGGCGGCGAGGAGGACGCGGCGACTGATCCCGTCGTGGGCGTTGGTCATCGATCGCCGATCAGGGGGCTGGTGCGGCCGGCGGATCGATGACCTCCGCGGAGTAGAGGAACCGGTTCGGCGAGCCCCGCAGGGTGTCGGCCCGTACCGCGTCTGGCGTGGCCCGGCTGGTCAGCAGGTTCGCCACCTGGGCCGGTGTCGCGTCGGGGTACTTCGACAGCACCAGCGCCGCGGCGCCGGCCACGTGCGGCGCGGCCATCGAGGTGCCCCGCAGCACCCGGGTGGCCCGGTCGGTGGCGTTGTGCGCGGACTTGATGCTCTCCCCCGGCGCGAAGAGGTCGAGGCAGGAGCCGTAGTTGGAGCCGGGCTGGTCGCCGCCCCAGCCGGTGGCCCGCTCGCCGATGGTGTTGCTAGCCCCCACCGTGATCGCGGCGGGCAGCCCGGCGGGGCTGTAGCCGCAGGCGTCCTGCTCCCAGTTGCCGGCCGCCACGACGTAGGTGATTCCCGAGGCGATCGAGGCCGCGACCGCCGTCTCCTCCGACGCGGACTCCGCGCCGCCGAGGCTCATGTTGACCACGGCGGGGCGCTGCGCGTTCTGGGTAACCCAGTCCACGCCAGCGATGATCTGGCTGACCGTGCCGAGGTTGTTGCAGCCGAGCACGCGTACGGAGACCAGGTTCACCCGGTTCGCCATGCCGTACGTCGCGCCGCCGACGGTACCGGCGACGTGGGTACCGTGCCCCTGCTCGTTGCAGTCCTGGCCGTTCCAGCCGTCCGCGATGGCGTCGAAGCCGACCGTGGCCCGCCCGCCGAACTGGGTGTGGGTGGTGCGGATCCCGGTGTCCAGGATGTACGCGGTCACGCCCACGCCGGCCTCGGCCGGGTAGCCGTAGGCGTCGTCCAGCACCGAGGAGCGCTGGTCGACCCGGTCCAGGTTCCAGATCGGGTACGGCCTGGTGTCGGCGCCCCGGACCATCGAGTCCGCCTCCACCCGTTCCACCTGGGGGTCGGCGGCGAGTCGCCGCGCCTGCGCCTCGGTGGCGGTCAGCACGAAGCCGTTCAGCGCCGTCCGATACGTGCGCTCCACCCGGCCGCCGTACCGGCCGGCGACGGCCCCGGCGGCCGACTGGACCGACGGCCCGGCCGCGCCCTTCAAGGAGACGATGTACCGGCCCTCCACGACCGCCGCCCGCGCCGGCACGTGGATCGGCCCTTCCGCCGGTGGTGCCGCCTGTGCAGCGTCGGCCACGGCCACCAGCGCCAGCGCGGCCGCGCCGGCGAGCGATCGTGACAACAGCCACCGCTGACGTTCCCTGGTGTTTCCCATCGCGTCCTCCCCCATGTCCATCGCCCTGGTTCGTGCAGCCGTGCAGTCGGTTCGGGCCTCCGCCGGTTCACAACCCGGCCGGTCGTCGCCTGCGGCCGGCGCGGTAGGGCATGGCCTTGTGAAACGGGCCTCAGCTCTCCAGCTCGCTCAGCCAGGCCCGGAAGTCCTCCGGTCCGTGCAGGTAGGAGCCGACGTCAGTACGGAGATCGGCACCCGCGAGGCGGTCCAGCGCGGACCAGAGAGCAGCGTCGCTGGCGTAGTCCGCCTCCTCGTCCCTGATCCGATCCATTGCCCAGTCGGCAGCGTCCTCGCGGCTCACCTGCCCCGACACGAGCCCGGCCGTCAAGCGCTTGGCCTCGGCTAGCACATCCGACATCAACGCGTCCCTATGTAGTTTCCGTTTCGGTCGAACACATAATGGACCTTGGTGCCGCCCGTGACGTTGACATCGGGTCGAACGATCCGGACATTTCCCGCGTGATCCAGCGTCTCATGCCAGATCCGGGTCGCCCCCGTATCGGGATTCCACTCTCGGACCAGCCGCCGACCAACCATTTCACCGGGCGTGCGTGCCTGGGAGATCTCACCGTAGAAGCGGACTCGGCCGTCAGGGAGCTCACGAACGCCGGCCTTGCCGTACTTGGCGGCCTGGTCGAGGAACGCTCTGGGGTAGGCGCCGAAGTAGGAACTGGCGTCGCCCCGTGATCCCACCGGCTTGGTGCCCATCGGGTCACTGAGCACCGTGGGCTGGTTGCCGACGTAGGCGTGCAGGTTGACGCCGCCCGCGAACCCAATCGGGTCCTCGCTGATGAAGCGCTGCAGGACCGGGCTGTAGTAGCGCGCGCGGTAGTAGTAGAGCCCGGTACCGTCGTCCTCCCGGCCGGTGTACCGGTACGGGTTGCCGCCGTCGTCCCCGTTCACCGTGGTGCCGCCGAACGGGTCGTACGCGTACGAAGCCCCCGCTCCGGCGTTGTCGACCAGGCCCAGCGTGCTGCCGAGCGCGTCGGTGAGGTACCGCCTGGTCGTGCCACCCGATTCGCGCAGCTGCCACCCATCGGTGCCGGCGCTGGTCATCGTCGCGGTGACCGCACCGTTCACCTTTTCCTGCAACGGGTTCAGCCCGTCGTACAGGTAGTTGGTGGTGGCACCGTTCACGGTCCGACCGAGCCGCCGCCCGTCGGTGGAGTAGCCGAAGCTGGCCGAGAAGCCCTCGCGGGACAACCCGGTGAGTTCGCCCCGGCCGTTCCAGGTGTAGGTGGTGGTGCCGTCCGAGGTGAGGTTCCCGTCGGCGTCGTAGCTGACGGGGACGCCGGCGACCGTCTCGACCCGGTTGCCGGCGTCGTACGTGGCCGGCCCGAACGCCGCCGGCAACTGGGTCCGGGAGTACGCGCCGGTGTTGCGGACCGGCTGCCCGGCCGGGTCGTACTCGTACCCCAGGTCGCCGAGGACGGTGGTGCCCGCGCGATAGGTGATCGACCGGACCTCGCCCGCGTCGGTGTAGGCGTAGGTCTGGCTGACGCCGGTGCCGGGCACGCCGACCCGCTCGGGGCGACCGACGACGTCCCGTCCCACGGTCGTGACGGCGGTGCCGCCCTGCTGGATCTCGGCCAGGTCCCCGTTGGCGTCGTAGACGTGCCGAGTCGGCGTCCGCCCGGCGACCGTCATGGTCCGGTCCCGCACCGTGGCGCTGTACGCGTACGAGACGGTGCCCTGCGGGGTGGTTTCGACCGTCAGCCGGTCCAGGTCGTCGTATTCGGCGGTGGTCACCCCGGCGACGGAGTCCTCGGTCCGCCGCAGCCGGTTCCCGGCGTCGTAGGTGTGGTCGATGGTGGACTCGGTGCCGACCCGGGTCTGCTTGACCCGGTCCAGTTCGTCGTAGTCGCGCTCGGTGACGATGCCGCGCCGGCTGAGGTGCTTCTTCTGGTTGCCGTTGGGGTCGTACTCGAAGCGCTCGACCGCGCCCAACGGGTCGGTGATCGATTCGAGCTGATCCATGTTGTTGTACCCGAAGATCGTCGCGCCCTCGCGCGCGTCGACGACCTTCGTCTGGTTGCCGTTCGGGTCGTACTCGAACTCCGTGGTGCGTCCCAGCGGATCGGTCACCGAGCGGATCTGGTCGGCGGCGTCGTACCGGGTGTCCGTGGCCGCGCCCCGCGGGTCCAGGCTCCGGATCTCCCGGCCGATCGGGTCGAAGGCGCTCTGGCTCACCCGGCCGAGTTGGTCGGTGACCCGGACCGGGTCCGCGCCGACGTAGTCGATGGTGACCGACTTGTTCGCAGGATCGGTGACCTTGGTGACGAGACCGCCGGCGTCCACGACGTAGGTGGTCTTGCGGTTCATCGGGTCGGTGATGCTTTTGAGCGCACCGCGCGTGTCGCGCTCGTAGATCGTCGACTTGTTGTAGGCGTCGGTGGTCTTGGTCAGCTCGGCGAACGCGCCGTTGTACTCGAACTTCTCGGTCCGCGCCTGGGCCGTGCCGGCGAGCGCCGTGGTCTCGGTGACCTGGCCCTTGGCGTTGTAGACGAAGGTGGTACGCCGGTTCAGCGCGTCCACCGTCGCCGTCCGCCGGACCCCGGCGGCGTCGTACTCGTGGCTGGTGGTCTGCGCCAGCGGTGTGCCGTACGCCCGGGTGTCGGTGAGCACCGAGCCTTGCGGATTGAAGGTGAACCGGCGGACCTGACCCCTGGCGTCGGTCATCCGGGTCTCGGTGATGACGTTGTTGACGGCGGTGTAGTCGAACTTGGTGAGCCCGCCGTCGGCCGCCTTCTGGGTCCACACCCGGCCGGCGCTGTCGTACTCGTTGGTCAGGAAGGTGATGTCCCGCGGGTCGGTGATGGTCTTCAACCGACCGTTGGCGTCCCAGGTGTACTCGGTGACGCCCTGCTCAGCATTGGTGACGGTGCGCAGGCGCCCGGTGGAGTCGTAGGTGTAAGAGACCTTCCGGCCGAGGTTGTCCTCGATCCCCGTGATCTTCGGCGGGTTACCGGCGTCGTAGCCGAACCTCACCCACCGGCCGCTCGGCGAGGTGATCTGCGTGATCGCGCCGTTCTGGCGCACCTTGCCGTCGGTACCCGGGGCCGAGGTGGCGCGGGTGATCGTCGTGGTGTTGCCGTACCTGTCGCGGATCTCCTGCATCGGCGACTCGTCGCCGAGCACGATCACCGTGCCGTCGCGCAGCGTGACGTCCCACCCGTCGCCGTTCCAGGCCACCGTCGAGCCGTCGTACCGGGTGGGCGTCGGGTCCGCCGCGAAGATCGCGCCCGCGTAGTCCTTGCCGGGCGAGGTACGCCGATAGTGAATCTTGCTGCCGTCCGGCTGGATCAGGTCGAACTGTTGGAAGTCGAAGTTGCCGATCGTCCCTGGCGACCACGGGAACATCCCGTAGTCGAAGCTCATCCCGACGCCGAAGGAGCGGATGTCCGGGTCGCCCTGCTGGTAGGTGCGCTTGATCTGGATCGGCATGACGTCGTCGACGACCAGGTCGACCGACTCGTCCACCAGCAGGCCGGTGGCCGGGTCGACCGGGTCCGCGACCCGGAAGCCGTTGGCCCGTGGCGCCAGCGGCGGCGGGTTCATCCCCGGCACCGCGGTCATCGCCCCGGTCAACCGGTAGAACTTGACCTCCGGGTCCGGGATGATCTGCTTCCCGTCCGCCGAGACCCGGCCCAGGCCGTAGACGTGCCAGCCCCGGCCGTCCGGGTCGTAGTTCCAGAACTGGGTCCGAGTGCCCGGCGCTTCCTTCGTGTAGTTCGGGTAGATGATCCGGGCGCCCTCGGGGAAGAGCACCCCGCCACCCGGCTGGACGCTGAAGTAGACCGGCACCTTCGTCGGCGGCAGTGGGAACGGCGGCCGGTCGATCGGGATCGCCGTCAGGTTCAGTTCCGTCGCGACCTTGCCGTCGGCGTCCCGCACCACCGTCCCGGCCGGGATGTGCACCTCCAGCCCGGGAATGGCCCTGGTGGTGAGCACCACCTCCCGTGTGGTCGGGCTCGCCACCGTCACGGTGCCCGCCCGGTCGAGCCGAGGCAGGAAGACCGTGTACGGCAGCACCAGCATCTGCCCACGCGCCACCTCGACGCCGATGTCGAACACCCCGTACCGGCGGTCCTTCGCGCCGGCGGAGCGCCCGTCCACCCGCAGCGAGACGTGGCCGGCCGCGACACCGGTCAGGGCGAACAGGCCGTTCGCGTCGGTGGTCGTCCTCCGCTCGCCCACGCCGACCGTGACGTTCACCAACGGCCGGTCCTCGGTGTCGAGCACCCGGCCGACCACCCCCGTCATCCCGACCGGGAACTGCAACGCGCGCTCGCGGGTCGGTACCGGCCCGCGCCGGGTGGTCCAGTCCTGGCCGCCCAGGTTCTTCGCGTCGGGCGTCCAGGGGGCGTCCTCGCAGCCGGCCGCCGGCTTCGGCTCGGGCCGGGGCTCGAACGGCGTCCGCGCCTCGCCGGCCTGGACCGGCGCGGGCGCGACCGGCGCCCCGATCGTCATCGCGGGCGTGGTGCACGCCGGCGCCGGAGCGACCTCCTCGGCCGCGGGACGCTTCTCGGCCGTCCGCCCGGAGTCCGCCAGGACGGCCCTGCGCCGCAGGCTCACCTGGATGGTGCCGGTCGGGCCGCCGGAGATGTCGAACGTCATCGTGTGCGTGCCGGCGGCCCGGAACGCCGGCATCACCGTGACGCGACGGATGATGGCCGTACGGGACTGCAGGGCACTGCCGTCCGGGTTGTAGAGGGCGTAGTACCCGAGGTAGTCCCAAGCGAGACCGCTGACCTCGAACTCCAGCGCGTCCCCGACCGCCGCGTCGAAGGTGACCCGGCCGTTCTGGGCGGGCTTCTCGATCGTGATCGTCCTGGCCGGACCGCCGATCTCCAGCTTCCCGCCGTCCGCCTCGCCGTAGACCATGAGACCGAGATCGCCCGTGGCCTCCTGGTACGGGGTCAGCTCAATCCGGTACGTCCCGGCGACCGGCAGGGCCGGCAGGTCCTGGCCGCGCCGCAGGTC
Source organism: Micromonospora sp. NPDC049559 (assembly GCF_040676675.1). Lineage (NCBI taxonomy): Bacteria > Bacillati > Actinomycetota > Actinomycetes > Micromonosporales > Micromonosporaceae > Micromonospora > Micromonospora sp. NPDC049559. Next base: position 107,658 of record NZ_JBFAPK010000015.1, on the reverse strand, counting down.
GATGGCGCCGTAGTAGTTCAGCAGCGTGTTGTCGGGCCGGTAGACGCGGGTGACCAGCCACTGGATGTCGCCGGTCGCGCCCAGCGCCAGCCGCTGACCCACCTGACCTGTGAAGGTCGCCACGACCCGCCGCCCGGGCAGCGTCACCGCGGCCGGCTTCGGTGCCGCGTCGATCGCCAGCGCCCCGATGTCGAGCGGCTCGACGGCGACCACGGAGACCCGCCCGGTGCCGGGCGACTCCGGATCGACCCGGATGCGGTACTTGCCGGTGTCGGGAAGCGCCGGGACGTCGATGGTGCGGCCGCTGTAGAGCGCGGAGGTGCCGTTCGGCCGGTACAGCCGCAGGGTCACCTCGCCGGGAAGGCTCTTGTCGGTGGTGGTCAGGTAGAGCGGTCGGTCCTTGACGCCGTTGTAGTCCAACCAGACGTCGCGCCCGGGCCGGTCGACGGTGACGGCCTTCTTGGTGTTGACCGTGATCTCGCCGGCCTCGGCCGTGGTGGAGAGCCAGGCCTTGATGCTGCCGACGGCCTGCCAGCCGGTGACGAAGAAGCTGTGCGTTCCGGTCTTGCGCAGCGTCGGTACGTCCCGGGTCTCCGCCGTGCCGGCCCGCATCTCCACCTGGACGTCGTCCGGCTCCGTCATGATCGTGGAGGGGTACTGCGGCCGGTCGTGCGCCTGGAGCGTGTTCTCGGTGAAGCCGAGTTGCAGGACCTGCCCGGTGGTACCGGAGAACGGCAGGCGGACCGACTGCCCCGGCCGTTGGATCCGGGCCTCCACGGCGGCGCCGTTGATCGCCAGGGTGGCGCCGTTGACGACGGTGGAGAGCCATACCCGCCCGAAGCCCAGTTCGTTCGCTCCGAAGGTGATCGAGAGCTTGTACGTCCCGGTCACCTTCGGCTTGAAGATCATCGTGGGCGTGTACTGGGTGAGCGACGCCGTCCAGCTGAAGTAGCTGCCGTCCGGGGCGGTCGCCCGCACCACCATGGTGTTGCGCGGCTCGCTGACGTCGGTCAGGCCGAGGCTGAGCCACTGGTTGGCGGTGGCCGCGAAGGGGAACTCGACGGGCTGCTGCGGCACCGTAATCTGGAACGGCACGCCGGACCCGTCCGCGCTCAACTGCGTGCCCGTGAGCGTGTTCGAGGCGGTGATCTTCACCGAGCCCGCAGCCTCGTCGTTCGGCGAGATCACGAGCGGGTAGGTGCCGGTGGCCGTCAGCTTCGGCAGGTCCTGGCTGAGCACGCCGCCGGCCCAGAGGTCGAGCGGGTCGCCGAGGGTACCGCGGGCGAAGTTCCCGCCGTACGGCGTGTAGAGCCAGAGCGCCGAACGCACCGGGATGGTGTTGCTCTCGAACTTGAGGTTGACCCGCTCACCGGCGATGCCGTCGAGCAGCACCAGCGCCGACTTGCCGGCCGGTACGGAGACGGTGATCGCGGGCTTCCCCGCGCCGACCCGCCCGGCGTAGACCAGGTTGGCCATCACGAAGCCGCGCGGCGCGACCAGGAAGTCGCTGGCGCTCTGCGCGGTGCCGCCCGGGGTACGCACCGAGATCCGCCCCGACGAGGCCGCGGCCGGTACCCGTACCGTCAGGCTGGTCGGGCTCGCGGTCTGCACCTGCGCCACCGTGCGGTGGAACATCACCACGTTGCGGGTCTTGTCCGGGTCGAAGCCGGTGCCCGTGATGGTGACCAGGTCGTTCTTGTTGCCCCGGTCGGTCGAGACGGCGGTGATGCTCGGCGCGCCGGTACCGGCCTCCACACGGAACGGTCGCGGGCTCTGTGCCGTCTTGCCGTTGGCGGTGACCGCGACGACCCCGGCCGTCGCGCCGGCGGGAATGGCGACCTTCAGCCGGTTCGTGGTGACGGAGGTGACCGGCGCCGCGATGCCGTCGACGGTCACGGTGTTGCCGGCGGCGGTGGCGGCGAAGCCTACCCCGCCGATCTCGACCGTGGTACCGACCGGCCCACGCGCCGGTACCAGCGCGAACACGGCGAGCGCGTCGGTGGCGAGCCGCTTGGTCTCCAGCAGGTTGCCGGCGTCATCGTAGCGGTACGCGGCGGAGCCGGTGGCCGGGTCGACCACCCCGGCGAGCTGGCCGGCGGCGTCGTAGAAGTAGTCCCGCGGGCCGGCGGGCGCGGGCGCGGCGGCCGGTCTTCCCGGCGGGTCCTCCACCGGCTTGGCCGAGGCGCCGCCGGCCGGCAGACCGGCGGCGACGACGATGGCCGCGACCGACGCGGTGAGCAGCCGTGACTGGGCACGGAAAAAACGCTTCAGGCGCATTGATTCCCCCGTAGATCACGCGCGACCGTCAATTGCCCGGATCGCTGATGCACCTCATGACATTGACGTCTGGGACTTTAGTCGACGTCCGTCTATCCGGAAAGGCAGCTCCCGTGTCACGTTGCACGCTGCCCTTTCGGGCACCGCGCCGTGCCATCCGGCCTCGACAGACATCACGTCCAGCAAGCAGATTGCTCAAATTCCAATTGATCTTGTTCGATTGATATTTGCCTCACTGAACCGAATGTCGGCTTCGCTCCCGAGATGGTGCGGAGACCGGACGGGTCGCATAGGCTGACGTCATGGTCACATTTCTCCGGCCGGTCGCCGCCGTTCTCACCGCGCTGGGGCTCGCCCTCGCCCTGGCCGGATGCGGCGACGACGGACCCACCCGGGCGGAGATCGCCGACAAGATCCGCTCCGACCCCCAGATGGCCGGTACGCCGGACCGGGCGGTCGACTGCCTCGCCGACTGGTACCTGGAGTACGCCTCGCCCGAGCAGCGGGAGGCGTTCCTGGCCGGTCGGGCGGACGGCGCGCCGGCCGGGAACCCGGAGGCCGAGCGGGCGATGGTCGACTGTCTGAAGCTCGCCGCCGGCACGCCGTGACCCCGGCGATCGGCTAGCGCGGCACGGCGTCCACGGTGAACTCGCACCACTGTGACCATCCGCCCGCGGCACCGGCGTCGGCGCTGCGGACCCGCCAGGCGTACGCGCCGTCCTCGGCCAGCGCCCCGGCCGGTACCTCGACCGACACCGTCTGACCCGACCAGTCGGAGACGGTCGCCTCGCCGACCTTGTCGCCGTCGACCGCCCACCACTCGAAGGTGGTGGTGAGGTCGTCGAAGTCGGCATCGTCGGTGAAGGCGCTCAACCGGGGCGTGGCCGTGTCGACGTGCGGCCGGTCCGGGCCGGTACGACAGTCCGTGGCGGGCTCGGTGGCGAGCCGGCTCGGTCGGTCCGGCGCGCCGGTGGTGCCGGCGAGGAACGAGTAGGTCGTCGGCTCGCCGAGCGCGCCGGTGGCGTCCCGGCGCCGGACGCTCAGCGTGTGCTCGCCGTGGTACTCGGGCGTCAACACCACCCGGGCCAGCCCACGCGCCGGCACGTCGACCGGCTGCGCCCCGTCGAACTGGTAGACGTAGCCGCTCGTCCCGGCGAGGCCGGCGATCTCCGCCTCGGTCAGCGTCCGGGTGAAGGCCACGACGTCGTCGGCCTGGCCCGGCCAGTACTCGGTGGCCGCGCCGTTGACCCGGGCCCGGCCGATGGTGAACGGCTCCGAGCCGCTGCGGAGCCGGGCGGAGTAGGCGGCGGTCCCCTCCAGCCGGCCGTTGACGTAGATCCGCAGCTCCTTGCGCGCCGAGTCGTGTACGCCGGCGAGGTGTGTCCAGACGCCGGCCTGGGGCGCGGTGGTGGCCAGCGCCTTCGCGACGGCGGCGTTGTCGGCGTCGGTCAACGGCAGGGTCAGCGCCCACCTGTTGTCGGTCCTGGAATAGCCGAGACGGAACAGGCTCTGCCGGGTCCCCTCCTGACTCAGCACCGTCGCCGCCGCGCCGGTGCCGGTGAGCCGCACCCAGGCACCGACGGTGTAGTCCTCGTCGCCCTGCAGCACGCCGGGCTCACTCACCGCGTAGCCGGTGGTGCCGTTGAGGCCGAGGCTGGCACCGGCCGGGTCGGCCACCCAGCCGGCCCCGCCGCTCAGGGTGACGCCGGGCCCGAGGTCCTCCCCGCCGGCGGTGTTTCCGGCGCCCTCGTGGAAGCCGAGTTGCAGGCGCCGGTGCGCCGCGTTCAGGCCGGGTCGGAACCCGAAGGAGCCGGGCTGGCCGGCGCCGCCGTACCGCCAGCCGTCGTCCGGGTAGTCGTCGGAGCGGACCGCGGGCGGGGGCGGCTCGGGGGCGGAGACGGTGAACTCGCAGACGACCGAGGACGGACCCGGCTCACCGTCCGCGCTCGCGGTGGCCCGCCACGCGTACGAGACGTGGTCGGCGAGCACGCCCGGCGGGACGGTGTACGAGAAGTCCGGGCCGGTGCCGGAGACGTCCGCGCTGTGGAAGCCGTCCCGGTACGGGATCGGCGCGAGGTCGAACTGGACCGAGAGCCATCCCTCGCCGGCGCCGACCCGCGCCCGCAGTGTCGGCGTGGTGGTGTCCAGCACCGGCCGGCCCGGGCCGGTAACGCACGGGATCTCCGGCGTGGTGGCGGTCTCGGGCCGCTCCGGCGGGGCGAGGCTGAGCACGTCGAACGGGTAGCTCGCCGGCGCGGAGAGCTGGCCCGCGCGGTTGCGGGCCCGTACCGTCAGCGTCCGCGCGCCGACCGTGGCGGGGGTGACCACGACCCGGGCGGAACCGGTCGCCGTGGTCGAGGTGGGCGCCGGCGCGTCGTCGAGCTGGTACTCGTATCCGACCTCGTTGGCCAGTTCCGAGATCTCCGAAGTGCCGAGCGTGCCCTCGTAGACCCGTACGTCGTCGATGCCGCCCGACCACCAGTCGGCGGCGGCGCCGGCGCGCTTGCCGCGCCCGAGCACGAGGGCACCGCGGGCGTTCCACGGCGTGGTGAAGGCGGTGGTCGCGACGGGCAGCCCGTCGACGTAGAGCCGGAGCTGCCGGTTGATCCCGTCGTAGACGCCCGCGAGGTGGGTCCAGACGCCGGGGCGGGCGGTGGCGACCGACGTGGCGGCGACGGTCGCGGCGGTGTCGGTGTCCGCCGCATGCCGGCCGAAGGCCCAACGGTTCGAGGCGCCCGTGTACTGGAGGAAGAAGCCGCTGCCCCGGCTCCCCTCCTGGGCCAGCACGGTACGGGTGCCGGTGGTGCCCGCGGGAAGGCGCACCCACGCGGTGACGGTGAAGTCCTCGTCGGTGGCGACCACGGACCGGTCGGTGGCGGCCGAGGAGCCGGTGCCGTTGAAGGTCAGCGACGCGCCGGCGCCGTCGGGGTTCCAGGCGGCACCGTTGAGCGTCAGCGGGAACCGTCCGTAGAACGACGTGTCCGTGGTGGAGCCGCCCGTACCCTCGTGCAGCGGCCACCGGGCCCGCAGCCAGGAGTCCGCGCCGGAGTAGGTGCTCAGGTCGAAGGGGCGGGCGGCACCGGCGGTCTCCCGGAACAGCGGCGCCACGATGTTCGGGGCCGGCGGTGCCGTGGTCCGGACGGTGAACTCGCAGAAGGACGACCAGGCCGAGGCGGCGGCGCCGTCGGAGGCGCGAACCCGCCAGCGGTAGTTGCCGCCGGTGGCGAGGGCACCGGTCGGTACGCCCGTCGCGGCCGTGGCCCCCGAGGCGAGCCCGGAAACCGTCGCGGAGCCGATCGGGGCGGTCCCGGTCACCGACCACCACTCGAAGCTCGCGGAGAGCGACCCGCCGTCGGCGTCGCTGACCACCGCCCGCAGCTCGGGCGTGGTGGTGTCGACCGCCGGACGGCCGGAGCCGGTGACGCAGCCGGTGGTGGGGACGGTGGACCGGGTACCCACCACGGGCGCGGCGAGCGCGGCGCCGGACGAGGACGGCTCGGCAGGCGCGGGCCGCGCCGTCGCGGGCTCGGCAGGCGCGGGCTGAACGGTTGCGGGCTCTGCCTCGGCGGGGTCCGGCCCGACCACCACGACCGAGGCGGCGGTGGCGGTCAGCAGCGCGGCGCCCAGCCGGGTGGCACGGTGACGCCCGCTCCCGCTCCACGGCCACGCGCCCCGTGGTCGCCGGGAACGACTCGATCCGGCGCGTGCTGACGAGGACAAGTACAGGCGCGCCATCGGCCGGCCTCCCCGTTGTGGGCCGCCCGCTCCCCCGAGGTCGGGCCGTCACCCAACGGCGAACGCTACATCACGGCGCGCAACGGGGTCAACGACTGTCTATATCGATGCCCGGCATCGATCACTGCGCCACGAAGACGACAATTCCGCGCTTGAATGTGGACAGTTTTCTGCAATAACATGACCGCTCCAGTTTTGTTTCGCAGCTGTGAACGGCGGTCCGGGACCTCACCGCCCGCCAGCCAGACCCCTGGGGATGCTCCGGTACTCGGGCGCCGGTCGGCGCCCCGCCATCCATCGCAGGCACCGCGAGAGAAACGAGTGATTCGATGTCACGGAGCACCATCGGAGCCACCTCGGGGCGACGATCCGGCAGACCGGCCCGCTGGGTCACGGCGACGGCGGTCGCGGCGGGGCTGAGCGTACTGGCGGGCGGCGGGAGCACCCCGGCGCTGGCCGGCCCGCCCCGGCACCCCGCCGCCGCCCCGGTCGTCACCCGGGCCGCCCTGGACCCGTCGCTGGTCGCGGGGCGCGGCGCCCGCGTCGACTTCGTCGAGCAGGAGGCGGAGAGCGCCGCGACGAACGGTACCGTCATCGGCCCGGACCGGGCGGCCTACACCCTGCCGGCCGAGGCCTCCGGCCGGCGCGCGGTCCGGCTCGCCCCCGGGCAGTACGTCGAGTTCGCCCTGCCCGCCACGGCCAACGCGATCACGGTCCGCTACAGCATCCCCGACGCGCCGGGCGGCGGCGGGATCACCGCGCCGCTGGACGTCACGGTGAACGGCGGCGCGCGCCGGACCATCACGCTCACCTCGCGGTACGCCTGGCTCTACAACCAGTACCCGTTCTCGAACGACCCGGGCGCGGACCTGCTGCACCCGGACTGGTGGATCACCGAGTGCAACTGCGTGCCGGCCGCCACCACGCCGCCCCCGGTCGTCGCGAAGCCGTTCCGGCCGAACCACTTCTACGACGAGCAGCGGCTCCTGCTCGGCCGCACCTACCGCGCCGGCGACCGGGTACGCCTCACCGCGCCGGCCCGGACCAACGCCGCCTGGACCGTCGTCGACCTGCTCGACTCGCAGCTGGTCGCCCCGCCCCGGGTCAGCCTCGCCGCCGCGAACGTGCTGGCGTTCGGCGCCGACCCGACCGGCCGGCGCGACTCGGCCGACGCGTTCGACCGGGCGATCGCCTTCGCGAAGCGCGCCCGCCTCAAGGTCTACCTCCCGCCGGGGACCTACCAGGTGAACCGGCACATCATCGTCGACGACGTCACGATCGAGGGCGCGGGCAACTGGTACACGATCGTCAAGGGCCGCGAGGTCGCGCTCGACCCGCCGGCCCCGGACGGCTCGGTGCACACGGGCGTCGGCTTCTACGGCCGGGACGCCGCGGCCGGCGGCAGCCGCAACGTGCACCTCTCCGGCTTCGCCATCGAGGGGGACGTCCGCGAGCGCATCGACACCGACCAGGTCAACGGCGTCGGCGGGGCGATGAGCGACTCCACCATCGACGGTCTCCACATCAGCCACACCAAGGTCGGGATGTGGTTCGACGGTCCGATGACGAACCTGCGGATCACCAACAACGTCGTCGTGGACCAGATCGCCGACGGGTTGAACTTCCACACCGGCGTCACGAACTCGGTGGTGTCGAACAACTTCTTCCGCAACACCGGCGACGACGCCCTCGCCATGTGGTCGGAGCGGACCGCGAACGCGGGCAACACCTTCGACCACAACACGGTGCAGACGCCGGTGCTGGCCAACGGCATCGCCATCTACGGCGGTACCGACAACACGGTCTCCAACAACCTGGTCGCGGACCCGGTCCGCGAGGGCAGCGCGATCCAGGTCGGGTCCCGCTTCGGCGCGGAGCCCTTCACCGGGCGCCTGCTGATCACGAACAACACCACGGTACGGGCCGGCACGTACGAGCTGAACTGGAACATCGGGCTCGGTGCGATCTGGTTCTACGCGCTGGAGAAAAACATCGACGCGGACATCCAGGTGGTCGGGGACCACTACCTCGACAACACCTACAACGCGATCATGCTGGTCAGCGAGTGGTCGGTGAAGGACCTCTACTCGATCACCGGGGTCCGCTTCCGGGACATCCGGGTCGACGGTACGGGCACCTCGGTGGTGAGCGCCCGGGTGGCCGGTTCGGCGTCCTTCGAGAACGTCGACGCCCGCAACGTCGGCGCGGTCGGCGTCAACAACTGCGGCTCGTTCCACTTCACGCCGGCCGGCTCCGAGTTCTCCCTGACCGACCTCGGCGGCAACGACGGGGGCGGCACCACCGGCCCCTGGCTCGCCCCCTGGGAGCTGCCGAACACGATCACCTGCGACGACCGCCCGCCGGTGGTCGCGCCGCCGGCACCGTCCGCCTGGTGAGGTGTGCGGGCCCTCGCCGTCGCTTCCGCCGGCGGCGAGGGCCCCTTCCGGACGGGACCGTCCGCGACGGCGGGCAGAATGGGCCGGTGGCGAAACGCGGTACCCGCTCCAGCACGGGCGACGAGACGACCGGACGCTGCCCGTGCGGCTCGGGCGGCGCGTACGAGGGGTGCTGCGGCCGGCTGCACCGGGGGGAGGCGACCGCGGCGACCGCCGAGCAGCTGATGCGCTCCCGGTTCAGCGCCTTCGCCGTCGGCGACACCGCCTACCTGCTGCGCACCTGGCACTCCCGCACCCGGCCGGCCCGGCTGACGCTCGACCCGCGGCAGCGCTGGACCCGCCTGGAGATCCTCGGTACCGACCAGGGCAGCCTCTTCGACACCACGGGCCAGGTCGAGTTCGTCGCCCACTACCGGGAGTCGGGCCGCCCCGGAACGCTGCACGAGCGGAGCCGGTTCGTCCGCGCGGACGGCGAGTGGGTCTACCTCGACGCCACGGGCTCCCCGACGTAACGCCGGACCGACGGCTGGCGGGCCCGACGGGAGGCCCTCAGAACATGCCGTTGGGGTTCAGGGATTCCTCGGGGATCGGCTGCATGACGTCCCAGTGCTCGACGATCTTGCCGTCGTCGAGGCGGAAGATGTCGACGATGGCCGTACCGGGCTGCCCGGGAACCCGGATGCCGTGCACGTGCGCGACGACGTGGTCGCCCTCGGCGAAGATCTTCTTGACGTCGGCCCGCAGTTCGGGGAAGTCCCGCCTGATCTGGTCGACGAAGCCCCGGAAACCCTCGATGCCGTCGGCGATCCGCGGGTTGTGCTGCCGGTAGCTGGCGCCGATCAGCGCGGACGCGGCGACGAAGTCCTTCTGGTTGATGCCGGCCTCGTAGAAGGCGAGCACGGTCCGCTTGTTCCGGTCGAGCACGTCGCTGGGGGCACGCTCGGCGGTGGGCGACGAAAGATCCATGGAAGGAGCCCTTCTAAGTGAACGGCTGTAGCGCTACGACCGTAGCGCAACTGATGTGCGGTTACAATGGCCCGGTCATGGCAGCTGATCCGTCCTCGCCCAGCCCGACCGCCCGGCGTCGCCGCAACGCGCGCGGCCAGGGCGAACGGCTGCGCGAGGAGATCGTCTCGGCGGCGGTACGGATGCTCGACGAACTCGCCGACGACGAGGCCCTCTCCCTGCGCGCCGTCGCGCGGGAGATCTCCGTCGCCGCCACCTCGATCTACCTGCACTTCCCCGACCGGGACGCGCTCGTGCTGGCCGCGATGCGGCGCTGCCACGAGGAACTGGTCCGGACGGGTGACGACGCCGAGGCGGCGCACGAGAACCCCGCCGGCGGGCTGCGGGCGCGGATCCTGGCCCAGGTCGCCTGGGCCCACGAGCATCCGGGGATATACAAGGTGCTGCACGAGAGCAAGGTCAACCGGCGCCTCGGCATGCCCTTCAAGGAGGTGCTGATCGCGCGCACCACGACGGCGGTACAGCGCTGCATGGACGCCGGGCTCGCCCCGGCCGACGACGCGGCGACCGTGGCGATCGACCTCCGTACCGCCGTGAACGGGATGCTGTCGCTGCGCCTCAACGAGCCGGACCTGCCCTGGCCGCCCGCGCACGAGCAGGTCGACCGCTTCCTCACCAAGCTCGTCGGCATCCCGACCGGTACGGGCAGCCGGCGGTGACCACCGCCGGCCCGACGCCGCCGAGCCGCCGGCCCACGGTCACCGCGACGGCGGCGTGACCAGCCCGGACTCGTAGGCGAGGACGACCAACTGGGCGCGGTCCCGGGCGCGCAGCTTCGTCATCGCCCGGCTGATGTGGGTCTTCGCGGTGGCGAGGCTGATCACCATGTGGGCGGCGATCTCGTCGTTCGACATGCCCCGCGCGGCGAGCGCCACCACCTCCCGCTCCCGGTTGGTGAGGACCTCCAGCCCCGCGCCGAGGCCGCCCCGGGGCGGACGCGACACGAACTCGCCGATGAGCCGGCGGGTGATGGCCGGGGAGAGCAGCGCGTCCCCGCGGGCGGCCACCCGTACGCCGTGGATCAGGTCCGCCGGTTCGGTGTCCTTGACCAGGAAGCCGCCGGCCCCCGCCCGCAGCGCGCGGTAGACGTACTCGTCGAGGCCGTAGTTGGTCAGGATCACCACGTGTACGCCGGTCAGGCGCGGATCGGCCGCGATCTGCCGGGTCGCCTCGATCCCGTCCAGGACCGGCATCTGGATGTCGACGAGGGCGACGTCGGGCACGTGCTCCACGGCGAGCGCGACCGCCTCCCGGCCGTTCGCGCCCTCGGCCACCACCTCGATGTCCTCCTCGGCGCCGAGCAGCGCCCGGAATCCGGCGCGGATCAGCGCCTGGTCGTCAGCGAGCAGCACCCGGATCACGACGCCGCCAGCGGCAGCTCGGCGCGGACGGTGAAGCCGCCACCGTCACGCGGGCCGGCGTGCAGCGAACCGCCGAGCGCGCTGACCCGCTCCCGCATGCCGGCCAGCCCCACCCCCGGTGTCACGGTCTCGCCCGGGACGCCCCGGCCGTCGTCGTCCACCCGTACGGTCAACCCGTTCTCCCGGTAACCCAGCCGCACCGACGCGGTCACCGCCGGGCCGGCGTGGCGCCCGACGTTGGTCAGTGCCTCCTGGATGATCCGGTACGCGGCGCGGTCCACCGGCGCCGGCAGCGGTCGCGGCTGGCCGCTGACCCGTACCGTGACCGGCAGCCCGGCCCGCCGCGCGCCGTCGACCAGCTGCTCCATCCGGTCCAGCCCGCTGCCGCCCGCCCCCGCCCCGTCCTCGCCGTCGCGCAGCACCTCCAGGGTGGCCCGAAGTTCCCGCATCGCCTCCGTGCTGGCCTGCTGGATCGCCAGCAGCGCCGCGTCGACCGGCTCGTCGCGCTTGCGGGCGAGGTGGACCGCGACCCCGGCCTGCACCTTGATGATCGAGATGCTGTGCGTGAGCGAGTCGTGCAGCTCGCGGGCGATGCGCAGCCGCTCCTCGCCCGCGCGGCGGCGGGCGGTCTCCTCGCGGGTGCGTTCGGCCTCCGCGGCGCGCTGCTCGACCTGGTCGAGGTAGGCGCGGTGCTTGCGGGACAGCTCCCCCGCCACGCCGGCCGCCACCAGCCAGCCGAGCAGCAGAATCCAGCGCTGCACGGCGTCGGGGGACGGCTGGTCGCAGCTGAGCTGCCCGACGAGGCCGCCGATCACGATGACCCCGGCGGCCAGCGCGGCCGGACCGCGACAGCCCCGTTTGACCGCCGCGTAGAGGGCGAAGAGCACGGGCGGCAGCGGCGCGTACCCGGGATAGCCGCGCAACTCGTACCCGACCATGCAGGCGGTCGCGAGACCGAGGACCAGCACCGGTGCCCGCCAGCGCAGCGCGATCGCCATCCCCGCGAGCACCAGCAGCAGGACGCCGCCGGCGTCGAGCGGGGCCCGGCCGGGCGGCGAGGTCGCGGCGCTGACCAGCACCAGCGCGGTGAGCCCGAGCGCCGTGGCCGGATCGCGCCAGCCGCCGCGCCACCCCCACATGACCATGGTCGAACGGTAGACGAACGCCGCCCGCCCGCGCGTCCCGCGCAGGTCGTAGGCGCCGCTACCGCCGGGGATGTAGTTTCCGCCGCCCTGCTCCCCGCGCGGCAGCCCGAACTGCCTTCCCCGGCCCGACGCGCCGGCACCCCCGGGGCGGGCATCGTCGGGACCCGGACGGCAGCGGCGCGGCGCGCGTCGTACGGCCGCCAGGGATGTCCGACCGACAGGAGAGATGATGCTCCGCTTCTCCCACTTCGTACTGCGGCACAAGCTCGCCGTCGTCCTGTCCTGGCTCGTGCTCTTCCTCGCCGGCGGGGCCGCCGCGGGGCGGCTGTCGGGAGAGCTGACCCAGGAGTTCTCGTTCCCGAGCACCGCCGCCCAGGAGGCGAACGACGCGATCCTGGCCGAGTACGGCACCGGCGCGACCACGTACCCGCTGGTCCCGGTCGTGGTGCTGCCCGCCGGCGCCGGCGTCGACGACCCGGCGCTGGCCCGGGCCTTCGACGCGGCGGCGGCGCTCGACCCCCGGCTGCGGGTCGTCTCCTACCCCGGTACGGGCGACCGCCGGTTCGTCGGCACCGACGGGCGTACCGTCTTCGGGCTCGTCTTCCCGCCACCTCCCGGCGCGGGCGGCGGCGACTACGGCGAGCGGCTCACCCGGGCCATGACACCGGCGCTGCCGCCGGGCGCGACCGTGCACGTCACCGGCCTGAACGAACTCGCCGCGGCGCACGACACCGGCACCGGCACCGGCGTGCTGGCCGAGACGCTGATCGGCGGTCTCGGCGCGCTCGTGGTGCTGGCCTTCGTCTTCGGCTCGCTGCTGGCCCTGGTACCGCTGCTGGTGGCGGCCGTCTCGATCCTCACCACGTTCCTGGTCGTGCTCGGCCTCACCGGCATCGCCGACGTCAGCTTCATCGTCCAGTTCCTGGCGGCGCTGATCGGCCTCGGCGTCGCCATCGACTACTCGCTGCTGCTGGTCACCCGCTGGCGCGAGGAGCGGGCGCACGGCCACCACGGCGACGAGGCGGTGCACCGGGCCATGGCCAGCGCCGGTCGGGCCGTGCTGTTCAGCGGTGTCACCGTCGCGATCGGACTGATCGCCCTGGTGCTGCTGCCCGTACCGTTCCTGCGCAGCGTCGGCTACGGCGGCATGCTCGTACCCGTGATCAGCGTGCTGGTCACCCTCACCCTGCTCCCGGTGCTGCTGGCCACGGTCGGGCACCGGGTCGACGTGCCCCGGCTCCGCCGCTCCGGCACGGTCGGCCGCGGCTGGAGCGCCTGGGCGGGCGGGGTGGTCCGCGCCCGCTGGCTCGCCGCCGGCGGTGCGCTGCTGGTCCTCGGGGCCCTGGCGGTCTCGGCCGCGCGGATCGACCTCGGCGACGCGCGGAGCGACGCGCTCGCCCGGTCGGCCCCGCCGGCCGCCGCGGCCGGGCTGGCCGAGCTGACCCGGGCGGGCGTACCCGGGGGCGTGCTCACCCCGATCGAGGTGCTGGTCCCCGCGGACGCCCCGCGCCCGGCGGCGCTGGACGACCTGCCCGGCGCGTACGCGAGCCTCGCCCCGGCCGGCCCCGGCTGGCACCGCGGGAACACCCGGCTGCTGGTCGTGCTCCCGAGCGACGAGGCGAGCAGCGACGCCGGCAAGGCCACCATCACCCGGGTACGCGACGCGGTGCGGGCGCTGCCCGGGGCGCGCGTCGGCGGGTTCGGCGTGCTCTCGATGGACGCCGAGGAGGCGCTGTACGGGCCGTTTCCGCTGCTCCTCGCCGTGATCGGACTGATCACGTTCGTGCTGCTGACCCGGGCATTCCGCTCGGTGCTGCTGGCGCTGAAGGCGGTGCTGCTGAACCTGCTCTCCCTGGCGGCCAGCTACGGGGTGCTGGTGCTGGTCTGGCAGGACGGATACGGCTCGCGCCTGCTCTGGGACATCCCCGCCACCGGCGCGATCACCTTCTGGGTGCCGCTGATGGGCTTCGCGTTCCTCTACGGCCTCTCCATGGACTACGAGGTCTTCATCCTCGCCCGGATGCGGGAGGAGTACGACCGCACCGGCGACACCCGCGCCGCCATCGTCGAGGGGATCGGCCGTACCGGGCGGCTGGTCACCAGCGCCGCGCTGATCCTCTTCCTCTCGTTCGTCTCGCTGTCGACCGCGCCGAGCACCGACATCAAGATCCTGGCGACCGGGCTGGGCGCGGGCATCCTGCTCGACGCCACGGTGGTGCGTTCGCTGCTGGTACCGGCCACGGTGTCGCTCCTCGGCCGCTGGAACTGGTGGCTGCCGGGCTGGCTCGCCCGCCTGCTGCTGGTCCCGCGCGCGTCCGCGCCGGCCGCGCCCGAACCCGTACCGGCGCCGCTCGCCCCGTCGATCTAGGGCAAATCCTTGCTAGTGGATATCCATTAGCAAGGATTTGCCCTAGATCGACGGGGTCAGCCCACCGTGTCCAGTGGGAGCCGGATCAGCAGGCCGTCGGGGAGGGCGACGTTCGAGGAGTAGAGCTGGCCGATCTCCGCGCCGGTCAGCGCCCGGTCGTAGAGCCGTACGTCGTCCAGCGAGCCGCGCAGCCGCTGCGCGCCGTCGAGCCGCTGCCCCAGGTGGATCTCGAACGGACGCTTCGGGCTCACCGAGCCGAGCCCGGCGACGGCGGCGGACCCGGCCGACGCCCCGTCCACGTAGATCGCCAGGGTGTCGCCCGACCGGACCAGCGCGAAGTGGTGCCACCTCTGGTCGTTGTAGGCCTTCGTGGTGGCGACGGAGAAGTGCGTCTCGCCGCTCTGCGCCCAGGCCCGCAGCAGACCGTTGGCCGGCTCGGCGCGGAACCAGAGCTGGGAGTAGACGTCGCCCTGGTTGTACGCCCACACCAGCGCCTGCGTCGCCGTGCTCGCGCCGTAGTTGAACCAGCCGGACCAGGTGAAGTCACCGCTGCTGACCGCCAGGTCCTCGGCGAACGGCAGGCGTACGTGGTCGTCGGTGCCGTCCAGCGAGAGGGCGCTGCCGAACCGGCCGGTGACCGGCCGCGCGCCGCCGTGCACGTACGCGTCGAGGTCGTTCGGGGACGAGTCCGGGGTGGTCGGCTTGCCGACCGACGCCGCGTCCGGCAGCCCCAGGTCCGCCTCGGTGAAGGTGGTGAACCAGATGTACCCGTGCGACCAGGAGGCCGCCCGCTCGTACGCGAGCGCGACGGTGTTGGCGTCCACCAGCGTCATGTCGGTGTAGGCCGACATCCCGGAGTAGATCACCGTCCCCCCGCTCGGGTCGACCCACTCGTTGCCGCCCTTGAAGGTGGAGCGGATCGTCATGTTCTCCCGGGTCTCACCCTGCCGGGTGGGCGCGGCGAGCAGGACCCGGTTGTACCGGGCGCCCCTGTCGGTGGCGCGCAGTTCCAGCGTGGACGCCTGGACGGTCGGCACCGCGAGGCTCGACTCGGCGGCACCGGCGCGGAAGCCGGTGGAGAAGGTGAGCCCGCCGTCGGTGGAGACGGCCGAGGCGACCGTGGCGGCGTTGGGACCGCCCTCGTCGCGGGCGAACGCGAAGATCGAGCCGTCCGGGCGCTCGAAGACGGAGAGTTCCTGCACCCTCAGGTCCGGGTAGGCGCCGTCGTCGTAGGCGCCGAGGTGCCAGTCCAGCCCGCCGTTGTCGCTGTAGACGAGGGCGCCGCCGCGCCGCCCGTCGGACGCGGTGTAGTTGGTGCCGGCGACGAGCCGGCCGGCGTGCGCGCCGCGGGTCAGCTGGATCCCGTGCGAGGGGCCGGTGGCGTACCCCTGCCAGGTCGGGAGCTTCACACTCCCGGTGATCTCCTCGGGCGTGGTCCAGCTCTTTCCGTTGTCCATGCTGTACTGCCGCCAGACCGTCCGGTAGGCGCGCGTGGTCAGCAGCACCACCCGACCGGTGGCGGCGTCCACCATCGGTACCGGGTTGTGCGCGGTGGTGTCGACGCCCTGGTGCACCGCGATCGGCGCGGACCAGGTCTGTCCCCGGTCGGTGGAGCGGACCATCACCACGTCGTGCGTACCGGTGTCCCCGCAGCTGGGCTTGCGCCCCTCGGCGAAGAGCAGCAGGCTGCCGTCCTTCGCCTTCACCAGCGCCGGGATGCGGTAACACTTGTAGCCGTACGTGTCGGGTTTGAGGATGTACTTCCCCTCCAGGTTCGCCGCGGCGGCCGGCGCCGCCGGGGCGACCAGGCTCGAACCGACCACGAGGGCGAGGAGCGGCACCAGCGCCCGCATCCTCGAAAGTGACTTCCGCACCGCTGTCTCCAAGATGTCGGTGGGCGGGCCGTCCGGCTGCAATCTTCAATATGCCGGCATAGATTGCAAAAAATTTACCAGAGCGGCCCGCGCCGACGAGGGGTTCAGCGGCCCTGTCTGAGGTGGCCCCAGGTACCGTCGCCGACGATGCCGTCCGACGGCGGCGAGTACGACGTCTGGTAGCTCTTGACCGCGGCCGTGGTGGCCGGCCCGAAGATGCCGTCCTGGTCCAGGGCGACGCCGAGCGCGGCGGTGAGGGCCCGTTGCAGCCGGACCACGGCCTCGCCGCTGCTGCCGGAGCGCAGGGTCGGGTAGCTGGCGCCGTGTGCCAGCAACGCCGTCCAGGTCCACCGGTCGACCACGCCGGTGGCGCCGCCGTACACGCCGTTGGCACCCTGGAAGGCGCTGACCGCCGCGGCCGTGCCGGTGTCGAAGTTGCCGTCCAGCGGCACGGTCTGGCCCGCGCCGCGCAGCAGGGTCTGCACGGCGCAGACCGCGTCGGTGTCGGTGCCGCCCTGCCGGAGGTCGGGGTAGGCGGTGCGGTTCAGGGTGACCAGCCCGCACGGGCCGGCGCCGCCGCCCCGGGCCAGCGCGAGCAGGTCGGCGCTGCTGCCGTTGAAGCGGTCGCCGTCGACGTTGCCGGCGATGCCCGGTACCGACGCCGTGTCGGTGTACTGCCAGAAGGTGTACGAGCTCCAGCCGCCGATCCGGCTCGGCGCGCTGACCCCGTACTGGGCGATCCAGAGCGGGTACCGGGCGAACGCGGTGCTGTTGCCCATCCAGTTCTTCCAGTTGCTGACGTTCGTGTAGATCATCGGTACCCGGCCGGTCAGCCGCTCGACCTCGTCGAGCCAGGTCTGCACCCAGTTCTGCAGCTGGCTGACCGAGAGCCCGGCGTTCGCCTCCAGGTCGAGCGCCGGCGGCAGCTCGCCCGGGGTGCCGAAGGTGCCCGCCACCCCGACGAAGTACCGCGCCTCCAGCAGCGCGTCGTTCGCGCCGCTGTCGGGCCGGGCGAAG
Organism: Micromonospora sp. NPDC049559; assembly: GCF_040676675.1. NCBI lineage: Bacteria > Bacillati > Actinomycetota > Actinomycetes > Micromonosporales > Micromonosporaceae > Micromonospora > Micromonospora sp. NPDC049559. The sequence continues at coordinate 90,459 of NZ_JBFAPK010000015.1, read as the reverse complement.
TGGTACGCGCCACGGATCATCCCGACGCTGGCCGCCTGGGCGTAGTCGATGGCGAAGCGGCTGCTCGTGTACGTGGTCGACTCGGTCGCCTTCACGATGGCGAAGGCCTGGCCGGAGTTCCTGACCGAGGTCCAGTTGATCGGGTTCTGGTACGCGGAGACGTCGATACCGGGGATCGTCGTCGCCAGTGGCACCGCCCCGGGGGCGGCGGGTTCGGCCCCCGTCGCCGGCCCCGTGGCCTCGGCCGCCGACGCCGCCGCCGGTATGCCGAGAACCGCCGCCGCCACCGCGACGGCGGCGATCCCTCTCCACAGCCTCATTCCTCACGACCTTCCAAGCCGAGCCGCGGCCGGCCGGAGGCCGGGGCGGTACCGATTTGACGTTTGTCGATCGGAACTTCTACCAGCGCGGACTAGCGTCCCGGTTGCGCCGTACTGACGCTCCACCGACCGGGAGCGGTAGCGGGCTTCGGAGCGGACGTCGATCAGCTCCTGTCCGAGTTGGTGACGGTCGCTCAGGGCGCCGCCTCCCTGGACAACCTGACCCCGATTGCCGTATTGCTGTCCCAGTGGCGGCACACCGCCGAGGTGTACAGCGACCCAGCGCTGCTGGAGGCGATCAGCCGGGAACCCGAAGGTGACTTCGGGCCGGCCCAGCCCCCGACAGAGCAGCGATGAGCCCGAAGCGCGGCGACCGGGCGGCTCCACCGCCCACCGACACGCGCTTCATCATTGGTCTCGACGACCTACTCGGGGACCCTCATCGAACGTCCAGGTAACTCTCCGCGTTTTCCCACCTGACCAGCGCATCTTTGGGTGCGTCGTGCCAGCGGGCATGGCCGGGGACGCCGATCCGGTGCCCCTGAGCGAGGAGGTACGGGAGGGACGCGAGCATGCCAAGCGGGAGCCGGAGCCGGCAGGAACGCGCCGAAGCGGCCCGGAAGGCGATGGAGCGGGCCAGGCGGCAGGAGCGCCGCAGGCGGCGGCTCTTCACCGGCACCATGATCGGCTTTGTCGCGGCGGTGGTGCTCGCCGTGGCGCTGGTGATGGTCTTCCACCAGCCGAGCAAGAGCAGCGCCGCCCCGCCGCCGGCGATCCCGGCCACCCCGCTCGCCACCGCCCAGGGCCGCACGGACCAGCCGCCGTGGGACGCGCCGGCGGACGCCGGCGCCCAGGTACGCGCGGCCGGGCTGCCCATGCTCGGCACCGAGGGTACGACCGAGCACATCCACGCCCACCTCGACGTGATCGCGAACGGGCAGCCGGTGACGGTACCGGCCGAGGTCGGCATCGACGCCGCGGGCGGCCAGATCAGCCCCCTGCACACCCACGACACCACGGGCGTGCTGCACATCGAGTCGCCGGTGAAGGCCGACTTCAGCCTCGGCCAGTTCTTCACCGAGTGGCAGGTGACGCTCACGGCCGACCAGATCGGCGGGCTCAAGGCCGGCGACGGCAAGGTGCTCCAGGCGTACGTGAACGGCAAGCCGTACGCGGGCGACCCGGCGGGGATCGTCCTGCACGCGCACGACGAGGTCGCGATCGTCTACGGCACACCGGCCCAGCAGGCCAACCCGCCGTCGAGCTACGCCTTCCCCGACGGCGAGTGACGGTTCGGCGCCGCCGGGGCGCCCGCGGCGAACCGCCGCGGGCGCCCCGGTCGCCACGCGTCAGAGGCTGAGTCGCTGCCCGGGGAGGATCAGGTTCGGGTCGGCGCCGACGACCCGCTTGTTCTTCTCGTACAGCGCGTGCCAGCCGCCCTGGACGTGGTGTTTCGCGGCGATCGCCGAGAGCGTGTCACCGGGCCGGACGGTGTAGCCGCCCTTCCCGGCGGCCGGGTGGGACCCGCCGCCGGTCGAGCCGCCCCGGTGGGACGCGCCGCCCGTCGGCTTCGTCGCGGTGCCGGCCGGCTTCGAGGTGGTGCTCGCCGGCTTCGAGGTGGTGCTCGTCGGACTCGGCGTCGACGCGCCGGCCCGCGCACCGCAGACCGGCCAGGCGCCGATGCCCTGACCCGCGAGGACCTTCTCGGCCACGGCGATCTGCTGCTCCCGGGTGGCCAGGTCGGCGCGGGCCGCGTACTTCGTTCCGCCGTACGCCTGCCAGGTGCTCTGCGCGAACTGCAGGCCCCCGTAGTAGCCGTTGCCGGTGTTGATGTGCCAGTTCCCGCTGGACTCGCACTGGGCGATGGCGTCCCAGTTCACGCTCGACGCGGCGCTGGCGGCCGTACCGCTGCCGAGCAGCGCGGCCACCCCGGCGGCACCGGAGAGCGCGACGGCGGCGGCCATCCGGCGGTGCCGGCGGGACGGCTGGACGTGGTGACGCCCGGTGTACCTGCTGAAAGCCATGGGTATCCCCCTCCACGCCTACGAGGTGAGCTGTCGGGTTCGGGCCGAGGTCGCCCGGCCGCCAAGGCGGCTTCACCCCAGAGGCGCGCTCCCGCGCGCCGAGGAACCTGGGTCCCCCGCTCCTGCCTGTGGTTCGTCTTCGACCCGCCGACCGGCGGCAGGACTCGGCGTACCGGCGCGGGCATCCGCTGGAAGCGGAACAACCGACGCTAGGACGGGGTCGGCGGGGCGCTCCACTCCTGCCGCCCGGATGGTGACTCCCCTCACGACGAAACGGTGCCTACTCGGGCGACGCCCCGCAATTTCGATATGTCGGGAAGGCGGCACGCCGGGCGCGGGCGGGGCGGAATCGGGCGGGAACGCGGGGACGCGCCGTTAGTCGCGCCGCGACGCGGGTACCCGCTCGGCACACCGAGCCCCCATCGCCGGACAGGCCCCGCGAACCACCGCCCGACCGCCCGCCCCCGTCTCCGAGGTCGAGAGACGACGGGTGCGTCACCGCGACAGTCGAAACCGGAAACCGATCCGATGGAGGCCGAGGTGGAGAACGAAGAGCGAGCGAACCGAGTACCGAGCAACCGCCGGGTGAGTGTGGCCCTGGCGCTCGGGACCGCACTCCTGCTCACCGCCACCGCGGTCCTGTTCGCCGCCGGCCCGGCGCACGCCGGCGCGACCCCGCCCACCGGCGCCGACCTCCGCGCCGGCGGCCGGCCGGGCGGTGACCCCGTCACCAGCACGGTGGAGCTGCGCAACGGCGAGGTCTACGGCGTCGGCATGCCGGTGGTACTGAAGTTCGGCGCGCCGGTGCCGGCCGGTACGAAGACCGAGGTGGAACGGCGCCTCTCCGTACGCAGCGATCCCCCGCAGGTCGGCGCCTGGCGCTGGCACAGCGACGACCAGGTCATCTACCGCCCGAGGGACCACTGGCGGCCGGGGACCAGGCTGACGGTACGGAGCGAGATCGGTGGGGTGGCGGCGCCCGGGGGCCGCCATTTCGACACCGACCGGACCATCACGGCGACCATCGGCCGCAGAACCACCTTCAAGATCACCAACGCGACCAAGCAGATGCAGGTCTTCCGCGACGACAAACTGGTCAAGACCTTCCCCGTGAGCCTCGGCGCGCCACAGACCCCGACCTCTTCCGGCAACATGCTGATCATGAGCCGGGAGAGCCGGGCGTTCTGGGTCTACAGCGACCGCGACTCGCTCGACGTACGGTACGCGGAGCGGCTCACCGCCGACGGCGAGTACATCCACGCCGCCCCGTGGTCGGTCGACGACCAGGGCCGCAACAACGTCAGCCACGGCTGCACGAATCTCTCGACCGAGAATGCCGAATGGGTGTACCGCAATTCACAGGTCGGCGACCCGGTGACCGTGACCGGTACCGAGAAGCGGCTCGCCCCCGGCAACGGCTGGACGGTCTGGGACATGAGCTGGGCCGACTACACCAGGCAATAGCCGGCCAACGGCCTTGAGCAGGTCCTAGATCTGGTCGAGCCAGATCACGATGCCGGTCAGGTCGTGCAGCACGGCCGCGACTCCGGCCCGGACGGCCGCCGCGCAGCGCTCGGCCGTGAAGGAGCCGGGGTCGTACGTGGAGGACATGCCGAGCCCCTCGCCCCGGTACGACGCGCCGGACCAGTCGACGGCGGTGACGTTGTGCGTGGGCTCGGCCAGCTCGGCGCCGACCACGAGGAACCGCTGCGACAGGTGGCTCGCGGTGACCAGCGCGAGCGGGTCGACCAGCTGGTTGCCCGCGCTGACGACGAGGTCCGGGCCCATCTCGATCGCCCTCGTGATGCTGGGTATGAGGTCGTGGGCGTCGGCGGCGGCCACCGTACGCAGGTCGACGTGCTCGGCCTTGGCCCACTGCTCGACGGCCGCGACGAGAGCCTTGGTGGGCGCGTCGTCACCCGCGGTGAGCAGCACGACCCGGTAGTTCTTCGACGGGTGCACCCCGTCCCAGGAACCGGGCCGCGGCGTGACGGTCCCCTCCGGGGTCGGCGCGGCGGAGGGGTCCACGAACCCCGGGCCGAGCGCGCCGACGGCGACGGGGCTGGGGTGCGGCCGGGACCAGTCGTCGCCGGAGCCGCATCCGGTGACCAGGGCGGCGGCCGCGGCCAGGATGGCAACGGCCCGAAGCGGGGCGCGCAAGGCGATCGTCGTCCTCTCCGGTGCTGACGGCGGAAGGTGCCGGATTACTTCCTATCCCAGTTCCCGCCGCGATCGGTCCACCGGCGACCGTCACCGCGGTTTGTTCGCCAGCGGTTCGCCCACGTTGGGGTTCGCGTTCACCGGCGGCATGCACGGTGCACTGGCCACACCGAAGGAGCCAGAACCGCATGTCACGCCGGGTCCACCACGCTGCCGCCGCCGCCGTCGTCGGGATCGTCGCGGCGGCGCTCGCCGTACTGAGTGCCGGGCCGGCACCGGCACACGGGTTCTCGTCGACCGTCTACGTCCACGTCACGGCGGGCGGGGGCGGCCACGTGCGGACGGCGCTGGAGCTGGAGTACGACCTCTTCGTCGTCTCCGCCGCCGACTACCGGGACGACGATTCCCTCTTCCGGTCGGGCACCGCCGCGTTCGAGGCCCGCGACCCGGCGGACGAGGCGGCGGCGCTCGACGCCCACGCGACCTCGGCCGTCGGGTACGTCACCGAGCGCTTCTCGGTCAGCGCGGGCGGGCGGGGCTGTACCCCGGCCCGGCTCGGCGATTTCACCGTCGGCGAGCGGGAGGGCGTGCCGTACGCGGATCTGCTGCTCGACTGGGCCTGCCCGGAGCGGGCGGACCGGCACGAGGTGCGCACCGGCCTGTTCCCCGACGCCGAGGGCTACGTCAAGGGCACCAAGACGATCGTCACCTACGCGCTGGACGGCCACTCGGGCAGCGCCGCGCTGGACGCCGCCCGCCCGTCGTTCTCCACCGGCCAGTCCTGGTACGAGCGGTTCTGGGAGTTCTTCCGCCTGGGGGCCGAGCACCTGCTGACCGGCATCGACCACATCCTGTTCCTGCTGGCGCTCATCGCCGGGTCGCGACGCCCACGGGAGATCGTGCTCGCGGCCACGAGCTTCACCCTGGCCCACTCGGTGACGTTTATGCTCGCCGCCCTCGGCCTGGTCGAGGTGCCCGCCCGGGTGGTGGAGCCCGTCATCGCGCTCTCGATCGCGGTGGTCGCCGGCTGGCACCTGTGGCGGATCCGGCGCCGCGGCGACCACGCCACGGATCTCGAAACAGCCGGGCGCGGCCACTTCAGCCTGGACCGGGCCGGCTGGCTCCGCCTCGGTGTCGTCTTCTGCTTCGGCCTCGTACACGGGCTGGGTTTCGCGGGCGCCCTCGGCATAGACGAGGCGTGGTCGTGGACCCTGCTCTGGTCCCTGCTCGTCTTCAACGTCGGCATCGAGATCGTGCAACTCGGCCTCATCGCCCTCGTTTTCCCGCTGCTGGTCGTGCTCCGGCATCGCGCGCCAAAAGCCGGCCTTTGGGCGACGGGCGCCATTTCAGCGGGCGTGTCCATTATGGGGCTGATCTGGTTCGTCCAGCGGCTGCTCGGCGGGTGAATCCCCGCAGCTCTTCCGGCAAGTGCCACCAATTCGCATGATCACATTCATGGCCGGTTCATCGGGCGGCGAAAGTTTGAATTCGCGTTCCCGCAACCCCTCTCATCCGTAAGGAAAAGGGACAGAATTCGATGAGATTCAGCACCTCCACGCAGGCCTCCGGGTCTGTGCGGCGTCGCCTGGCCGTAGGGGTCACCGCGACAGCCCTGGGCCTGGTCACGGCCCTCGGTAGCGGCCTCACGACCGCCGCCGGGGCCGCCGAGCCCAGCACCCTCACCGGCATCATCCTCGGCGTCGGCGCGAACGAGACCCAGCGCATCGTGAGCTGGTACTCCTCCGCCGACACCGCCCAGTCGGTGCAGCTCGCCCCGACCGCCTCGCTCGTCAACGGCGAGTTCCCGGCCAACGCCGCCACCTTCGCGGCGATGGGCGGGGCGAACATCGCCAGCAGCGGCGGCTTCAACCGCCACGCCACCATCACCGGCCTGCAGGAGCACACCGCGTACTCCTACCGGGTCGGCACCGAGGGCAACTGGTCCCCGACGTACGCCTTCAAGACCCAGGACTTCGAGGGCGACTACGACTTCCTGTTCTTCGGCGACCCGCAGATCGGTTCGTCCGGGGACGTGGCGAAGGACCAGGCCGGCTGGCTGGACACCCTCGACGTCTCGCTCGCGGCCAACCCGAACGCCGAACTGCTGGTGTCCGGTGGCGACCAGGTCGAGACCGCCAACACCGAGAGCCAGTGGAACGCCTTCCTCGCCTCCGACAAGCTCCGCCAGTACCCGTGGGCCGCCACCATCGGCAACCACGACGTCGGTGGCAAGGCGTACGAGCAGCACCTCTTCACTCCGAACACGGACCGCTCGACCTCGTACTACAACGGGGACCCGTCGACCCGGTCCGGCGGTGACTACTGGTACATCTACAAGGACGTGCTGTTCATCGACCTGAACAGCAACAGCTACAGCAACCCCGCGGACGGGTCGCTCGGCGGCGACGCGGCGCACATCGCGTACGTCACCGACGTGATCAACAAGCACGGTTCCGAGGCCAAGTACACCGCGCTGGTCTACCACCACGCCATCTACTCGCCGGCCTCGCACGCCAAGGACGGCGACAACAAGGTGCGTCGGGTCGACTTCCCGACCGTCTTCTCCAAGCTCGGCGTCGACCTGGTGCTCCAGGGCCACGACCACAGCTACTCCCGTAGCTACGAGATCAAGAACGGCGAGAAGGCGAACCCGGCCGAGCAGCCCGGCGCCGCCGACGTCTACCCCGGTCCGGGCGGCGTCATCTACGTGACGGCGAACTCGGCCTCGGGCTCGAAGTACTACGACATCACCAAGCCGGACAGCAGCGGGACGAGCGGTGCCGGCAACGGCGCCGACCCGCTGAACCCGGACAACTACTGGTACAACTCGGTCGAGAACCAGGAGCACGTCCGGACCTACGTCAAGGTGCAGGTCCGGGCCGACAAGCTCGTCGTCGAGAACGTCCGGAGCGGCACCTGCGCGGCCCCGAACTCGGAGGTCGAGCACGGCGACTGGTGCAACAACACCACCGAGGGCCAGCCGGTCGGCTCGATCGTCGACAAGGTGACGGTGCACCCGTACCACGCCGACGGCCAGCAGCTCCAGGTCAACGTGCCGAGCCCGGCTCCGGGCGAGTTCGGCTGGACGATCGACGGCTACAACGGCCTGGTGGACCTCGGCACCGCGCAGGAGCGCGACGGCGCGTACTTCGAGGCGACCGGCAAGATCAACCCGATCCTCGTGTCGGACAGCCGCCGCTCGCTCGCGCCGTGGTCGATCTCGGCGAGCGTGGGTGACTTCCGGGACGCCGACAAGACGTTCCCGGGCTCCTACCTCGGCTGGACGCCGTACGTGCTCGACGCCGGCGCCGGCGCGCAGGCCAGCGGGGCGGTCCCCTCGGGCTACGACGACCAGGGCGCCGGTCTGTCCATCTCGCGCGGTCTCGCCGCGGCCGAGCAGGGCCACCCCCGCGGCTCGGCCAAGCTCGGCGCCGACCTGGATCTGAAGATCCCGGACAGCGTCGACAAGGGCAGCTACCGCGCCACCCTCACGATCACTGCGCTGAGCAGCTGACCGTACCCGCTCCACCGGCGGGGTGGGCACCGCGAGGATGCCCACCCCGCCGCTCCACTCCCGCTCTCCCGAGGACCCCGAAATGCACCCGCCCGCAACGCGCCGGACGACCATCGTCGCCGCCCGCACCCGTACCGCCACCCTCGCCCGTACCGCCGCCGCGGCCCTGCTCGCCGCCCTCGCGGTCGCCGGCCCCGCCGCGCCCGCCATGGCCCGCGACGGCGACGTCACCTGGACGGTGCGGACGGCCTCGAACAGCTACGGCGCCGACCGGTCGAGCTACAGCTACGCCGTGAATCCCGGCGCCTCGGTCAAGGACGCCATGATCGTCGCCAACCGCGGCACCGCCCCGCTCGACCTGGCCGTCTACGCCGCCGACGGCTTCACCACCGACACCGGCCAGCTCGACCTGCGTACCAGGGACCGCAAGCCGCTCGGGATCGGCGTCTGGGTGCACGCCGACCACGACCGCGTCGCGATCCCGCCCGGGAAGACCGCCGAGGTCCCGTTCACGGTCACCCTCCCCGGCAACGCCACGCCCGGCGACTACGTCGGCGGCATCGTCACCTCCCTGACCCAGCCCGGCGAGACGCCGGGCATCAACGTGGAACGCCGCCTCGGCATCCGGATCAAGCTGCGGGTCGGCGGCGACCTCCGGCCCGGCCTCGCGATCGAGGACCTGCATCTGTCGTACGCCGGCTCGCTCAACCCGTTCGCCAAGGGCGACGCCACGGTCGGCTACCGGATCCACAACACCGGCAACACGACCGTCTCGGCCCGGCAGGGGGTCTCGGTCTCGGGCCCGTTCGGCCTGCTGCGTACCGAGGCGAAGCAGCTGGCCGCGCCGCCGGAGCTGCTCCCCGGGGAGAGCTGGACCGTCGACGTCCCCGTGCACGGCGTGGCGCCCGCGCTCCGGCTCGCCGCGACCGCGACCCTCACGCCCCTGATCACCGACGCGTCGGGCTCCACCACCCCGGGCGAGCCGGTCCGGGTCACGGCGCACGGCTGGGCCGTACCGTGGACGCTCGCGCTGCTGGTCGTCCTGCTGGTCGCGGCCGTCGTCGGGGCGGTCGTCCGGTCGCGGCGCACCCGCGCGCGGCGCAGGCTGCGCGAGGAGACCCGCGTACGGGAGGCCGTCGAGCAGGCGCTCCGCGACCAGGAGAAGCAGGCGGACTGAGCGTTGTCGCGGTCCCGGGGTCAGCTGCCCGGGTGGCGGTCGGCCGGGATCTCGAAGATGAGTTCCCGGCCGTCCTCCTCGTCCCACTGCTCGCCCACGTAGACGAAGCCGAATCCGGCGATGGTGGCGAGGGAGGCGACGTTGTCGGGGCTGATGGTCGCCCGGACGGTCCGTACGGTCGGCTCCTCGGCGGCGCGGCGCAGCAGTCCGCGGAGCATGGCCCGGGCGTAACCGCGACGGCGGTACGCGGGATCGACGGAATAGGCGATCTCCGCCGTCCCGGCCGCATTCGCCGGTCCGTGGAACCCCGCGTGCCCCACGACCTCGCCCGAATCGTTCACCACGGCCCGAGCGAACCACCTGGCGCTCGCCGGATCGGCGGCGAGCTGGCCAAGGCGGAACCGCCACAGCCACCGGGCCTCGTCGGTGACGAAGTAGTCGGTGAGCGGAACCCCCGCGTCGGCGCGGGCGGTGGCGAGATCACCCTCGGCCAGGGCCGTCATCACGGCGGGGGACAGTTCGACGAACCGGATCGACGGCTCGCCGGCGGAGGGCTGGGGCTGTTGGTTGTTCTCCTGAGTCACCGGCGGATGATCACATGAGCCCGGGCGGCCGAGCCATTGCTTTTCCGGCGGCGGCCGCCCACCCAATTCTCGAAGACGGCCTAGTGGGGCCGGCCGGCGGCGCTGCGTTCCCAGGTGTCGTACATCCGGGCGTACGCGCCACCGGCGGCGATCAGCTCGGCGTGCGAGCCCGACTCGGCGATGCCATGGTCCTGCACCACCAGGATCCGGTCGGCCCGCGCGGCGGTGGAGAGCCGGTGCGCCACCAGGATGGCGGTACGCCCGTCCAGCAGCCGCTCCAGCGCCGCCTCCACCCGCAGCTCGGATTGCAGGTCCAGGTTGGCGGTGGCCTCGTCGAGCACGACCACCCGGGGCCGGGCGACGAAGGCGCGGGCCAGCGCGAGCAGCTGCCGTTCCCCGGAGGAGACCGACTGGCCCCGTTCGTGCAGCCGGGTCGCCAGCCCGTCCGGCGAACGCTCGACCAGCTCGCGCAGGCCGACCGCGTCGATGGCCGCCCACACCTCGTCGTCGTCGGCGTCGGGGCGGGCGAAGGTGACGTTGTCCCGGATCGAACCGGCGAAGAGGAACGGTTCCTGCGGTACCACGGCGATCTGCCGGCGCAGCGAGGCGAGCGCGACGGTGCGCAGGTCGTACCCGTCGATGAGCACGTGGCCGCGGTCCGGGTCGTGCAGCCGGGTGACGAGCTTGGCCAGGGTGGACTTGCCGGCGCCGGTCGGCCCGACGCAGGCGATCGTCTCCCCCGGCGCGATCCGCAGGTCGAGGTCGCGCAGCACCGGACGGTCCGGGTCGTACCCGAAGGTGACCCCGGCGAAGCGGATCTCGCCGCGTACCGGCGGCAGCTCGACCGCGTCGGGCGCCTCCGCCACGGTGGGCTCGGTGGCGAGCAGCTCCCGCAGCTTGACCACCGCGGCCCGGCTCTGCTGGTAGCTGGTGTAGAGCTGCACCAACTGCTGCACCGGCTGGAAGAAGGCGTTCAGGTAGAGCACGAACGCGGTCAGCTCGCCGATGCGCAGCTCGCCACGGAGCACCATCCGCCCGCCGACCAGCAGCAGCGCGGCCATCCCGAGCAGCCCGATCGCCGAGGTGCCCGGCCCGTAGATCGCGTTGATGTGGCCGGTGTAGTCGTTGGCGTCGCGGTACCGCCCGACCACCCCGCGATGGGCGACGATGTTGCGCTCCTGCCGGTTGTGCGCGATCACCACGCGTACGCCGTGCAGCCCCTCGGCGAGGTCCGCGAAGAGGGCGGCGATGGAGTCCCGCTGTCGCAGGTACCCCCGGTCGGAGGCGCGCCGGAACCAGACCGAGGAGGCGGCCAGCGGCGGCAGCACCACCAGCAGCGTGATCAGGGCCAGCTCCGGGTTGTACCCGAAGAGCACCACGGTGATCACGACCATGGTGAGCCCCTGCACCGCGAGCTGCGCCAGCCCGTCCTGGAGCAGCTGTTGCAGCGCCTCGACGTCCGAGGTCATCCGGGTCAGGGTGACCCCGGCCTTCTCCCGGGTGAAGTAGTCCATGGAGAGGCGCTGGATCTGCGCGAAGACCCGTACCCGCAGGTCACGGGTGGCGTACGCGGCCAGCCGGCCGGTCTGCCGGATGCGCCCGGCCGAGGCGAGCCCGCCGAGCACCACGGTGGCCGCGAAGACGCCGGTGGCGATCAGCAGCACCGGCAGGTTCCGGGCCACGATGCCGTGGTCGATGCCGACCTGCACCAGGTAGGGGCCGGCCTGGAGGCAGAGCGTCTCGGCCACCACGAGCAGGCAGGCCAGCAGCAGGACCCGCCGGTGGCCGCGCACGATGGCGCGCAGCGTCAGCGGGGCGGTCTCGGTACGGCGCTGGCTGAACGGGATTTCGGGCGCGGGGTGCTCGGGTTCGGTGGCGAGCAGCTTCTCCACCCCGGCGCGCAGCTCGTCGGGTACCCCGACCGGGGAGAGGCCGGTGCCGCCGCGCCGGGACCCGCCGCGACCGCCGGCGCCGCCCGGGCCGCCGCCGAAGGCCCCGCCGGGTCCGCCGAACCCGCCGCCGAACATGCTCACGCGGTCACCTCCCGGGCCTGCCCGCCCGGTCGGGGCGCCGGTGCTCCCGAGGCGCCCGACCCGCCGGCCGGCTCCGCCCCGCCGCCGCCAGGCTCGCCGCCGGCGCCCGGCTCGGCGTCCGGGCGGCGGGACTGTTCGGCGAGCACCCGGGCGTACCGGGGCTCGGTGGCGAGCAGTTCGGCGTGGCTGCCCTGGGCCACCACGCGCCCGGCGTCGAGCAGCACCACCCGGTCGGCGAGCCCGATCGTGGCGAGCCGGTGGGCCACGATGATGGTGGTCCGGCCCCGCATCAGCGTCCGCAGGGCGGCGTGGATGCGCTGCTCGACCGTGACGTCGATGGCGCTGGTGGCGTCGTCGAGCACCAGCACGGGCGGGTTGACCAGCAGCGCCCGGGCGATGGCGAGGCGCTGGCGCTGGCCGCCCGAGAGGGTGTAGCCGCGCTCCCCGACGACCGTGTCGTAGCCGTCGGGCAGGTTCCGGATGAACTCGTCCGCCCCGGCGGCGACGGCCGCGGCGACCACCTCGTCGGCGCCGGCCTCCGGGCGGCCGTACGCGATGTTGTCGCGGATCGAGATCGAGAAGAGGAACGGCTCGTCCGGCACGATGCCGACCTGTTCCCGCAGCTCGGGCAGGTCGAGTTCGCGTACGTCGTGCCCGTCGAGGCGTACCGTGCCGGCGTCGGCGTCGTAGTAGCGGGCCAGCAGCCGGCCGAGCGTGGACTTGCCGGAGCCGGTACGGCCGACCACGGCCACCGTCTCCCCCGCCCCGATCCGCAGGTCCAGGCCGTCGAGGGCGAGCGTGCCGTTCGGGTACGCGAAGCGCACCCCGGCGAACTCGATGTCGCCGTGCAGCCGCCCGCGCACCGGATGGGCCGGCGGCTCGACGTCCGAGCGGGTGTCGAGGATCTCGTAGATGCGTTGGGCCGAGGCGGCCGCCCGCTGACCCAACATGATCATCATGCCGAGCAGCCGGAACGGCGGCTGCAACATCAGCACGTACGTGTTGAAGGCGACGATCGTGCCGACCGTGGTGTGCCCGTCCAGCACCATCCAGCCGCCCGCGAGCAACACCAGCGCCTGGCCGAGCCGGGGCAGGTTCTCGATCAGCGGCGACCAGCGGCTGCGCAGCCGCGCGTCCGTGACGTACGCCCAGCGCACCCCGTCGGCGGCCTCGGCCAGCTGGTTGAGCTGGCGCCCCTCGGCGGCGAACGCCTTGACGATCCGTACCCCGTTGATGTTCTCGTCGACCACGGTGGCGACCCCGGCGAGCCGCGCCTGGATCAGCCAGGAGACCGGGAAGATCGCGCGCCGCATGGTGACGCCGAGCACCCCGATCACCGGCATGGTGACCATCGCCACGATGGCGAGCGGGACGTTGATGGAGAGCATCAGCACGAACGCGATGCCGGCGATGGTGCACTGGACCAGGATCGACGGGCCGAAGGAGAGGTACATCTGCACGGCCCGGATGTCGGAGCTGGACCGGGACATCAGCTCACCGGTCTGCACCCGGTCGAAGAAGCCGAACGGCATCCGGGTCAGGTGCGCGAACATGATGTTGCGCAGGTCGTACTCGATCTCGTACGCGGTGCGGAGCAGATACCGACGGGCCAGGTAGTTGATCACGCCCTGGGCGACCGCGAGCGCCGCCACCCCCGCGACGTACCGGGTCAGGTGTCCGTTCCGCCCGACGATCGCGTGGTCGATGCCGAGCCGCACCACGTCGGGGATCTGCACCTGGACGACCAGGCCGACGAAGGAGAGCACCAGCGAGGTCAGCAGCATGCCCCGGTGCGCCACCACCAGCGGCAGTGCCCGCCGTAGCCAGGACTTCCCCGTGTCCGGATCGATCGACGCCCGCGGCGCGCGGTACGTCACGCCGTGCGACGCCGGCGACCGCCCGCGCGGGAACCAGTGTTGATGTTGAACCGCATGCCCCCAGGCTAACCCCTTCTCGGGCGCCCCTGAACAGGCCGTCCCGCTGTGTGGATCTTGAGAACGCCCGGACGGGCCACGCGGACGGCCGCCCCCGTCACCTGAACGTCAAAGGCGCTACCCGACACCGATAACGCCTCCGACGTTCGGCCACCGCCCCGTCGCGGCCGGTTCCATCCTGCTCGTCGCGGTCGCCGCCTGGCGCACCGGGTACCGGGGCGGTAGGCTGCCCGCGATGCATACCTCCGTGAGCAGATTGGGGGTCCCGTTCGCCGAAGGTGAGTGCTGATGCACGTCACCGCGAACGAGGAATCCCGCTTTTCCGTCTGGCTGCGCGTGCGCGAGTTCGCCGTGCCGCCCTCCATGATCGACACTGCGACCGCCCGCCGTACCACCGGCGACTGGGCGGGGGCGTGCGCCGCCGCGCGCGTGGACGTCGATCTGGATCTACGCACCGTGTCGCGCCGGTACGGTCAGGAGTTCGCGACCCGCCTCCGGGCCGATCTCCGTCGACTCGCTCCTGACCTGCTGCGCTGGCACATGCCCAGAACCGCCCCCGACGGGCTGCTCCGTCCGGGGCTGACCGTCTCCCTGGCCCGGTACGACCCGCCGGACGGGTACGACCCGCCGGACCGGTACGGCGAGCCGGGCCCATCCGACCCGGTTCGGGGCGACAGGTCGGCGCGGCCGGACGTCGGCGGCGTGCACCTCGTGGCCCGGACCTCGCCCGGATGGGCCGACGCCGGCCAGCGAATCAGCCTCGCGCTCTGGGACGGCCGGCGGCGCGACGGCGGGGATTCCGCCTCGGGTCGGCACCCGCATCCCCGCCCGGACCGGCGCTTCCGGCTCGACCTGCACCGCCACCTCTGGGACGCGGACCGAAGCGGCGAGCTGCGGGTACGGTCCGGCGCGGATCGGCCGCCCGGCGCCCGCAACCCCCGGCTGGACCGGCTGGTACCGCCGGAACTCGGCTGCGCCGTCGACCGGTGGGCGGCCGAGGCGGCGATACTGCTCCGCGCGCGGCGGCGGGCCGCCGGCGCCGTCGCCGTGCGACTCGGCGCCCGGCACCGGCTGGTGCTGGAGGTGCCCGACGTGGACGCCCCCGACGCCGCCGAGCCACGGATCACGGCCGGGCCGGGGACCGGCTCCGACCCGGCGCTGCCGCTGCTGCCCGACGCGGCGACGTGGGTGCCGCCCGACCTGGCGCTGCTGCGCGCCGGGTTGATCGACGCCGACCGGCTACATCCGCTCGTCGCGTCGGCGCTGGCACCGGACCACCGACCGGCCGAGCCGGGCACGCGGGAGGCGCAGCGCGGTCCACGTACCGTCCGGTGTCGTGGTGCCGAGCACCGGATCGGCCTGGTCGACGGGGTGCTCGTACCGCTGGACCACGACCCGGCCGAGTTGCGCCGCGAGGAACTGCTCATGGCGCTGTCGGGCGTCCCGCTGCCCTGTCTGCGCGCGATAGACGAGGTGCACCGGCATCCGGAGTCCCTCGTCGACGTCCGCGCCCGGCTGGACCACGGTGACGTCGAGGGAGCCCTGGCCACCGTCGAGGCGCTGCTCGGCCCCGACGCGCTGCTGCGCGGCGGCGCCCTGCGGGACGAACTGGAGACGGCGGCGCTGCGGCGGGTCGCGCACGGACTGTTCCGGACCGGACTGGCCGGGCTGGGACCCGTGGCGCCGCCGCCGGAGCCCGCACACCGCCAGCGCGGCCGGCGGAGACCCGGACGCCGGACGACCCGCCGCTGAGCGACGTCGCCGACCCGCGCCGAACCCGGCGTCCCGTCCCACCCGAACCGGCGCCACGCGCGCCAACACTTCCACCAACTGCGCGCCGGTCTCCACGACGGCGCGCAGTTCCCACCCGAACCGGCGCCACGCGCGCCAACACTTCCCATCGAAAGGTGATCGAACATGCTCGTACCCGTTCCGTCCGTCGACCTCCCGCCCGCCGGGGCGTACGCCCCGCAACTGCGCGTCGCCGCCGACCTGCTCGCGCTGCTCCGCGACACCGCCACCGAACCGCGCACCGACACGCAGTTGGAGGCCCTGACCCTGGCCGTCGCCGCCGACCTGCCGGTGCTGCTCTGGGGCGAGCCGGGAATCGGCAAGACCGCCGCCCTGAACCAGCTCGCCACCGCCCTCGACCTGCCGCTGACCACGGTGATCGCCAGCGTGCACGAACCCTCCGACTTCGCCGGTCTACCCGTGGTCGGCGACGATCCCGCCGTCCAGGGTGTACCGATGGCCCCGCCGGACTGGGCCGTACGGCTGGTCCGGGCCGGCCGAGGGCTGCTCTTCCTGGACGAACTCTCCACCGCACCACCCGCCGTCCAGGCGGCCCTGCTCCGTCTGGTGCTCGAACGGCGGGTCGGCGCGCTTCGGCTGCCCGACGGCGTCCGGATCGTGGCCGCCGCCAACCCCCGCTCCTCCGCCGCCGACGGCTGGGAGCTGAGCCCGCCGCTGGCCAACCGCTTCGTCCATCTCCAGTGGTGTCACGACCACGAGGTGGTGGTACGCGGCCTCGGCGGCACCTGGCCGGTGGCGCCGCTGCCCCGGCTCGACCCGGAGCGGCTGCCCGAGGCCGTGGCGTTCGCCCGCCGCGCGGTGTGCGGGCTGCTCGCCGCCCGCCCCACGCTCGTGCACCGGTTGCCGGGCAACGAGGCCGGCCGGGGCGGGGCCTGGCCGTCGCCGCGCAGCTGGGAGATGGCGCTGCGGCTGGTCGCCTTCGCCACCGCCGCCGGCACCTCCCGCGAGGTGCTCTCCATGCTGGTCCGGGGCACGGTCGGCGACGGCCCGGGGCTGGAGCTGTTGGCCAGCCTGGACCGGATGGACCTGCCGGACCCGGAGACGCTGCTCGCCGACCCGGCGGCGGCCGAACTGCCCGAGCGGGGCGACCTGCGCCAGGCCGTGCTCGACGGTGTGGTCGCGGCGGTCCGCACGCGGCCGGAGCGGTCCCGCTGGGACGCGGCGTGGACCCTGCTGGTCCGGGCGCTGGAGACGGGCGCGCCCGACCTGGTCGTCGTGCCGGCGACCACGCTCGCCGCGCTGCGGCAGGAGGAGTGGGAGGTGCCGGCGGTGATCGAGCGGCTCGCCGGGACGGTGACCCTGAGCCGGCGGGCGGACCGAGCCGCGGCGCGGGTCGCGGCCGGTGCGGGTACCGCCCGATGACGGGCGCGAGCGCCGCGAACCGTCGCGCGGGAGAGAAGCCGCCGCCCGTACCGCTGGACCGCGAGAAGCTCTTCGCCGCCAGGCTGCACGCCGCCCGGGTCCGCCCGTACCTGGCGACCGCGCTCTTCGCGCTACAGCCGGTCGAGTCGTGGCGGGTGCCGACGATGGCCGTGGACCGGCACTGGCGCTGCTACGTCTCGCCGGCGTTCGTGGCCCGGACCCCGCTGAAGGAGCTGGCCGGGGTGTGGGTGCACGAGGTCTCGCACCTGCTGCGCGACCATCACGGGCGCGGCGACCGGTTCGCCGCCGAGCACGGGCTGACCGGGGCGGGCGAGCGGCTGCGGATGAACATCGCCGCCGACTTCGAGATCAACGACGACGTGTACGGCAACGGGCTGGCCCGGCCCGTGGGCGCCGTCCATCCCCGGGACCTCGGGCTGGGCGAGGGCGAGCTGATGGAGGACTACCTGCGGCAGTTCGGGCTCGGAGCGGTCGGCCGGTTCCTGGTCTGGCTGGACTGCGGCAGCGGCGCGGACGGGCTGGAGCGGGAGTGGGATCTGGGGCCCGACGGCGCGCACGGACTGAGCCCGCAGGAGCGGGACGCGGTCCGGTACCGGGTCGCGCAGGGCATCGTGGGCCGCCCGGGAAACGTCCCGCTGGGGTGGCAGCGCTGGGCGGAGCGAGCGTTCCACCCGCCGCAGCCGTGGCGGGACCTGCTGGGTGCCGCCATCCGGTCCGCCGCGTCCGGCTCCGGCGCGGGCGACGACTACTCGTACGGCCGGCCGTCGCGGCGCTCGGCCAGCCTGCCCGGGGTCATCCTGCCGAGCCTGCGGCGGCGGCCGCCCCGGGTCTCCGTGGTCATCGACACGTCCGGGTCGGTCAGCGACGCCGAGTTGGGCAGCGCGCTGCTGGAGGTCGCCGCCATCGGCCGCGCCCTGGGCGGACGGCGTGACCTGGTCAGCGTGCTGCCCTGCGACGCGGCGGTCCGCGTCGTACATCCGCTGTGCCGCGCCGAGGGCATTCCGCTGATCGGTGGTGGGGGCACCGACCTGCGTACCGGTTTCGCCGCGGCCCTGGCGGCGCGGCCCGGGCCGGACGTGGTCGTGGTCCTGACCGACGGGCAGACGGCCTGGCCGCAGCAGCGGCCACCGTGCCGCACGGTGGTGGGGTTGTTCCCCCGCCGGCGGCGGGCCCCCCGGTCGTGGCAGGAGAGCGGTCCCGGCTACGTGCCGGACGGGCCACCCGCCTGGGCGCGGGTGGTCGAGATCGCCTCCGCCCCGAGGTGACCGGCCGAGGGCGGGCACCCGTCACCGGAGGGACGGAAGAGTCCCGAAACCGTCCGGGTGCCTGCCGTCCGCCGCCGATACTCGGTACGAGCAGCGGAAACGGCCGACCGGACAGGCAGAGCGCGATGAATCCCGTACACCATCGGACGATGACGATCGACAACCTCGACGTCTTCTACCGCGAGGCCGGTCCGGCGGACGGCCCGCCCGTGGTGCTGCTGCACGGCTTCCCGACCAGCTCGCACATGTTCCGCGACCTGATTCCCGCGCTCGCCGACCGGTACCGGGTCTACGCGCCCGACTACATCGGCTTCGGCTACTCGGCGGCGCCACCGCCGGAGGAGTTCGGGTACAGCTTCGACTCGCTGGCGGACGTGACCGCGAAGCTGCTCGACCGGCTCGGCGTCGACCGGTACGCGGTCTACATGCAGGACTACGGGGCGCCCGTGGCGCTGCGGCTGATGCTCGCCAACCCGAACCGGTTCACGGCGATCATCAGCCAGAACGGGAACGCGTACGAGGAGGGGCTCGTACCCGAGTTCTGGGATCCGCTGTTCGCGTACGCGAAGAATCCCGGCCCGGAGGCCGAGGCGGCGGCCCGGCAGGCGTTCACCGAGCCGCTCGTCCGCCGGCAGTACGAGCACGGCGTGCCGGACAAATCCCTGGTCAGCCCGGACGCCTGGACCCACGCGATGAACATCCTCAACCGCCCCGACAACGACCGGATCCAGCTCCAGCTCTTCCGCGACTACAAGACCAACCTGGACATCTATCCGCGGGCCCAGCAGTGCTTCCGGGAAAGGCGGTACCCGCTGCTCGCGGTCTGGGGTGGCAACGACGAGATATTCGGACCGGACGGCGCCCGCGCCTTCCAGCGGGACCTGCCCGACGCCGAGGTCCACCTGCTGGACACCGGACACTTCGCCCTGGAGACGCACGCGGACGTGATCGCCGGCTACATCCGCGGCTTCCTCGGCCGCGTGCTCCCCTGACGGCCCCGCCGGCAGGCGCGTCCCGCGCGCGTCCGTGAGTGAGCGGTCAGGCGTGATCACGACGAATTCGATGTGCAGAGAAAAGAGCGAACCACTTTCGGCGGAGTCACCCAGCGTGTCCGCGCGGAGCAGGTCGGCCAGGTCCGACGGCCGGACCGGTCGAATGGTCTGAGTGCGAACGCCGACCCTAGCGCCCCTTACCGAGCGCCGCTCGGCTTCGGCGCGTACGACCCGCCCAGTCGGTGGTTCGTCTCGGTGACCGCCGCCACGAGATCCCGGTACGGCTCGTCCCACGGGTCCTTCAGCCCGAAGCCGCGGTGCGGGTTCTCCAGCCAGCCGCACCAGTGCCAGCCCAGGCACCAGGGTCGGGCGGCGAACGCCTCGGCCGAGGCGACGTAGCCCGCACCCCGTTCCCGCTGGTCCCGGGCCGAACCGACGCGTCCCGGGCTCATCACCGTGGGGCACCAGTTGCCGGTGTCGGCGATGAGGACCGGCCGGGTGGTGCGCTCGTGCCACCGCTCGATCAGGTCCAGCGCCGCGTCGAGGCGACCCGGCTCGGGGCCGGGGAAGGTCTGCACCGACAGCACGTCGACGTACGGGGCCATCGCGTCGAGCACCGGCTCGGGCACCCCGGCGCGGGTGCCGTACCGGTCGCCCAGGATCAGGTGGCTCGGGTCGTGCCGCCGGATCGCCTCGGTGGCCACGCGGTAGTACGCCTCCGCGATCGCCGGGAGCTCCTCGGGCGGGTAGCCGAGCCCGGTGGGGTGCCGGTCCCAGCACGGCACGTCGACGAGGAAGTACCCGAGCAGGTTCGGGTCGTCGGGACGGCACAGCGTCCGCGCCAGGTGGTCACACCACTGCGCGAAGGCGGGGGTACGCGGGTCGCGGTAGGCGGGGACGCCGTTCCAGTGCTCGATCTCGGCGACCCGCAGCGAGAGCGTGTACGGCACGCCCGCCTCGGCGAGGTCGTCCGGCGGCAGTCCCCCGGAGTGGCCGAGGTCGACCACGCCCCCGTCGAGGGCGAGGCCGCTGCCGCTGACGTACTCCGAGGTCCAGCCGATGGTGTTGAAGCCCCAGTTGGTCAGCTCGGGCACCAGCCCTTCGCGCAGCCACCGCCGGCGCGAACCGCCGTACCGGCTCCGCCAAATCTCGATGTTGTGCGGGTAGCGCAGGTTGGTGTCGTCGGCGTGGACCACGCCCACGGAGAGGAACGGCTCCCCGCCGGGCGCGTACAGCCGCCAGCGCTCCCGCCGCTCGACGGTGAAGGCGGCGCGGTCCGGGTCGCTCCGGTCCGGGCGGGTCATGGCCGGGCGGGTCATGGCGGCGGCTCCGCTACGCGGCCTGGCCGGCCGCGTACTCCCGGACGTAGCTGACAAGGCCGGCGACGTCCTCGGGTACGAGGCGACCGATCGCCCCGCTCGAATAGACGCTGACGATGATCCGGCCCTGCGGGTCGAGGACGAACCCGGTCGACTGCAGGTACACCGGGTCGTCGTTGACGAAGGCGCCCGTCGCCTCGGCGACCGCGCGCGCGTCGGCGCCGTACCCCACCGGGAACTCCAGGCCGTGCTTCGCGACCAGGTCCCTCGTGGTGGCCTCGTCGTCGACCGAAACCGCGACGACCTTGATGTCCGCCTCGGCGAGCTTGGCCAACGACCGCTGGAACGCCCGGAGCTGGGCGGTGCAGTACGGGCACCACGAGCCGCGGTAGAAGAGCACCACGCCGTAGTGACCGGCGAACGCGTCGGGAAGCGAGAGAGCGTCGGCGCCGGGCAACGACACCGGGAGCGTCGGAAACCGCTCACCAGGGTGCAGAAGGGCCATTTGCATCTCCTCCATCGGGTCACGCACGGCTCGGTACCGTGACGAGGGGTTGGTGTCGCCGCGCGGGTCCGGTCTTACCGGATGAGACGCCGGTCACGGTCACGGTCACGGTCGCGGGCGCACCGGCGCGCGATCCCGGTACCGCCCGTCCCACGGAATCGGATCCGGACCAGGAGCGTCGCCGGCCAGCTGGCTAGAGTTCGGTTCGTGGTACCGGCGGACCCGGCAGTGGACGAGCGGCAGGTCGAACCGGCGCGACCCGATCCGGAGTCGGCCGAGTGGCTGCGCGCGCTGCGCGGCGGCGGAGCGGAGCGGGAGGCGGCCCTGGAGCGGCTGCACGCCCTGCTGCTGCGCGTGGCCCGTGGCGAGGTCCGGCGGCGCGGCGGCCTCCTGGGCGCCCAGGGTCCGGAGCTCGACGACCTGGCGCACCAGGCCGCGGCCGACGCGGTGCTGGCGGTCCTCGACAAGATCGGGCAGTTCCGGGGCGAGAGCCGGTTCACCACCTGGGCGTACAAGTTCGCCGTCTTCGAGGTGTCGAACAAGCTCGGCCGGCACTTCTGGCGGCGCCCGACCGTACCGATGGAGACCGAGGACTGGGACCGGTTGCCCGACCGGTTCGGCGTGGACCCGGCCCGGCACTCCGAGTGGCGCGACCTGGCCGCGGCGCTGCGCAAGGCCGTGGACACGGAGCTGACCGCGCACCAGCGCCGGATCTTCGTGGCGCTCGTGCTCGACGGGGTACCGCTGGACGCCCTGGTCGTCCAGCTCGGGTCGAACCGCAACGCGATCTACAAGGCGATGTTCGACGCGAGACGTAAGCTCCGGGCCGCTCTGGTCGCCGACGGCTACCTGCACCACGACGTATCGGAGCGCCCATGAACGACTGGTCTGCCCTGGACCGCTTCCTGCACACCGACCCCCGCGACGTGGGCTGCGGTGAGGCGATGGAGATGCTCCACGTCTACGTCGAGCTGGCGGCCACCGACGCCGAAGCGGCGGAGCGCCGGTACCCGGGAATCGCCGCGCACCTGCGCGCCTGCGGCCCGTGCACCGAGGACTTCGAGGGGCTGCTCGCGGTGGTACGCGAGTCGCCGCGCTGAAACCGCGCCCCGCGCCCCGGCGCGTCGGTCACCGTGCCGGACGCCGTCGGCGGGGAGGGCATCGTCGCCTCCTGAGCCGGCGGCGCGGGGCTTGACCGGGTCCGCCCGACCAAGCCCCGCGCCGCGCCGCCGACCTACGGGCGCTGCGGCAGCAGCCGTACGGCGTCGGCGATGACGTACCCGTTCGCGTCGTCGGACAACTCGACGGTGGCCGTACCGGCGGCGAACCGGAACTCGCCGAGCGCGACCCACTGGCCGCCCCGCGACTGCTGGTTCACCCGTACCGTCGTCGAACCGCCCGCGTGCTGCACCACGTACGGCGCGTTCGACGCCCGGTTGGGGTCGGCGGTGTACCAGACCGCGACCTGGTACACCCCCGCCGCCGGCACGGCGAGCTGCCACCGGGCCCGGGACGCGCCGCTGCCGGCCGGGCTGGTGGCGTAGTTCGTGCCGTAGTACCCGGCCACCCCGGAGGCGTTGGTGTTCCAGTCGGCGCCGGAGACGACCGCGAAGCCCGACCCGGCGTCGTCGGCCGCGCCGGCGTTGTCGGCGACCACGCCCTGGTAGACCAGGCGGACCGCGTCGGCGACGACGTAGCCGTCCGCGTCGCCGCTCAGCTCGACCGTGCCCGTGCCGGCGGTGAACGAGAAGTAGCCGAGCGGGACCCACTGCGAGCCCCGGCTGCGCTGGTCCACCCGTACCGTCGTCGAACCGCCCGCGTGGTTGACCACGTACGGCGCGTTGCTGGCCCGGTTGGTGTCGGCCGTGTACCAGGCCGAGACCTGGTACACCCCCGTTACCGGCACCTCCGGTTGCCAGCGCACCCGCGACCCACCGCTGCCCGCCGGGCTGGTGCGGTAGTTGTGTCCCCAGTAGCCGGTCACCCCGGTCGCCGGGTTCCAGGCCCCGGAGACCTGCGCGAAGCCGGCCGTGTCGTTGTCCGCGACCCGGCCGACCGGGCTGAGCCGCACCGCGTCGGCGACGACGACCCCGTTCGCGTCGTCGGACAGCTCGACCGTGGCGGTGTCCCCGGCGACGAACGCGTAGCTGCCGAGCACCACCCAGCGCGAACCCTCGGTCCGCTGGTTGACCCGGACCGTCGCCGCCCCGTCCGCGGAGCGCACCACATACGGCGCGTTGGTCGCCTGGTCGGCGGCCGCCGGGTACCAGACCGCCACCTCGTAGACGCCGGTCGCCGGTACGTCCGGCCGGAACCGCGCCACCGCGCCGCCGGTCCCGGCCGCCTTCTCGCGGTAGAACTGCCCGTAGTACCCGAGCGGCTCCTGCAGCTCGGTCCAGGCGCCGACCATCTCGAAGCTGGCCTGCCCGCCGTTGTCCGCGACGGCGACCGGGGCGTCCGCGGCGGGACCGCCCGAGGTCAGCAGCAGTTGGTCGGGGGCGACCACAAGACCGTTGCCGCGTCCCGGACCGACGACCGTGAACCGGATCCAGTGCGTGCCCGCCGTCAGCGCGACCGTGCCCAGCGGGTAGACCTGGTAGCCCGTGCCCGCGCCGGCCGTAGGGTCGACCCGGCCGTACGGCAGGTCCACCCCGTCGACGCCGGTACGCAGCTTCGCCCGGTCGCTCCCCCGCTGGTGGCGTACCGACACCTCGTAGCCGCCGGCGGTCGGGACCGTGAACGGCATCTCGACGTACGCGTCCTTCCCGGGGGCCGCGTACCGCACGACCTGGCCGCCCCGGGCGTCGGCCTCCGCGACGAGCTGCGGCGCGGCACTCGAGCCGGTACGCGCCTGCGCGGTCGCCAGCTCCTGCTCGGAACGGGTGAACCCCGGCCCGCCGGCCAGGCTGTCCCGCCCGTTCGTCAGCCACTCCAGGTCGAACCGGGCGGCCGAGATCCGGTCCGGGTAGCCACGCGAGACCCCGTCGCGGCCGTAGACCAGCAGGATCGCGCCGTCGCTGAGGACCGCGAGGTCCGAGTAGTACGACGGGCCGGGGTTGACCACCCGGCTGTACCGGTAGCTGGCGCCGTCGTCGTACGAGATCGAGACGGTCATGTTCTCCCGCGCCGCCGCGTCCGGCCGGCTGAGCAGCAGGCGGCCGACGCCGTTCCGGGTGAACCGGGTCATCCCGGCGTCCACGGAGACGAACGGCGCGATCGCGCCGTCGAAGACCGGGGCCGACCAGGTGGCCCCGCCGTCGGTGCTGACCGCCGTGGCGCGGTACCGCACCCCGCCGGAGCCCCACCGACCGTTGATCACCACCGCGCCGTCGTCGCGCTGGAAGACCCGGCTCTCGCCGATCGGGTAGCTCGCCGAGAAGATCGGGGTGCTGCGCCGCCAGGTCGCGCCGTGGTCGTCGCTGTAGAGCACGTCGTCGCCGTAGTTGGGCTCCCCACCGCCGCCGGCCTTGTGACCGACCGGCATCAGCAGCCGGCCGCCGGAGAGCTGGATGCCGTGTCCCGGCGTGGGGCTCCGGCTCGTCCAGCCGTTCGGGTTGGTGGCGTAGAGCGGGCTCAGGTTCACCGGAGCGCCCCAGGTCAGGCCGGCGTCGTCGGTGCGCTTCAGCCACATCGACGCGCCGCCGCCGCGCCAGAAGAGGAAGGCCGAGCCGGTCTCCTCGTCCGCCAGCAGCGACGGGCTGCCGATGCTGTCCGTGCCGGGCGGGGTGTCGTCGGCGACCACGACGACGCTGCCGGACCAGGTGCGCCCCCCGTCCACGCTGCGCCGCAGCAGCAGGTCCTTCTTGCTCCCGTCGCTGTCCGTGTAGCGCCCCTCGGTGACGGTGAGCACCACGTCCGCCGCGAGCGCGCCGCCGGTGCCGGGCACCGGCGTACCGGCGTGCAGCACGGCGAGCGCCTGGACGTGCATCCGGGCGTACCGGTCGCCGGTGTCGGTCGCGTCCCACAGCTCGGTCTCGGCGAACGAGCCGGTCGCCGCGGCCGCGCCGGTCGCCGGTGCGGCGGCGGCGGGCGCGGTCGTGCCGGCCACCGCCGGCGCGGCCGGTGCGGCCAGCGCCGCCGCGGCGACCAGGCCGGGTACGAGCGCCGCGCGGTACGTACGGCCCGATCTTCGAAGAGACATCCCCGTTACTCCGCTCACGTTGGACGGTCGGCCCGGACCTCGCCGGGCTGCGGGCGGTCCCGGTCCCGCCGCAGCGGTCCCTGTCGCGCCGTGGCGCAGCCTCGCCCGGGCGCCATGACATTTCCTTGCCGCACCGTAGGCCGCGTTAACAAGGACTGGCCGGCCGGCGGCGACCGGGGAACCGGCATCGCGGGTAGCCTGTCGCGCGTGGAGTTCCGGCTGCTGGGCTCGGTGGAAATCCGCTCCGCGGCGGGCGAGGTCGTCCGGCTGAACCGGCGCCAGGAGCGGCTCGCCCTCGCCGTCCTGCTCCTCGAACCACGCCGGGTCGTCACCGCCGAGCGGCTCGTCACCCTGCTCTGGGACCAGGATCCGCCGCCGGCCGCCAGGACCATCCTGCAGAGCCTGATGTCGCGGGTGCGGGCCGCGCTGGCCGTGGCGGCCGGCGACGTCCACCAACCGGCCCGGCTGCTCGCCCGCGGCGGCGGGTACCTGCTCCAGGTGCAGCCGGAGTCGATCGACCTGCACCGGTTCCGCCGGCTGGTCGACGAGGCGCGGGCGGTCGAGGATCCGGACCTGCGGTCGGCCCGGCTGGCCGAGGCGCTGGACCTGTGGCGGGGGCCCGCGCTCGCCGACGCCGCGAGCGGTGCCACCCGGGAACGCCTCTGCGGCAGCCTGGAGGAGCTGCGGTTCGCCGCGATCTCGGACCGGATCGACGCCGAACTCGCCGCCGGGCGGCATCCGGAGCTGATCGCCGAGCTGTTCCGGCTGACCGACGAACACCCGCTGCGGGAGCGGCTGCACGCCCAGTTGATAACGGCGCTCGACCGCTGCGGCCGCCGGGCCGAGGCGCTCGACGCGTACCAGCGGGCCCGGCGGTTGCTCATCGCCGAACTCGGCCTGGACCCCGGGCCGCAGCTGCGCGCGCTGGAGGCGTCCATCATCGCCGAGGCCGTGCCGGCCGTCGCGGCGCCCGTCGTACCGGCGCAACTGCCGCCGGACCTCGCCGGCTTCGTCGGCCGCGCCGGGTACCTGGACCAGCTCGACACGCTCGGGACGGCGGAGTTCACCGGGGTGGCCACGGGCATCTGCGTGATCACCGGTACGGCCGGGGTGGGCAAGACGACCCTCGCCGTCCACTGGGCGCACCGGATCCGTACCCGCTTCCCGGACGGGCAGCTGTACGTGAACCTGCGCGGGGCGGACCCGGACGCGGCCGTGACGAGCCCCGCCGACGCGGTCGCCGCGTTCCTGACGGCGTTGGCCGTGCCACCGGAGCGGATCCCCGAGGCGCTGGACGCGCGGGTCGCCCTCTACCGGAGCCTCGTCGCGGACCGGCGGATCCTCGTCGTCCTCGACGACGCGTACGACGAGGCGCAGGTACGTCCGCTGCTGCCCAGCGCGGCCGGCTGCCTCGTGGTGGTGACCAGCCGCAACCGGCTCTCCGGCCTGGTGGCCCGGGAGGGCGCCCGGCCGGTGACGGTCGCCCTGCTGACCGCCGCCGAGGCGCACGAGCTGCTGGTCAGCCGCCTCGGCGTCGCGCGGGTCGCGGCCGAGCCGGACGCGGTACGCGAGATAGTCCGGCTCTGCGCCGGCCTGCCGCTCGCGCTCGTCGTCGTGGCCGCCCGGGCCGTGACCAACCCGGGTTTCGCGCTGGCCGCCGTCGCCGGGGAACTGCGCGCGGCCGGGGGCGGCCTGGACGCGTTCGACGGCGAGTCCCCGGCGTCCGGGGTACGGGCGGTCTTCTCCTGGTCGTACCGGACCCTGCGTCCGGACGCCGCCCGGCTGTTCCGGCTGCTCGGGCTGCATCCCGGCCCGGACCTCGCCGGTACCGCCGCGGCCAGCCTGGCCGGCCTACCGGTCGGGCGGGCGCGGTCGCTGCTGACCGCGCTGACCACCGTGCACCTGGTCACCGAGCTCTCGCCGGGCCGGTACGCCCTGCACGACCTGCTCCGCGCCTACGCCACCGAGCTGGCGCACGCGCACGACCCGGAGGCCGACCGCCGCGCCGCCCTGGGCCGGGTGCTCGACTACTACCTGCACACGGCCCGCGCCGCCGCCCGGGTGCTCTACCGCAGCCTGGACCCGATCGAGCTGGCCGAACCCGCCCCCGGCGTCACGGTCGAACAGCTGCCCGACCACGGGGCCGTGCTGGACTGGCTGACCGCGGAGCATCCGGCCCTGCTCGCCGCCCTGGACCACGCGGCCGGCCACGGCTTCGACCGGCACACCTGGCAGCTCGCCGGGACGCTGACCCCGTTCTTCCTGCGGATCGGCCGCTGGCGCCACGTGCTGCACCGGGCCGTGCTGGACACCGCGCACCGCGTCACGGACCCGGCGGGCCGGGGCCACATCCACCGCAGTCTCGCCGTCGGGCTGACGGGGCTGCGGCGCGGCGACGAGGCGTACGTGCATCTCCAGCGCGCCCTCGGCCTGTACCGGCAGGCCGGTGACCTCGTCCTGCAGGCCAACGCCCATCAGGGCCTGACCTGGGTACGCGAGCGGCAGGGCCGCTACCGCGAGGCGCTGCGGCACGCCGAGGAGTGCCTCGCGCTCTACCGGGCCGCCGGCGCCGAGGTACGGACGTTCCAGGCGCTGAACAACGTCGGCTGGTGCCACGCCCGCCTCGGCGACTACGCGCGGGCGCTCGTCTACTGCGAGATCGCGCTGGAGCGGGCCGTCGAGTCCGGCGACACCCACGGCCAGGGCGCGGCGTACGACAGTCTCGGCTACATCCACGGCGGTCTCGGCGACCGGCGGCGGGCGGTCGGCTACTACCGGCGGGCGCTCGACCTGTACCGGGCCGACGGCAGCCGGTACCTCGAAACCCGTACCCTCGACCACCTCGGCGACCTGCACCAGGCCGCGGGCGACCGGGAGGCCGCCCGGGCGGCGTGGACCGGGGCCGCGCAGATCCTGGACGAGCTCGGCCACCCGGACGCCGCCCAGGTACGGGCGAAGCTGGCCGGACCGCCGCTGGTCGACCCGCGACTCACGCCGGCACCGGGCTGAGCGGTGCCCGCCGCGACCGCGACGGGCACCCGCTCGGTCCGTCAGTGGACCAGCACCGGCGCGGCCGGACGCTGCTCGCCCTCGCCGCTCGGGTCCTGCGGCGCGGGCGGCGCCACGCGCTTGCGGGGCAGGAACGCGATCGGCACGAAGGTCGCCACGACCAGCGCGAAGCCGACCCAGAAGGTGGTCGCGAAGGAGTCGGCCACGAACGCCAGCCCGCGCTGGAGGATCGACGGGTCGATCGGCAGCTGGGCGCCGTGCTGGACGGCGATCGCCGCGCCGGCCTCGGTGACCGGCTCGCCGGTGCGCGGGTCGTTCAGGCCCGGGATCGGGGCCGAACCGTTCAGCTGGCTGGTGAGGATCACCGACATGATCGAGGCGCCGATCGAGCTGCCGATCTGTTGGAGGATGTTCACCAGCGTGGAGCCGCGGGCCGTCTCGTGGTTGGTCAGCGTCCGCAGCGCCGAGGTCATGATCGGCATCATGGTGCCGCCCATGCCGAGCCCCATCACGAACAGCGACCCGCAGAGCAGCAGGTACGAGGTGTCCGTACCGACCTGGGTGAAGGCGAAGAAGCCGACCGCGATGAGCGCCATCGCGAACGGTACGGTCCGGCCGACCGGGATCCGGTCCGCCAGGGTGCCGGCGATCGGCATGGTGAGCATCGCCCCGATCCCCTGCGGCGCCATCAGCAGGCCGGCGTGCAGGGTGGACTCGCCGCGGACCTGGAGGAAGTAGCTCGGGAAGAGCAGGCCGGCGCCCATGAACGCGATGATGAACACGAAGAGGGAGATCGACGCGATCCGCAGGTTGCGGTTGCCGAACAGCCGCAGGTCCAGCAGCGGGTGCCGCGGCTTGAACGAGTACACGACGAAGCTGACCAGCAGCACGGCGCCGACCAGCATGGTGGCCCAGACCTTGGTGGCGGTGATCGTACCGGTCTCCGGCAGCGACGAGACGCCGTAGAGGAAGAGCGCGAGACCCGGCGAGAGCATCAGCATGCCGACGAAGTCGAACGACTCGGACGGCTCGGGGTTGTCCTTCGGCAGCGCGAGCAGGGCGTACACGAGGGCGACGGCGCCGATCGGCACGTTGATCAGGAAGATCCAGTGCCAGCTCGCCGCCTCGATCAGCCAGCCGCCGAGGATCGGTCCGCCGATCGGACCGAGCAGCATCGGGATGCCGAGGACCGCCATCAGTCGGCCGATCCGCTCCGGTCCGGCGGCCCGCGTCATGATCGTCATACCGAGCGGCATGAGCATGCCACCGCCCAGGCCCTGTACGACCCGGTAGCCGATGAGCTGACCGATCGAGTCGGCCGTGGCGCAGAGCGCGGAGCCGAGCGTGAACAGCAGCAGGGCCAGCATGTAGAGCCGCTTCGTGCCGAACCGGTCGGCGGCCCAGCCGCTGAGCGGGATCACCGTGGCCAGCGCCAGGGTGTAGCCCGTCATCGTCCAGGCGACCTCGGCGTACGTGGCGTCGAACTCGGTCTGGAAGGTCGGCAGCGCGACGCTGACGACGGTGACGTCGAGAATTGACATGATCGCGCCGAGCACGACCACGCCGGCAATCTTGAGAACGGCGGCGTCGAGCTTGTTGGCCGCCGCGGCCGCTTGCGTGTTCACATGGCTCTCCAGGTCCAAGGGGGCCGGTGGGCGAAGTCGAACGCGTTGCGCATCGGATGGCGTAGGCCGCGCAGGGCGACGACCTTTCCCCGGTCGCCCCGTATCCTCCGGTTCCTCCGGTCGCCAGCCCGCGCGGTCAGCATCACAGGCAGTACGGAGCGGCCGGTCGGCTCCCCGCGAAAACGTGCGCTAGATCACCTGTTCGAATCCACACCGACCAGCCCGAACTCCGCCCGCCCGCGCAAAACAGACCGCGGGCCCCGGCGAGGACCCCGTCCGGCGAGCCTAGGAGTCCGGCGTGGTGGACGTCGGCGCCGCGGCGGTCGCGGCCGGCCGGGGGGTGAAGCGTACGGGCAGCGACTCCGGGCAGCGGATCCACGGCGTGACCTGGTGGGTCACCTGCTCCGGCGGGATCGCCAGGCGTACGCCGGGCAGCAGGTGAAGGGCGGTCTCCACCGCCGTACGGGTGATCAGGCGGGCGGGGATCCGCGCCGGGCAGGCGTGTGAGCCGGCGCCCCAGGCGAGGTGGGCGCGATTGCCGACCTCCGTCCACGGCTTCGTACCGTGCACCCGGGGGTCGGCGTTGGCGGCGGCGAAGCCGAGGATCAGCGGGTCGCCGCGGCGGATCGACTTCCCGTCCAGCGTCGTGTCGGCCAGCGCGAAGCGGGCCGGGATGTTCGCGCCGGGCGGATCCCGCCACAGCACCTCGTCCAGCGCGTCCTCCACGCCGAGGCGCCCACCGCGCAGGCGACCGGCGAACCTGGCGTCGGTGAGCATCAGCTGCAGCGCCTGCGCGATCCAGGCCTTGGTCATCTCGTACCCCGCGGCGAGCATCAGGACCATGGAGTGCTGGACCTCGACGTCGTTGCGCAGGTTGGCGTGCCGGGTGAGGAAGCTGGTGAGGTCGTCGCCGGGGGCGCCGCGCCGGTCCCGGATGAGATCGTTGATCAGCTGGTCGAACAGGCTGTTGCCCCGTTGGGCGTCCGCGCCCGAGCTGAACAGCTCCTGGAGGCCGACCCGCAACTCGTGCCCCTGGCTGAGGTCGAACCCGAACTGGCCGGCGACGGCCAGCAGCGGGATGGCCGCGGCGTAGTCGCCCACCAGATCGGCGGTACCGGCACCGGCGAAGCCGTCGATCAACCGCGCGCACAGGTCCGTCACCGAGCGGCGCATCCGGCGCTCGTCGATGGTGGCGATGCCGGCGTCGAGCGGTGCGCGCAGCCGGCGGTGCTTCTCGCCGTTGACGAACCAGGCGTTCTCGCGGGGAAACATCATCGGGCCCAGGCCCGAGTCCGGCGGCACGACCTTGTTCTGGTAGTCGCGCCAGTCGTTCGGGTCGATGGAGAAGAGCTGCTCCTGACGGAGGATCGTCAGCAGCTCCGGGTAGCCCAGGACGAGCCAGGCGTTCACCCCGGGTTCGAGCTCCACCGGTACGAGCTGGCCGTACTTCTCCCGCAGCTGTTGGTAGACCGGGTGCGGGTCCGGACTGGTGTTGATCGTCGTCAGCGGGATCAGGTCGGTGGCCTCGGCCAGCGAGGCGGGGGCGGAGTGGGTCACGAGAGCACCTTCTGCGTGGCGGAGAGGTCGACGGCGTGCTGGACGAGCGCGATCAGCGCACTCATCGACGAGGCGCCGTCGCGGGCGTCGCACTCGACGATCGGCGTTTCGGGCAGCAGGTCCAGCGCCTCACGCAGTTCGTCGGTGCTGTGCTGGGCCGTGTCGGGAAAGCGGTTGACCGCCACGATGAACGGCAGGCGGGTACTGCTCTCAAGCTGGTCGAACACCTCGAAGCTGGCCTCCAGGCGACCCGGTCGGGTGTCCACCAGGACCAGGACGCCGACGGCCCCCTCGGCCAGGCCCTCCCACAGGTCCCAGAACCGCCGCTGGCCGGGCGTACCGAAGAGGTACAACGCGATCCGCTCGTTGAGGGTGATCCGACCGAAGTCCATCGCGACCGTGGTGGTGTTCTTGGCCTCCAGGCCCGTCAGGTCGTCCACGCTCGCGCTGGCCTCGGTCATCACCTCCTCCGTGCGGAGCGGCTCGATCTCGCTGACCGAGCCGATCAACGTCGTCTTGCCGACGCCGAAGCCGCCCACGACGAGGACCTTCACCGACTTCGTGACGGTGTCGGGTAGATAGCGCTCAGAGGGCGCGGAGACCATTGAGTACCTCATGGAGTAGTTCGGGGGATGGCGGCCCGGAATCGGAGGGGCTGCCCGCCCGTGCCGTCAGATGGCCCGAGTCGACGAGGTCGCTGGCGAGCACGCGGACGACGCTCACCGGAAGACTCAACCGGGCGGCGGCCTCGATGACGGAGAGCAGTCCCGCGCACATGGTCACCAGGGCCCGCTCCTGCCGGCTCGCCGACGGGGGCAGCGGCACGTCCGGTCTGGTGGCCAGGAGCAGCGTGTCGACCTCGATGGTGTTACGGGTCGGGCGGGCTCGCCCCCTGGTCAGCACGTACGGACGCAGCGCCGTGTCCTGGTAGTTGTCGTCGGGGTCGACGTTGCCGCTCACGTCCGGATGTCCTGCCGAACCTCGCTAGCCAGTGCCCGTTCCCCGATCTTCTGCACCTGCGCCTGCATCTGCTGGGCGATCAGCGCCGGGTCCACCGTCGACTCGGTCACCACCGCGAGGTGTGAACCGGTCGCGGCCCTGCGTACGAACAGGAAACCACCGTCGAACTGGATCATCAGGTGCCGCAGCGCCCGGCTGTTCGAGCCGAACTCCATGCCCACGCTCCGCCCGAGCGACTGCAGGCCGGAACAGGCCGCGGCGAGTCGGTCGGCCACGTCCTTGCCGGTGCCTTCCGATCGCGCCGTCACCAGGCCGTCGGAGGAGAGCACCACGGCGTGCCGGACGTAGGGCACCGACACGACCTCGGTGAGCATCCAGTCCTGGTCTTTGGCCATCGTCATGTTGTCATCCCTTGTCATCTCTTCGGGTCCTGGTGGACCCCGTCCGCGTCACCGTCGGCGTCGCCGCCGAGGAAGGCGCTCATCCAGGACCCGGCCTGCTCCGGCGTCGGCTCGGCGGTGGGGCGGGCGTCGGCCGCCACCGCGGTGGCGGTACGGGCGGACCGGCCGCGCCGGGACTGCCGCCGCGGCAGGCCGCCGGACGTGGTGGATGCCTCGACGGGCGCGCCGGTACCGGCGTCCGCCTCGTCGTCCACCGGGGGGCGGACCGGCGGAGGGGCGGTGGCGGCGCCGACCGGTTCCGCCATCCGCACGTTCTCGGTGGGTATCAGTACGACCGCCCGCAGGCCGCCGTACGGCGACTCGCTCAGATCCGCCCGGAACCCGTGCCGGCGCACGTGGTGCCCGACGACCGCGAGACCCGTCTGCGGGATCTCGCCGAGGTCGCCGAGCCCGATCAACCGCCGCCCCGAGACCACCTCGCGGGCCTGCTCCAGCCGGTGCTCCTCCATGCCGATGCCGCCGTCGTCGATCTCGATGACCGCGCCGCGCTGCACCCTGCGTACCGTCACCGGCACGCTCGTCGCCGGCGGGGAGGACTGGGTGGCGTTGGCGAGCAGCTCCGCCACCAGGTGGATCACGGGCTCGACCACCTCGGCCGCCACCGCCACGTCCTGGTCCCCGGAGACCTCGACCCGCTCGTACGGGAGGATCCGCGCCGACGCGGCACGGACCACGTCCACCATCGCCAGCGGCTCCTGCCACTGCTGCCCCGGCCATTCACCACACAGCACGGCCAGGCTCTGCGCCTGGCGTGCCTGCTGGGCCGCCGCGTGGTCGACGCGCATGCTCGTCTCCACGACGTCGGGGAACTGCTGATGGCGCCCGGCCATCAGGGACACCTGCTCCTGGATCGAGTGGGCCGCCGTCTGTACGCGGCGGGAGAGCGCCACCACCGCGAGCCGCAGCGACTCCTCCCGCTCCCCCGCCTGTTCGGTCGCCCGGGTCGCCGCCGCGAGCACCTCGTCGAGCAGTTCGGCGACGGGTCCGTCCACGGCGGCCCGGTCGAGGGCGGGCGGTACCGGCGAGCCGTCCAGCGCGGCGGCCAGACGCACCCGTAGCAGGTGGTCGAGTTCCTTCTGCAGGCCGACGGAGCGCGCGGCGAGCTGGTCGTGCCACTCCGCTTCCCGTTGCCGCAGCCGCTCGTCGAACGAGGCCCGGTCCCGTTCGGTCTCCGCCTCCCGCCGGGCGGAGTCGACCAGCGCCGCCCCGAGCCGGTGGTGCGTCCTGGCCGCGAGCGCGAGCACGAGGCTCGTCGCCAGGGCCGCCCCGACGGCGACCGTCGCGGCGACCCAGTTCGTGCTCGTCACGGCCGCGGCGAGGGATGCCGCGACGGCGAGGCCGGCGAGTGCGAGCGTGGCGCGCCACGTCGAGCGCGCCTCCCGCACCCGCGCGTCAGGCGCTGTGGAACCCGGCATGTTGGCTACCTTTCCCCTGGGTGGACCCGCAGGGTGACGCTTCGAGGTCGTACGGGCAGCGCGACCGGGGGTAGACGCGGGTCGCGGGTGCCGGTCGAGCCGCGAGTCGGCGGAGGCCGCACACGGGCGCAGTCCTCCTGTCCACGATCGACGGCCGGATTGGCGTACGTTTTCCCATGATCGCGGCGCCAGGAGGGCGGCACTGGTGGCGGTTGCCCACGGGCTGACGTGGTACCTACCCGCAACGCGCGCCATAGACAGCCGCTAATATTTACATAGATGTCGGATTGGCGTGATTGGGCGCAGCAGATCATAATTACTGGTTCACACGCCGGCAATAGTCATCGGCGAGAATCCACGACACCTCCCCCAACCGGGTGAACGCCGGTCCGGACGGGCCCGGGCCGTGTCCTGCCGATCATTGCCGGCCCCGTCGGCAGGACACGGCCTAGGATGATCAGGTGCTACGCCGGTTGACCGCCACCCGCTACGTGACCCCGCTACGGGAGGGCGGCTCGCTGCCCGGCGTCGTGGAGGCGGACGACCTCGGCACGTACGTGCTGAAGTTCCGCGGTGCCGGTCAGGGGCCGAAGGCCCTGGTCGCCGAGGTGATCTCGGGTGAGCTGGCGCGACGGCTCGACCTTCCCGTACCGGAACTCGTCGTGGCCGACCTCGACCCGGTGGTGGCGCGCGCCGAACCCGACGAGGAGGTCCAGGAGCTGATCAAGGCGAGCGCGGGCGTCAACCTCGGCATGGACTTCCTGCCGGGGGCGCTGGGCTTCGACCCGGTGGTGCATCCGGTCGACCCCGGGCTCGCCTCGCGGGCGCTGGTCTTCGACGCGTTCGTGGAGAACGCGGACCGGAGCTGGCGCAACCCGAACCTGCTCGTCTGGCACGGCGGACTGTGGCTGATCGACCACGGCGCCACCCTGTACTTCCACCACGACTGGTCCCGGGCGGCGAACGTGGTGCACCGGCCGTACCGGTGGGACGACCACGTGCTGAAGCCGTACGCGACGGCGCTGGAGCAGGCCGGACCGGAGTTGGCCGCGCGGCTGACGCCGGCCCTGCTCGACGAGGCCATCGCGCTGGTGCCGGACGAGTGGCTCGACGATCCCGAGGCGGACCGGGAGGCGTACCGGAAGCACCTGACGGCGCGGGCCGCGGAGCCGGAGGCGTGGCTGCCATGAGGGTTCCCTACGAGTACGCGATCATCCAGGCGGTTCCGCGGATCGAGCGGGGCGAACTGATCAACGCCGGGGTGCTGCTCTAC
Source organism: Micromonospora sp. NPDC049559 (assembly GCF_040676675.1). NCBI lineage: Bacteria > Bacillati > Actinomycetota > Actinomycetes > Micromonosporales > Micromonosporaceae > Micromonospora > Micromonospora sp. NPDC049559. Next base: position 54,996 of record NZ_JBFAPK010000015.1, on the reverse strand, counting down.
TGCCAGCGGCGGGACTTCCTGGCCGCGCGTACCCACCTGCACGAGGAGCGCCTGCTGGCGCTGGCCCCGGAGGCCGACGTGCCGGGGATCCGGGCCGCGTTGACGTCGTGGGAGACCACGTGCACGGGCAACGGCGCGTCGGCGGGCATGTCGCTCGGCGAGCGTTTCCGGTGGCTGGTCGCGCCGCGCAGCACCATCCTGCGGGCCGGGCCGGTGCACATGGGGCTCGCCGAGGACCCGGACGCCGAGCTGGACCGCCTGGCCGCGCTGCTCGTCCACTGACCGCCGGGCCGCGCTGCCGCCGGATTCCCTCCGGTCCGGCCCCGGTCAGCCGGTCCCGTCGCCGCTTCGCGCGGCCGTAGGGCCGCTGGTCGGGTGCGAGCCGTTCGAGGTGTCGCAGCTCATGGCATAACGGAGCCCCGAACGGGGCATGGGAGAGGCTCGTGTCGTACAGCGCCGCTGATGTGCCCCACCGCCCGCGCCTGGCCGGGCTCTGTGGCTCACCCGCTGCGAGGCCGTGGCGAGGGAGAATCCGACAGCGATGAACGATGCCGTCCCCCGGCCGCTGGCACCCGCGGTAGCCGACGTGTTCGCGGCCGACCACGAGATCGGGGCGGATCTCGCCGCGGTCGACTGGGCGGCGACGCCCCTCGGACCGCCGGACGGCTGGCCGCAGAGCCTGCAGACGGCCGTGAGCATCCTGCTGTCGTCCCGGTTCTCGATGTGGATGGCGTGGGGACCGGAACTGACCTTCTTCTGCAACGCCGCCTACCGCCGCAACACGCTGGGACGGAAGTACCCGTGGGCGTTGGGCCGGCCCGCGAGCGAGGTCTGGGCGGAGATCTGGGACGACATCGGGCCCCGGATCGAAACGGTACTGACCACGGGACGGGCGACCTGGGACGAGGCGCTGCTGCTCTTCCTGGAGCGCTCCGGCTACCCGGAGGAGACCTACCACACCTTCTCCTACAGTCCGTTACGCGACGACGACGGTGCGCTCGTCGGCATGCTCTGCGTGGTCAGCGAGGAGACCGAGCGCGTCGTCGGAGAGCGGCGGATGACCACGCTGCGGGACCTCGGCTCCGATCCCAGCGTGATCCGCACCGAGGAGGAGATGCTGGCCTTCGCCGGCCGCCAGCTCGGCCGCAACCTGCGCGACCTCCCGTTCACGCTGACGTACCTGTTCCAGCCCGACGGTTCCGCGGCCCTGGCCGCCGCCACCGGGATCCCCGCCGGACACCCGGCCGCCCCGGCGACGCTGCCGGCCGACGCTCCGGACCCGGTCTGGCCCGTGGCCCCGCCGGCCCGGGGCGAGTCGCGGCTCGTGCCCCTCGACGGCGCACCGTTCACCGGGCTGCCGGCGGGGCACTGGCCGGAGCCGCCCCACCAGGCGCTGCTGGTGCCGCTGGGGCGCCAGGGCGGCTCGCCGTACGGGTTCCTGGTCGCCGCGCTGAACCGGTACCGGCCGCTCGACGACGGCTACCGCGGCTTCGTCGAGCTGACCGCCGCGCACGTCGCCACCGGGATCGCCAGCGCCCGCAGCTACCGGGCCCAGCAGCGGCGGGCGGAGGAGCTGGCCGAACTGGACCGGGCCAAGACCGCCTTCTTCTCCAACATCAGCCACGAGTTCCGTACCCCGCTGACCCTCATCATGGGTCCGCTGGAGGAGCTGCGCACCCGGCTGGACGGCGCCGACGAGCGGGTACGCGAGGAATTGGGCGTCATCCACCGCAACGGGCTCAGGCTCGGCAAACTGGTCAACACCCTGCTGGACTTCTCCCGCATCGAGGCCGGCCGCATGCAGGCCCGCTACGAGCCGGTGGACCTGGCCGCGGTCACCGCGGAACTCGCCAGCGTCTTCCGCTCCGCGGTGGAGCGCGCGGGCCTGGCCTTCGAGGTGGACTGCCCGCCGCTGCCCGAACCGGTGCACATCGACCGGGGCATGTGGGAGAAGGTGGTGCTCAACCTGCTCAGCAACGCGCTGAAGTTCACCTTCGACGGCGCCGTCCGGGTCGGCCTGCGGGCCGGGGACGGGCAGGCGATCGTCACCGTCGCCGACACCGGCATCGGGGTCCCGGAGCACGAGATGCCGCGGCTGTTCGAGCGGTTCCACCGCATCGAGAACGCCCGGTCGCGCTCGAACGAGGGCAGCGGCATCGGCCTGGCCCTGGTCAAGGAGTTCGTCGGCCTGCACGGCGGCACCATCGGCGCCGAGAGCACGCTCGGCGAGGGGACGACCTTCACCATCCGGCTGCCCTTCGGCACCGCCCACCTGCCGGCCGACGCCCTGGTCCCCGCCGACACCACGGCGACCGTCTCGGCCACCGCCGACCCGTTCGTGCAGGAGGTCCTGCGCTGGCTGCCCTCGGGCGCCGGGAGCGGCGAGGAGCCCGTTCCGTACGCCCCGGGCGAGCCCGCCCCGCCCGGCGTCGCCGGCGACGGGCGTCCGGCGGTACCGGGCACGGCGGCCCGGGTGCTGGTGGCGGACGACAACGCGGACATGCGCGAGTACCTCACCCGGTTGCTGCGCTCCGCCGGGCACCGGGTGCGGGCGGTCACCGACGGCCAGGCCGCCCTGGAGGCCGCCCGGGCGGAGGTGCCCGACCTGGTCGTCAGCGACGTGATGATGCCCCGCCTGGACGGGTTGCGGCTGGTGGCGGCCCTGCGCGCCGACTCCCGTACCGTCGGCACCCCCGTGCTGCTGCTGTCGGCTCGGGCCGGGCAGGAGGCGTCCATCGAGGGCCTGGAGGCGGGGGCGGACGACTACCTGGTCAAGCCCTTCTCCGCGGCCGAGCTGCTGGCCCGGGTACGGGCGAACGTGGAGCTGGCCCGGTTGCGCAACCACCACGCCCGGTGGCGTACGGCGCTGGTCGACTCCCTCCAGGAGGCGTTCTTCGTCTGCGACGAGGACGGCGCCGTCATAGAGATCAACTCGGCGTTCACCGAGATCCTCGGCTACGGCCCCGAGGACCTGCCCTACGCACCGGTCCACCCCTGGTGGCCCGACCGGGAGACCCAGCCCGAGGCCCACCGGCGGGCCGCCGAGGGCTTCGCGCTGCTCCTAGCGCGGCCCCACGGCACGTACACCATTCCCGTGACCCACCGCGACGGACACCGGCTCTGGGTCGCGGCCGCCTTCAACCGGGTCGAGGACCCCGACACCGGGCGGCGCGTCGTCGTCGGCACCTTCCGCGACGTCACGGCCGACCACTACGCGGTACAGCGCGAGACCGCCCTGGCCGCCCTGAGCCTGCGCCTGTCGCGGGCCGAGAGCGTGGCCGACGCCCTGGCCGGTGTCCTGGCGGAGCTGCGCGGGCTGTGGCAGGCGAAGTACGCGCTCGCCGCCGTCTTCCGCCCCGGCTCGGCCACGCCCTCGGTGACCGCCACCGACGCGGAGCTGCGCTGGGAGAGCCTGTCCGAGGAGCGCCGGCGGGCCCTGGCCGCCCTGCGGGACCTGCCGCTGCTCACCCCCCGCGCCGACCGGGCGACCGGCGCCGGCATCGCCCTGGAGCACCCGGACGGGACGATGGTCCTCGCGGTCGACCTGGGCGAGCAGCGCCCCTTCACCGACCAGGACCAGACGCTGCTGGCGCTGCTCGCCGGCCACATCGGTCAGGGACTGCACCGCGTACACCAGATCGACCAGCAGCGCGAGACCGCCCTCGCCCTGCAGCGCGCCATCCTCGGCCCCGCGCAGCTGCCCACCGGCTTCGCCGTACGCTACGAGCCCGCCACCCGCCCGCTGAAGGTCGGCGGCGACTGGTACGACACCGTCGAGTTGCCCGACGGCCGGATCGGCATCGTCGTCGGCGACTGCGTGGGACACGGCCTGCGGGCCGCCACCATCATGGGCCAGCTGCGCAGCGCCTGCCGCGCCCTGCTGCTCCAGGACATCAGCCCCGCCCGGACGCTGATGTCGCTCGACCGGTTCGCCGCCCTGCTCACCGGGGCCAGGTGCGCCACCGTCTTCTGCGGCGTGCTCGACCCCGCCAGCGGGCACCTGCGCTACTGCAGCGCGGGCCATCCGCCGGCCATCGTCGCCCACCCCGACGGCACCACCCAACTGCTCGACCAGGGGCGTTCCAGGCCGCTCGCGGTCCGCCCGGGCGAGCAACGGCACGACGCCGAGTACCGGGTGCCCGCCCGTGCCACCGTCGTGCTCTACACCGACGGGCTGGTCGAGCGCCGCCGCCAGCCGCTCAACGCCGGCATCGACCGGGCCGTCGCCACCGTACAGAGCGGGCGCGGCGCCCCCATCGAGGAGCTGGCCAGCGACATCATGGACCGGCTGACCCCACCCGGCGGCTACGACGACGACGTCGCCCTGCTCCTCTACCGCCATCCCGGTCCGCTGGAGCTGGACTTCCCCGCCGAGGCCACCCGCCTCGCGACCGTACGCGCCGCGCTGCGCGGCTGGCTCGACCGCTGCGGCCTCGACCCCGGCACGGCGCAGAACGTGCTGGTGGCCGCCGGTGAGGCGTGCGCGAACGCCATCGAGCACGGCCACCGGGACGCACCCGGCGGTCGGATCCGGTTGCGGGCCGCCGCGACCGCCGACGACCTGCACCTGACCGTGCGCGACAGCGGCCGCTGGAAGGTTCCCGAGCCCACCACCAACACGCATCGCGGGCGGGGGCTGCTGCTGATGCGAGCACTGATGCACGAGATCACCATCACCACCGACACCGCCGGGACCACCGTCGACATGCAGGCGAGGATCGCGCGATGACCACTCCGCTCACGCTCACCACGGGCCGCCACCCGGACGGCAGCCTGGTCCTGACCGCCGTAGGCGAGATCGACATGAGCAACGTGGACGCCCTCACGGGCGCGCTGACCGAGGCCGTCACCCGGACGGGCGACGAGCCGCTCGTGGTCGACCTCACGGCCGTCGAGTACCTCGACAGCGCCGGCCTGGCCGCCCTCTACGCCCACGTCGAGCGGATCCGGCTGGTGGCCAACCCGATCCTGGCCCCCGTACTGACCATCTCCGGCCTGGCGGAACTCACCACCGTCGAGGGCCCGTGACGGCCGGCGGGCGGCGCGCCGGCCAGCGGGCGGGAACGCCGGTACGCTCGTCGCGTCGTGGTGATCCGCGCTGGCGGGCCCCGGAGAGCCCCCGGCCGCCGTCGTCGCTGGAGCTGGCCACGGTCGAGGAGCACGACCTCGGGGACGAGGCGACGTTCCAGCGGCTCGGCTTCTTCGACCTCGACCTCTCCGGACGGTCGGCCGACGGGGTCGAGTTCCAGCAGTGCCGGTTCCGAGGCGCGGACCTCAGCGGTACGCGGCTCGACGGTGCGACCCTCACCGACTGCCTGGTCGAGAGCACGAACCTGGCGAACCTGCGGGCGGAGCGGTCGTCCATGCTCCGGGCCCGGCTGTCGACGGTACGGATGACCGGGGTCCAGTGGGTCAACGGGGTGCTGCGGGACGTCACGGTCTCGCAGTGCCGGCTCGACCTCTCCTCGTTCCGGTTCACGGACTTCCACCGGGTCGTCTTCGAGGGGTGCAACCTGGCCCGGGCGGACTTCCAGAACGCCGACCTGAGCGGCGCGCGGTTCCGCGACTGCGACCTCACCGGCGCGCAGTTCTCGCAGGCGACGATGGCGGGCACCCGGTTCGCCAACTGCGACCTGGCCGGGATCGGCGGGGTGACGAGCATGGCGGGCGCGGTGGTCGCGGACCAGGATCTGGTGGCGCTCTCCCATACCCTGGCCGGCGCGCTGGGTATCCGGATCGAGGGCCGGGACGAGGCGGACGGCGGATGACGCGGGCCGGCAGTGATCGGCAGGACATGGCCCTGGTACCGGCCACGGCGAACCGAACGCCCGCGCGGCCCGTACTCATGCACGGGTCGTCGGCACGGGTCGTCGGCACGTGGCAGGGAGGAACGTTGGTACCGATTCGCGCAGGGGTCTCCGACGGGCTCCGCCGCTCCTGGGGTATCGCGCGGTCCCTGGTGATCTACCACGGCCAGCCGGGCAAGCACCGGCGGGCCCGGCGGCTCTACCGCGAGTTCCTCGGGCCGGGGGATCTCGGCTTCGACATCGGCGCCCACGTGGGTGGCCGGGTACGCACCTGGCGGCGGTTGGGCGCCCGGGTGGTCGCGGTCGAACCCCAGCCCGACTGCCTGCGCGTTCTGCGCACCCTCTTCGGCCGGGACCGGGACGTCACCATCGTGGCCGAGGCCGTCGGGGCACGCGCCGGGCGGGCCCGGCTCGCCCTCTCCAGCGCCACGCCGACCGTCTCGTCGATGTCGCCGGACTGGATCGGCTCCGTCACGGCCGACCGCGGCTTCAGCCGGGTCCGGTGGGACCGCTCCGTCGAGGTCCCGGTGGTCACGCTCGACGACCTCGTCGCGGCATACGGGACGCCCGCCTTCTGCAAGATCGATGTCGAGGGGTTCGAGGCCGAGGTCCTGGCCGGGCTCAGCCGCCCGCTGCCCGCGCTCTCCTTCGAGTACCTGCCGCCGGCGCACGACGCCGCCCTCGACGTCCTCGCCCGCGTGGAGCGGCTCGGCGCCCCGGCCGGCGGCTACCGCTACAACTACTCGCCCGTCGAGACCATGCGGTACGCCAGCGACCGCTGGCTCGACGCGGCCGAGCTGGTACGGCTGCTCGAACGGTTCCGGCCGCTCGGGCGTTCCGGCGACGTCTACGCCCGGCTGCCCGACGGCGCCCGGGAACCCGGGCCGGACGGTGGTCAGTCCCGTCCCGTGGCGCCCAGCACGTAGTCGGCGATCGCCTCGATGGTCGGGTTGTCCCAGGCGACCGTGGGGTCGACCGGCACGCCGAACTCCTCCTCGATGTCGCCGGCCAGGCCGAGGGTGTAGACCGAGTCCATGCCGTAGATGGTGAGCTGCCGGGTCGGGTCGATCTCGGCCGGGTCGCGCTCCACGTAGTACGCGACCCGCTCCACGAGCCAGTCGGTCAGCGCGGTCCGGGTGATGGAGGGCATGCGTTCGCTCCCGTCGGGGTGGTCGTCAGCTGCGAGGGGCGGCCCGGTCGGCCGCGGGCGTCGGGATGGTCACGTGCGGACCGGCGTCGCGCTCAGGTCGAAGGAGAGGCCGTCCCGCTCCCGGTCCAGCAGCGTGCGCACCAACCAGTCGGCGGTACCGGCGGGCAGGGGGGCGGGCCGGCCGGCGAGGTGTCCGTACAGCCGGGCCAGGGTCGCCGCCAGCCAGCGCGGCTCGCCGAGAAACGGGTCGCCGCGCTCGCGGCCGGCGAGCCACGTGCCGACCGCCGCCGCCGCGGCCAGCAGCAGGGCGTACCGCTCCGCGAGGCGCATCGTCTCGGGGTCGGCGAGCGGGCCCCGCCGCGCCGGCGGGGTCGTGGCGGCGTCGCGGGCGAGCGCCCGCAGGGAGTCGGCGAGGCTCGCCACCAGGTGGCGCGGGCCGTCCTCCGGGACCGTCGCGGTGAGCAGGAGGCCGGTGAGATCGTCCCGCCCGGCGCTGGCGAGGGTCAGCCGGGCGAAGTCCAGCTCGGGCAGCCCGGCCGGGTCGGCGTCCGGGGCGACGAGCGGCGCGGCCGGATCGGGCGGTGGCGTGGGCAGTTCGGGTGGTGGCGCGGCCGGGGCGGCGAGCGGTCCCGGTGGTCCGGCGAAGAGCGCGGGTGGCGGCGCGGCCGGCGTACGCCAGGCGCGCCGGGCCAGCGCCGGCAGCTGCGGGATGATCGCGAGCAGGCAGGCCGTCTCGCCCGCGTGGCCCAGCCCGACCACCGGAAGGTCGCGCAGGTGCTTGCCGAAGAGCGCGTGCTCCCCCTCGCGCAGGTAGTAGCGGGCACCGAGGACCACCGCCAGCTCCTCCATGGCGCCGGTCAGCAGGCGGGCGCCGAGGTACTTCGCGGCGGCGGAGTGCAGCGACGACTGCTCGGGAAGCAGGTGCAGGCCGCGGCAGGCGGCCGTGGCGAGCGCGTCGACCGCGAGCAGGTCGGCGAGGGCGCCGGCCAGGGTCTCGCGCGCGTGGGGCAGGTCCAGCACCGTACCGCCGTAGAGGCGTCGGGACATCGCGAACCGCAGGACGGTGCGCAGGGCGGTGTCGACCGCGCCGACCGCCAACCCGGGGAGGACGGCCCGGGTGACCTGGAACGAGCGCAGCGCGTTCTCCATCCCCCGCCCGGGCGCGCCGAGCAGCGCGGTGGCCGGTACGGGCAGGTCCGCGGCCCGCACGCCGCCGAGGCGTACGCCGCGAACGCCGCTGGTCCGGGTGCGCGGCAGGAACGCCACCCGCGCCGGGTCGAGCCGGTCCCGCTCGACGAGCAGCAGGGAGTGGGCGCGCGGGCCGGCGCTGTCGGCCGTACGCGCGAACAGCACGAACGCGGCGCACCGCGCGATGTTGTTGACGACCCGCTTGCTGCCGGCGAGCCGGAGCAGGTCGCCGTCGACGCGGGCGGCGAACTCGTTGCGGGCGAGGTCGTTGCCGTGCTCCGGCTCGTGGTACGCCACGGCCAGCCGCTCGCCGCGCAGCAGCAGGTCGGCGACCCGGCGCCGCTGCGCGGGCGTACCGGCGGACCAGACGTTGACGGCGGCCATGAGCGAGGTGACCCCGTAGCCGAGCCCCAGGCTCAGGTCCCGCCGGAAGACCGGGCGGACCGCCCGTACCAGCCGGTCGGCCGCGACCAGCCGCCCGCCGAGGCGGGCCGGGACGAACTCGGCGTTGAGGCCCCAGGAGGCCAGCGCCTCCTCGCCGGCCGCGAGCAGCTCCCCCCGCTCGTCGGCGCGCAGGATCCGCGCCGCGCCGACCGGGTTGGCACCGTCCCTCGGGTCGCCCAGGACCGCCTCCAGCTCCACCGTCACGGCGCTCTCCCCTCCCCCGGCGGGCACTGGCCCCACCGTCACGGCCCCATTCCCTCGGCCAGCTCGCACTCGAAGAGGGAGAAGAGCCGGCGCGACGCGGCCTGGCCGGTCAGCCCCGCCCAGAGCGCCTCGTCCACCTCGGGCCGGGGCCGCACCGGCTCACCCAGCTCGCCGAGCAGCCGGCCCAGGACGGCCGCCAGCCAGCGGCCGTCCGTCCAGAGCGCCGCGGAGCCACACTCGGCGCGGTCGTGGCCGGGCCGTTCCTGGCCGGCTCGGTCGTGACCCGCTCGGTCGTGACCGGGCCACTCTTGGTCGGCGCGGTCGTGGTTGGCGAGCCAGAGGGTGACGGCCGCGGCGCCCGCGTAGCAACGGGCCAGGTCCTGGGCGGCGGCGAGATGCGTGCCGGGGGCACCGCCGCGCGCGGGCCGCAGTCGCGCGATCGTCGCGTGCAGCCGGTCGGTGTGCCGGGCCAGCGCGCCGGCCAGCTCGGCGGCGGTCGTCAGGCCGGGCCGGGCCAGCGCCAGCTCGGCCAGCACGCGCGCCGCGTCCGGCAGGGCGGCCAGCACCGTCAGCCCGTCCCGGGCGGCGAGGGCGAGCCGCTCCCGATCGAACGGCGGGACCGCCCGGCGCAGGTCCGCGACGGGGCGCAGCCGCGACCACGGCCGCGGGCGGCGGTACCCGCGCACCAGGTTGGGGAACTGGCTGACGACGGCGTGCAGGTTGACCACGGTGCTGCCGTCGAAGAGGGAGACGATCCGCGCGTCCCGGCCGACCTTCTGGAAATCGCCGTCCGCGAAGATCGACCGGGCGCCGAGCAGCCGGCCGAGGGCGGCGATGCTCGCCTCGGTCCGCACCGGGAGCAGGTACTTGACGGCGGCGCTGGCGACGCTCAGCTCCCCGGGCAGCCAGTGGATCATGCGGGCCGCCACGACGGCCGTCGCCTCGGCGGCGAGCTGGTCGGCGTACGCGTCGAGCAGCACCCGCCGCGCCGCCGGCAGGTCGGCCAGAACCCGGCCGTACAGCCGGCGGGCGCCCGCCCAGGCGCTGGCGATCCGCAGCGCGTGCTCGCCGGCGCCCAGGCTGAGGGCGGCGCACATGGTGCGGGTCAGCTGGAGTCCCCGAAGGACGGTTTCGAGGCCGGAGCCGGGCGGCCCGAGCCGCGCGGCGGCGGGCAGCACCGCGCCGGCGAACGCGACGCCGCTGATGTCCGCGCCGCGGATGCCGAGCGTACGGACCTTGGGCAGGCAGCGCAGGGCGTCGGGGCCGAGGCGCTCCTTGTCGACGAGCAGCAGGTCGAACCCGCGCGCGCCGCCGGCCGGGTCGGTACGCGCCAGCACGGTGAGCAGCCGCCCCCGGGTGGCGTTGTTGATCAGCCACTTCTCGCCGGTCAACCGGAAGGACTCCTCGGCCCGGGTCGCGACCACCTCGCCGGCGAGCAGGTCGCTGCCGTGGTCGCGCTCGGTCAACGCCCAGGCGACGGGCGTACCGGCCAGGACCCGCTCCGCCAGGTCGGCACACTGCTCGGGGGTACCGGCGACCCAGGCCGAGACCGCACCGAGGAAGGTCTTGCCGTAGCCGATGGCCACCGTGAGGTCGCGGCGCGCGACCAGGCGTACGAGGTGCAGCAACTCCTCGTACGAGCGGAGCGCCCCGCCGTACTCGGGCGGGACGAAGTACCGGTGCAGTCCCCACGCGGTCAGCCCGGCGCAGATCGCCTCGGGGAACTCCTCGCGCTCGTCCAGAGACCGGGACCGGGCGAAGGAGAACTCCACGGTCGGGTCCTCCGGGTCGCCGAGGCGCCGCTCCAGCTCCCGGGCCGGCCCGAGCGCGTCGGGCGGGGTCGCGGGCCCGGCGGCTGCGGTGCTCATGCGCCCGCCAGGGTGTGCAGCGGGTCGAGCCGGCCGCCGAGGAACCGTTCCCGCATGTGCCCCCGGCGGATCTTCCCGCTGGTCGTACGGGCGATCGTGCCCCGGCCGACGAGCAGCACGGCGGGAGCGGGGATGCCGAACCCGCCGGCCAACTCGGCCTGGACCCGCTCGGCCAGCTCCGGCAGCCGGTCGGCCTCGGGCGTGCGCACCTCCTGGATCAGCACGACGTGCTCCCGGTCGTCGCCGTGCGTGAAGGCGGCGGCGACGCCCAGCGCGGGATGCAGGCGGGCCGCCTCCTCAAGGTCCTCCGGGTGGATGTTGCGCCCGTTGAGGATGATGACGTCCTTGAGCCGGCCGGTGACGTACAGCTCGCCGTCCCGCCGGAAACCGAGGTCGCCGGTGCGCAGGAACGGGCCGTCGCCAGCGGCGGTACGGGCGCCGAACGTCGCGGCCGACTCGTCGGGCTGCCGCCAGTACCCGGCGGCGACGCTGCCCGAGCGGAGCCAGACCTCGCCCACCGCCCCGTCGGCCAGCTCGGTCCGGGTAGCGGGGTCGACGATCCGCAGCTCGGCGTCGAGCGGGGCGCCGCAGCTCACCAGCTCGGTACCGGCGTCGGCGGGGACGGCCCGGTGCCGCTGGAGTGCGCCGGTGTCGAACGTACCGACCGTCGCGCCGCGGTGCCGCCGCGCGCCGGAGACGATGAGGGTCGCCTCGGCCATCCCGTACACGGGCATCCACGCCCGCGGCCGGAAGCCCGCCGGGCCCAGCCGCTCGGCGACCCGGCGCAGCGTGGCCGGCCGCACGGGCTCCGCGCCGTTCATGGCGATCCGCAGCGAACCCAGGTCGAGCCCGGCGAGCTGCTCGTCGGTGGTCTTGCGGGCGCACCAGTCGTAGCCGAAGTTCGGCGCGACGGTGATCTCCGCCCGGTAGTGGCTGATCAGCTCCAGCCAGGTGACGGGCCGCCGCAGGAACGTGGCGGGCGCGGTGAAGGCGAGATTCAGCCCGCCGTACAGCGGTTGGAGCAGCAGGCCGATGAGGCCCATGTCGTGGTAGTGCGGCAACCAGCCGGCGAGCGTCCCCGTTCCGGGTCGGCCCAGCTGCGTCCAGGCCGCGTGCTCGTTGTGCAGCAGGTTGCCGTGGGTCAGCACGACGCCCTTCGGTTCGCTGGTCGACCCGGAGGTGTACTGCAGGAACGCGACGGTCTCCGTACGCAGGTCGGGCCGTCGCCAGTCGTCGGCGTGGGGCAGCGCCAGCGTGTCGGTGGCCACGCGGTCGAGGTACGGGCCGAGCGCCTCGCGGTGCCCGGCGTCGGTGAGGATGAGCGCCGGCCCGGCGTCCTTGACGATGCCGGTGAGCCGCTCCAGCCCACGAGGGTCCTCCTCGGGCAGCGGCGCGGGAACCGCGACGACCCGGGCGTAGAGGCAGCCGAGGAACGCGGCGAGGAACTCCGGTCCGGCCGGGTAGAGCAGCAGCGCCGTACGGTCGCGCAGGCCACGGTCGAGCAGCCAGGCCGCGATCGACCGGGCGCGCGCGTCCAACTCGGCGAAGGAGTGCCGGTCCTCGACCGCCCCGGCCCGCTCCCGGCGGACGAAGGCGTACCACCGGTCGTCGCCGTGCCGCTCGACGGAGGTCCGGATCGCCGAGACGAGGTCGGGGTGCCCGCTCATCCGCCCACCCCCGGCCGCTCGACCACGGCGAGCGCCTGCGCCGCCACGGCCGGTCCGAACGCCTCCGGCCGGTAGATGTAGGAGGTGTGGTGCCCCGGCACGTCCGCGACCTCGCAGCGCAGCAGCTCGGCGAGGGCCGGAACGGTCCGCGCGTAGCTGTAGCCGCCCGCCCGGCTTCCCGTACCGACGACCAGCCGGATCGGCACGCGGCCCGCCAGGGCCGGGACGTCCGGCAGGTAGGAGACCATGCGCATGATGTCGTGGCGGAAGACGAAGTCGCCGTCGGTGACGGTGCGCTCCAGGAACGTCGGCCTGATCTTCAGAGCGAAGTCGCGGCCCTGGTAGGTCATCCACGCCATCATCGCGGGCACCGGTCCCTCCCTCGTGTTCAGTTCGCACATGTCGCGGAAGTACGCCAACTGGTCGTCCGCGTCCGGCAGGACCCGTACCGTGATCGGCTCGTGCGCCAGCAGCGCGGCCAGGCGCTCGGGGTGGCGGGCGCCGAACTCGAACGCGATCGACGCGCCGCCGCAGGTGCCGAAGACGACGGGACGCTCGGCGCCGGCGGCGTCCAGCACCGCGCGCAGATCGTCGGCCTGCTGCGCCATCGTGCCGTCGTGCGACTCCCGCCCGGTGCTGCGGTTGAGCCCGCGCCGGTCGTACGCGATGACCCGGAACCGGTCGCGGAGGAACGGCACGACGCCGGCGAAGCTCGCCGCGCTGCCGCCCGCCCCGGCGATCAGCACCAGGTCCGGACCGACGCCGTGCGTCTCGTAGTACAGCCGTGCGCCGTCGGCGCCGGAACTCGTCGCGAACACCCGGCCAGCCAAGCAGGCGCCGGCTTCAGATCGGCTTCATGCGGGACGGCACGGGTCAGGACGATGAATGCGATCTGAAGCCGCGCGCCGGTCTACTCGGTCGCGTGCTGAGGCTCGACGACGTGCTGACCGGAGCGGTCACCGGAGATCCGCTGCTGCGCCTCTACGCCGCGGTGGCCGGGCCGGGCGGGCCGTGGCCGGCCCATCCGGCGTACCCCGGGGGCACGGTGGCGGTGCCGCTGCGCGCGCTGGTCGCCCCGGATGGGCCGCACCGGTACGAGCCGAAGGGCCGCCGAACCGACCTCCCGGGCCCGGCGGAGTTCCTGGTACGCCCGCTCGTGACCGTCTTCCGTACCGCGCTGGACCGGTTGGGCGTGCTCGTCGACACCGACCCGGACGTGGTGGCGGTGGAGCTGGCGCCGGACGGCGGTACCGGCGGCGGTGCCGTGGCGACCGGTCGCGTGGTGGTCACCGGCCGGCTCCCCCGCACCGCCCCGGGCGCGGGGGACGCGGACCGGGCGGCCCGCGACCTGGCCCGCTGCCTCGACCTCGTCGCGGCGTCGCTGGACGGTGCGGAGCGCTCCCGCGTGTGGCGGGTCGCCGCCGAGGAACTGCGCTTCCTGCGCCCCGAGACGGCCGAGCTGCTCCGCGGCGACCACGCGCTCGCCCCGTACGTCCACTCACTGCCGCCCGGGCAGGACGGGACGCTGCGCCGGGTCCTGGACCTGGTGGAGGAGCGGGCGCGGGCGCGACGCGCCCGCCCGGGCGCGCGGCAGCCGGCGGTGCTGCTGGACCTGGACTTCGTCACGCTCGACCCGCGCCGGCGCACGCTGCACGCGGCCCGCCGGGTCGGCGGGCCCCGGCCCGGCGCGCCGGACGGCATCCTGGAGCTGGCCCACCCGGAGCTGCTGAGCCTGCTGCCGACCGGCGACCCACCGGCGTGGGAGCGGTTCGTCGAGGCGAACGGGCTGCGGCGGGCCTACCCGGAGGTGGACCCGGAGGCGCTGCGGCAGGACTTCTGCCGCGCGTTCCACCGCCCGTGGTCGAACCTCGGCTGGGACGAGCTGACCGAGGGCGTGGTCCGCTTCGTCCGGGACGTCGAGGACCGCGGCGGGGCCGTGCTGTTCAACACCGGCCGGCGCGAGCGGGTCCGCGCGTGGACCGAGGAAGTGCTCGCCCGGGGCGGGCTGCTCCGGCCCCGGCTGCTGATGATGCCGGACGACCGGGACCGGCCGGTGGCCGCGCTCAAGGCCGTACACCTGGCGCGGGCCGCCGACCTCGACGTCGTCGCGGTCTTCGACGACCTCGCCGAGAACCGCGCGGCCCTGGCCCGGGCGCTGCCCGGCGCGCGCCTCGTCGCGGTCGCGCTGCCCGGGTACGTCCCGGGCGACGAGCCGGAGGACGGCACCGAGCTGATCTCGACCTTCGAGCGTTCGCCCCGGCCCGCCCCCGCACCCGTGCCGCCGCACGCCGCCGTCCGCGCGGACAGTCCCGCCCCCGCCCCCGCACACGTTCCCGTGCTGTCGCACGCCACCTCGGTCGCCGAGCTGCCCCTCGCCGAGCTGCGCGAGCGGCCGGTGCTCGCCGGGCACGCCGTACGGCTCTCCCGGGCAGAGTCGACCGCGCTGGTCGATCGCCTGGTGGACGAGGCGCTGGCGGCCGGGTACGAAACCGGCGCGCGGGCCGCCCGCCTCGGTACCGGCGAGACGGCGCCGTCGCTCGTACACCGCGTCCTCGGCGCCAAGCGGTTCCGGCGCGGCGCGCGCGACGCGTACCCGTTGGCGGTCGCCGAGCGGGACATCCGCCCGCGCGTCGAGCGGGGCGAGCCGATCCGCGCGGTGCTGCCCGCCTTCCCCGTCAAGCAGGCCGACAGCGGGCTCAAGGCCCTCGGTCCCCTGCCCGACCTGGCGGAGTTCGGGCTGCTGCTGCGGCTGCGGGAGCTGGCGGCGGCGGTCGCCGCCGTCTATCCGCCGGGACTGCGGATCACCGTGCTCACCGACGGCAACCACTTCCGGGTCCGGCCGCGCGCGGCGACCGCGCCGTACCTGGCCTGCCTGGACCGCTACCTCCGCCTCGTCGGCGCCGGAGAGATCCTGGAGATACGCGACGTCGACGAGGTGGCCGCCGAGGAGCTGGGCCCCGGGGCGGTACGGGCCCGCGGCGCGATCGAGGCCCGGCACCGCGCGGCGCTCGAGGACGCCTATCGGGACCTGGACGTCGCCCGCGATCCCCGCGCAGCGCTCGCCCGGTCCCGCACCCTGGACCCGGCCGCCCCGGGTACCCCGGGACCGGCGGTCGCGGACCTCTTCCGCTCGCTCGTGCACTCGGTACCGCTGCCGCCCGGCGCCGTGGACCCGAGGATCCTCTACGCGGACCTCTACCACGTGGGGCCGGCGGTACCGTCCGAGATCGCGCACGACCGGCGGGCGGTCCTCCGCGCCGCCTGGGACGCCGCGCTGCACTACGCCAGCGTCGCCCGTACCGACCACGACCTCGGGTACGACCGGCTGCTCCGGCCACGCATCCGGCTCACCCTGAGCATCCCGTCGCCCGGCCGGTGCGGCCTCGCGGGCCTCGGCGGCTCCGCACTGATGCCCTGGCAGGGCACCGGCGCGGTGGACCAGCGCGGCCACGTCTCCACGGACTTCGCCGTGCACCTGCGCGACCAGGCGTTCGTACCGGTCCACTCGCCGCTGCTCGGTGACGCGCAGCCGTGGTTCATGGCCCCCATCACGGTGCTGGAGCCGCTGGACCGGCCGGGCTCACCGGACCGGCCGGCCGCGCGCCTGGTACCGGGCTTCCTGGAGCGGATCCGGCTGCGCCGCCGCTGATGCCGCGCCCGGCGGCGGAGCCCACCCGCCGGCCGACCGGCGCGCGCCCGGCACTCGTGCGGCGCGCGGTCGTTCAGCGCGCGCCGACGCGCGGCGGCGTGCGGGTGCCGTGGATGCGCTTGGCGTAGGCCGCGTAGAGGCGGGGCGCCATGACCGGCAGAAGCAGCCGGGCCGGCAGCGGAACCTCCTTGAGCAACGCCTTGATCACCTCGGGGTCGCCCTCGTACATCGCCATGCCGAAGCCCAGCGGCAGCTGCTTCTTCGGTACCCCGGCCATCCCGTGCTCGCCGAGCTGCTTCCACTCGGCGGCGGTGACGTGCCGCTCGGCCAGCGGGAGGATCTCCCGCTCCTCCAGGGCCATGTGCTCGGCCAGCACGTCGTACAGCCGCTCGAAGACCTCCGCGAGTTCGTCGCCGCCCTGCCCGGTGGCGCGCCAACCCGGCAGCAGCCGGACCACCTCGGCGTGCGCCTCCTCGATGGCGGCGTGCTGCATCTCCATCGTGGGCACGATGGCCTCCGCCTCGGCGCCGCCCCGCTCGTGCAGCCGTGGCCAGAGGAGCAGGTCCTCACCCTCGTGGTGCCTGTGCAGGAGGTGGCAGATGAGGTCGGCGTGGGCGGCGACGGCCTCCGCGCGGTTCGCGTCGCCCGGCGCGACGCTGCGGACGAGCTGCGGGAGCAGGCTGAACTCGCGACGCAGCATGGCGTGTGCCATGTACATGTCGCGGACGTCGGCCATGGGTTCGTTGTGGTTCCGAGTCACGGTGGCCTTTCCGAGGGGCGTCAACTGCGGTCGACCTGTCCGTCCGTCGGCCGCCGACTCGTCGGAATCGGCGGCCGAGCTTCCCGGACGTAGGCATGCCGCACCGGCACAGTTCCGGGCAATGGTGCCCGGCACCGCTTGCGATCGACTTGGAGCGGGCCAAACCGGGAAGACCGGGACCGGGCCGACCACGGACCGGACGGCGGGCGGGTTCAGCCGGCGAGCGCGGACCTCGCCTCCGCGAGCCAGTGCGGCGAGCCCCAGCGTCGCGCCACCTCCACCGCGAGCGCGAAGTGGCGCTCCGCCTCGTCGTCACGGCCCTGAAGACGGAACAGCTCGCCGAGGGTGAGCGCGACCGGACGCATCACGATCGAGGTGCTGGAGAAACCGGCCAACTGCTCGCGTACCGGCAGCAGCGCGTCGATGACGGGCTGGGCCAGATCCCGCCGGCCCAGGGCGACGACGACCATCCCCCGCACGCTGAACAGGACCGACTGGACGTAGTCGGGACGGTAGGAGTGGCGACCCAGCGGCATGGCCCGCGCCTCGTCGAGCCGGCCGTTCTCGACGAGCGCCAGCGCCAGCAGGTCGTCGAGGATCGGACCGAGCGTCCGCCGGAGGAGCCGGGTCGGCTCCAGGTGTTCGGCGAAGCGCCCCTGGCTGATCAGCAGGGTCGCCGTGCCCACGTACTGGAGCGCGTCGGCGTGCAGCGAGCCCTGTCGCCGCATCTGCTCGACCGCCTCGTCGTAGTGCCGCTGTGCCGCCGCGAAGTCGCCGACGACGTGCGCGAGCGCGCCCAGTTGACCGCTGTGGATCGCCAGCGCCTCGTGCAGCCGGTACGTCCGCGCCATCGTCCCCTGCCGGGCGACGCTGGCGCGTACCTCGTCCGGCCGGTTGAGCGCGGCGGCGGCGTGCCCGAACACCTGCTCGGCGAACCACCGGTAGGTGACGAGGCCGTGCTCGTCGGCGAGCGTGGCCAGTTCCCGCGCCAGCTCCAGGCGCCGTCCCGCCTCCAGGTCGAACCGCATGGTGCGCAGGCGGGCGGTCAGCCCGATGGCACGCAGCTCCGGGTCGGCCAGCTCGCGCGAGATCGTCAACGCCGCCCGCCCGGCCTCCGGGCCGCGCGGGTCCGGCTCCCCGTCGAGCTCGTTGGCCAGCGCCTCCAGCAGCCGGCAGCGGTCGGCCGGGGCCAGGTCACGCCGGCGCAGCAGCCGCGCGAGCAGCTCGACGACGTGGTGGTCCACGACGCCGTACGCGCGGGTCAGCCACGGCGTCGGCACCTTCCACGCGGTGAACGCCGCGACGAGCAGCTCGTCCCGACCCGAGGCGGCGGCGACGTCGGCCGCGCAAGCGCGGGTCCGGCGGGCGGCGGCCAGGGCACCGGCCCGCGCCTGGGCGCGCAGCAGCCGGCCCAGCAGGTCGACCCGCAGCGCGGCGCGGTCCCCGGTGATCGCCCCGGCCGCGTCGACCGCGCCGGTCAGCAGTTCGATCGCCGCGTCGTACGCGTAGCGCCGCTCGGCCAGTTCCGCGGCGCGGACGCCGTAGTCCACGGCGAGCCGTGCGGTCCCCGACGACGCGGCGCGGGCGTAGTGGTGGGCCAGCGCCGGGTAGTCGTCGGGGCGCAGCCGCCCGGCGCAGGCGGCGACGCGCCCGTGCAGGCGGGCCCGGCGCAGGTGGGAGAGGTCCGTGTAGATGGTGTCGCGGAGCAGGCCGTGCGCGAACCGCACCCGCCCCGGCGCCGATTCGGTGATCAGCCCGGCGACCAGCGCGACCTCCAGCGCGTCGAGCACCGTGCCCTCGTCCGCCTCGGCGGCCTCGACCAGCATCTCCACGTCGGCCTCCCGGCCGACGACGGCGGCGAGGCGCAGCACCGCGACCACGGACCCCGGCAGCCGGGCCAGCCGGCGGCGCAGCACGTCGCGTACCCCCTCCGGCACCTCCGAGGTGGCGACGAGCGCACCCTCGGCGGCGAGCAGCCGGGCCGATTCCCGGACGTAGAAGGGATTGCCGCCGGTACGCTCGGCCAGCGCGGCGATGGTGTCCGCGTCGACGGTGGTCCGGACGAAGGCGCCGACGAGCCGCCCCACGTCGGCCGCCGCGAGCCCGGACAGGTGTACGCGCCGGGGCGAGCGGCGGGCCAGGGCGGCGGTCGTCTCGGCGAGCCGTTCGGGGTCGTCGGTGGGCCGGAACGACGCGACGAAGAGCACCGCCGCGTCGGTCAGCTCGGCGGCGCTGGTCAGGAGCAGCAGCGTCTCGGTGTCCGCGGCGTGCAGGTCGTCGAGGAGCACGGCGACGGGCCGGCGGACCGCGGCGGCGCGCAGCCAGGCGGCGACGGCGCGGTGCAGCCGGAACCGGCCGGCGCTGGCGTCTCCGCCGCCGGCCTCGCGCCCGGTGTCGGGCTCGCGCCCGGTGTCGTCGAGCAGCGGGGCGAGCTGCGGCGCCAGCTCACCGGGCGGCGCCGCCGCGGCGAGCTGGCGCAGCGCCTCGGTCCACGCCCAGGCCGGCGGGGCACCCGCGACCTCCGGACAGCGGCCGACCGCGACCAGCCAGCCCCGGTCGGCGAGTTCCCGCCGGAGGTGGGCGAGCAGGGTGGTCTTGCCGGCGCCGGCCTCCCCGGTGACCAGCGCGATCCGGGGGCCGCCGGCGGCCGCCTCGGCGGCGGTCTCCCGGAGGGCCGCCAGTTCCGCGCCCCGCCCGACGAACGGCTCGTCCGCCGGCGGGATCGGGGGCGCCGTCGCCACGTCCGGGCGCGGCCCCGGTCGCGCGGTGGCCCCCGGTACGGGCGACCCGGCCGACGCCGCCGTCCCGACCGGCGCTGGGAGCAGGTCGAGGCGCTGGCCCAGGATGGCGCTCTCGAGTTCGACCAGCGCGGGTCCCGGATCCAGACCGAGCTCGTCCGCCAGGATCGTCCGGGCCCGGCGCAGCGCGGCGAGCGCGTCGCCCTGCCGGCCCGTACGCCACAGCGCCAGTGCCAGCAGCCGCCAGCACTCCTCGCGCAGGGGCGCCTGCCGGGTCAGCACCTCCGCCTCCGGAACGACGTCGGCGGCGTTCCCCGCGCGCAGGGTCACGTCGATGAGCAGCTCCCGGGCGGCGAGGCGCAGCTCCTCCAGCCGCGTCGCCTCCGGCTGCGCCCACAGCTCGCCGGCGAACTCGGCGTACGCGGGGCCGCGCCACAGCTCCAGCGCGGCGCGGAGCAACGGACGGGCGCGCCCCGGATCGGCGGCGCTGACCGCGCGGGCCTCGGCGAGCAGCCGCTCGAACCGCCAGGCGTCGACGGCGTCCGGGGGCAGGCGGGTCGCGTAGCCCGGTGGCGCGGTCACGAGCAGCCGGGCCGGCGTCCGGGGCGCCCGGTCCGGTTCCAGGAGTCGTCGCAGGTGGGAGACGTACGCCTGGAGGGAGGCGATCGCCCGGGGCGGCGCCTCGCCGCGCCACAGGTCGTCGATCAGCTGGTCGGCGGAGACGACCGAGCCGCGGGCCAGCAGCAGCCGGGCGAGCACGGCGCGTTGCCGGGGACCGCCGAGATCGACCGGACCACCTCTGTCGAGCTCGAACTGGCCCAGCACCCGGAGCAGCATGGCAGGTCAATGGTAACCGGGAAGATCCTCCCGAGGCACCGCACCGTCGCCGGCGGCGGGCGGCACCACCTGCGAAGATGCCCGGCCCGCCTGGCGGCCGGCGGCGTCCATGGCGCGCTTCGTCCGCGCCGGTGGGCGGTCGACGGACGCCGCGGCTCAGCGGAAGGAGCGGGTGAGACGCCGCCGCTCAGCGGAAGAAGTGGGTGACCGGGCGTTCCAGGGGCCGGCCGTCCAGGTGGATGTCGACCCGCTCGTTGTAGAAGCTGACCAGCCCCGCGATGGCCTGCACGGCCCCCGTCGGGAAGGCGTAGGACCAGGCCAGGTCGGCGTGCACGCCGGTCGGGGTCCGGATCGACCAGTAGTCGCTGGTCCGGCCCTTGTACGGGCACGCGGTCACCGTGTCGGTCCGCTCCAGCGCCGCGAAGCCGACCTCCGAACGGTTCAGGTAGTACCGGGTGGGCAGCCCGGTCTCGAAGAGCATCACCGGCGACGACGAGTCGGCGAGCAGCACCCCGTCCAGCTCGACGCGGACCCGCCGGGTCGAGCGCACGGCGTCCACCCGCACGTACGGGTTGCGCGGGTGGACGAAGACCTCCTCGTCCTCCTCGTACCAGGCGTCCAACGCCTCCCACTCGAAGCGGACCAGGCCGGCGAGTCCGGGCAGGGCGTCGTCGGTGTAGAGCCGGGCGGCGGCCGGCCGCTCGATGTCGCCCGCCCGGAGACCGAGCTGCCGCGCCGTGCCCCGGCTCGACCTGCGCACCTGCTCCTCGTCCACCACCACGTTCGGGTCGACGTCGTCGAACGGCACGTAGTACTGCGGGTAGTTCGGCCATTCCCAGAGGTAGACCGCGCGGGTGGTGTCCAGCACGATCCGGCCGCCCAGCATCGCCCGTACCCGGCGCGGCCCGGGCTCCATGTGGTTGACCGGGGTGATCATCTGCGGGTGGCTGCTCATCGGCGTCCCCTTCGATCGCGGCGGAGGTCCCCTCATTGGTGCACACCGGGACGTGGCCGCGCGCCCGCACCCGGATTTTCGGCTCCGGGTGACCGTCGGGGCCGGGGCGCCGGGCGAGGCCGGGGCTCCGGGTGACCGTCGGGGCCGGGGCGCCGGGCGGGGCCGGTGGACATCGGGCGGTGGGCGTCGGGCGGAGTCGGTGGCGCCGGGCGGGCGGGGCGGCCCTGTCGGTACCGGGTGGCATCCTGAGGCCGTGATCGTCGACTTCGAGGCCGAGCTGTGGATCTGGGACGCGCGGCGTAGCGAGACCTGGACCTTCGTCAGCCTGCCCGTCGGGGCGGCCGAGGAGATCCGGGACCTGACCGGCGGCGCGCGGCGCGGCTTCGGTTCCGTGCGGGTACGCGCCACCGTCGGGGGCAGCACCTGGACGACCTCGATCTTCCCGGACCGCGCGCGGGGCAGCTTCGTACTACCGGTCAAGCGGGCGATCCGCACGGCGGAGGGGCTGGACCCGGGCGACGTCGCGAGGGTGACCGTCGAACTCCGCGACTTCTGAACCCGCGCCGCCCTCGCCCCGCTTCGACTGCTTCGCCGGGCCGGCCCGCAACGGCCTGGCGACTACCGGCAGCCGAATCCGCTCTGACCGCCGGTTCCGACCATCGCCCCGGGAAGAAACCCCGGGGATCCGCTGGCCGCCGGTTCGCCTGCGGGCGGGCCCGCCTCGGCCACGCTGTCGGCGCCGCCTTGGCCGCGGGCGGCCGTTACCGAGGCGAGATCAGACGTTCATGCCGGCGGCCTTCGCCATGTAGTTGGCGTACCAGACCGGCCAGTCGGGGTCGGCCGCTCCGATCTCCTCCTCGTGTCTGCCGTGCGCCGCGGCGGCGTCGCGCAGCGCCCGCTCGACCTCGGCGACCGAGCCGTAGACGACCTGGTCGACGCGCCCCGGCAGCCGCGTGGTGACCTCCTGCAAGACGATGCCGTTGCCGTCCGGATCCGAGAAGGAGAGGAACGAGGCGTACGACTGCCGGTCCGGGTGTGGACCGGCGACCCGGCCCCTCGTACCGGCGTGGTGGAAGAAGCCACCCTCGTCGTGGAAGACCTCGCTGACCTCGACGCCCTTGGCGAGGAGATCCTCGCGGGCCGCCACGATGTCGTCCACGACCAGATGGATGCCCTGCGCCGAGCCGGGCGTCGCGTCGGTGACCCCGCTGCCGATGATGATCGACGCGGTCGAGCCGGGCGGGGTGAGGTGCACCACGCGCAGGCCGTCCGCGGCTGCCTTGTCGACGTCCTCGCGGAAGCCGATCCGGGTGTAGAACTCCTTGGCCCGGTCCACGTCCGAGACCGGAAGGACGATGACCTCCACCTTGTATTCCATGACTTCCTCCTTCGCTAGATATCATCGCGGGTCGGTGAAGATCATCTGAGACTATCCGGCGTCGTCGGCGGTCACCGTGCCGTCGTCGGGGACGGCCGCCGTCACCGCGTCGCCCGCACGGCGTACGGCGACAGCCCGCCGTCGCGGTGCGGAGGCTGACGCCCTGCTCGATCGGCGACGCGCCGATTTCGGTACGGACGAGGTTCTCCGCACGCGGCAGCGGGCCCCGGTCACCCTCGACGAGGATCACCCGGGACCCGACCGACGCGTACGCCTGGCTCCTCGCGACGCCGACCACCCCGCCGCCGACAACGATCAGCGCGGCGGAACGGACGTCGGTCCTGGTCACTTCCGGTCGCGGTCAGGCGCTGGCCCGCAACCCGTTGATCACCGTGTTGCCCTGCTGCGCCGGTACGCCGAAGTCGCGCAGGAAGGCCGCCGGGAAGTTGAGTTCGGGGGTGGTCAGGCCGTCGAGTTCCGCCAGCTGCTCCGGGGAGAGGGTGACGTCGAGCGAGGCCAGGTTGGCCTCCAACTGGCCGACGGTACGGGCGCCGATGATCGTCGAGCTGACCACGGGCTGCTGGCGGACCCAGGCCAGTGCGGTCGCGGCGACCGTGGTGCCGAGTTCACCGGCGATCCGGCCGAGCGCGTCGAGCAGCCGGAAGGTGCCCTCGTGCAGGTGCCGTCCCACGAACATCCCGCGGCCCGCCCCGGCCGGGTTCTGGTTGTCGCGGGTGTACTTGCCTGTCAGTACGCCGTTCGCGAGCGGGCTCCACGGCAGCACGCCGAGGCCGAGTTCGCGGGCCGCGCCGAAGAGTTCCCCCTCCGACGTGCGTTCCAGCAGGTTGTACTCGACCTGGATGGCGGCGATCGGGGTCCAGCCGCGCCACTCGGCGAGGGTGGCCATGCGCGCCACGGCCCACGCCGGCGTGTCGGAGAGGCCGACGTAGCGCACCTTCCCCTCGCGGACCAGGTCGTCCAGCGTGGAGATGGTCTCCTCCAGCGGCGTGTGCCGGTCCCAGTTGTGCTGCCAGTAGAGGTCGATGTAGTCGGTGCCGAGCCGGCTCAGCGACTCGTCGACGTGGTGGCGGATCGCCTTGCGGCCGGTACCGCCGTTGTTCGGGTCGGTCGGGTCCATGCTGAGCGCGAACTTCGTGGCGATGACCAGCCGGTCGCGCAGGCCCGGCCGCTTGCCGAGGTACGCGCCGAGCACCTCCTCGGCGCGCCCGCCCATGTAGGCGTTGGCGGTGTCGACGAAGTTGCCGCCGGCGTCGAGGTAGCGGGAGAGGATCTCGGCGGACGTCGCCTCGTCGGCACCCCAGGACGGGTCGCCGAAGGTCATCGTGCCCAGGGCCAGCGGGCTGACCCGCAGACCGGTGCGGCCGAGCGTGCGGAAGTCGGTCAGGTTCACGGGAGCTTCTCTTTCTGTCGGAAACGAGGTGGGGGCCCTGACCCGGAGACCGGCGCGACAACCGGCGCCCCGGTCAGGCCGGGAGAATCGGTGACCGGTCAGGCGGGAAAGTCGGCGGCCCGGTCAGGCGGGGAAGTCGGTGCCGGCGGCGAGCGCCCGGGCGGCCTCGATCTCGTCGAGCCGCCCGGTCAGCGCGGCGCGGATGGCCTGGTAGGCGTCGCTGCCGAGGACGAGGCGACGCGGTGCCGGCGTGGTCGTGGCCGAGTCGATGATGGCGGCGGCGACCCTGCGCGGGTCACCGGGCGCCGCCCCGGTCAGGTTCCCCGCGGACGCCTCGATGTACCGGCGGATCTGCCCGACCGGGGTACCCGCGTACGCCGGGATCGGGTCGGCGATGGAGAGCGCGGCGCCGAAGTCCGTCCGGACGCTGCCGGGCTCGACCATGGTGACGCCGATGCCGAACGGCGCGACCTCGCCGACGATGGACTCAAGGAACCCCTCGACGCCCCACTTCGAGGCGTGGTACATGCTGGCGCCCGGGCTGCTGATCTGGGCGCCCATCGTCGAGGTCTGGATGATCCGGCCACCGCCCTGCGCACGCAGGTACGGCAGCACCGCCCGGACCAGCTGGATCGGCCCGGTCATGTTCACCGCGACCTGCTCCGCGATCGCCTCGTCGGAGAGCTCCTCCGCCGCGCCGACCGCACCCCGTCCGGCGTTCGAAAAGATCACGTCGATCGTCCCGAACTCCTGGAAGGCCCGCTCGACGACCTTCCGTACCGCCGCGGTGTCGGTGACGTCCAGCTCGGCGGTCCACAACAGGTCCGGATACGACCGGGCGAGATCCGCGAGCCGCTCGGGCCGCCGGGCCGTGGCCGCCACCCGGTGACCGGCCGCCAGCAGCTGCTCGACGACGGCCCGCCCGATGCCGGCGGACGCACCCGTGACGAGCCAGGAAGAGGTTGACACGTCCGTACCTCCATTTAAACCAACTGGATGTATTGGCAACGGTAGGGGGCCGGGCCCGAAGAAGTCAACCAGACAGTTGGTTTTCTGGGCGACCTGCGTCACACCGCTTACGGGATCGGAAATCTTGTCGAAATTGGGGCCGATCGGCGCGGTTCGCGCAAACGGCCACGCGGGAACAGCACGGCGCGTGCCGCGCGAGCGGCGCCGCCGAGCTGGTGTCGCTACTCGGCGGGCGGGCCCGCCAGCGCGTCGCGGATGGCCGTGACGGCCGCGACCACGACGGCACGGTGGGCCCGCCGCCGCGCCTCGGGGTCCAGGCCACCCACGACCTTCAGCCCGGCGGGCACGTTGACCCACGCGACGCTGATCGCCACCACGATCTCCAGCACGTCGATCGCCGTCGGCTCGTCCGGCAGCCGCAGCGCCACCCGCAGTTCGCGCGCCTTCGCCAGGTGCGACTCGATCTCACCGGGGGTCGCGTCGGCCCGCTCCAGCCCGCGCCAGGCGGTCAGTCGCAGCAGTTCGGGGGTGGCGTTGAGCGCGTCGAACAGCGCTCCCGCGTACCCCGGCAGGTCGTCGGGCGTGTACGGCACCGCGTCCGCGAGCACCCCGAGCCGGTCCGCCAGCACGGCGTCGAACAGGTTCTCCTTCGAGCCGAAATAGGCGTAGATCGCCTGTTTGTTCGCCCTGGCCGCCGCCGCGATCCGGTCGACCCGGGCGCCGGCGAGCCCCCGCTCCGAGAACTCCTGGTACGCCGCGTCCAGGAGACGGGCGCGAGTGGCGGCGGAGTCGTACGGCATGAGAACGAGGTTAGCTATCCAACCGTATGGTTGCAATCCTGGCGGGGCCATGGCGCCTGCCCACCGGCAGGAACAAGGTCGGCTCAGGCGGACGGCTGTAGCACCACACGCGGGCAGCCGTCCTCCTTCCTCTCGAAGATCTCGTAGCCGCGCGGACCGTCCCGCAGGGGCATGGGATGGCTGGCGAGACAGCCGGGATCGGCCGCCGAACACCTGTCAATCACTGCGGTGCAGCGGCCCCCACTCGTCGGAATGCTGCCCCCTGATGGCGAGGTCCGCTTCGCGTAGCGCTTTCTCGGAGACCCACGCGATCGGCCGGTGGCAGATCACCAACGGCTCGTTGTCGGGCCCCCGGCCACACTGCTCGCCGACGAACACCCAGGGTGAGGCCTCCGGTCCGCGGAGGTCACGGAGGTGGCAGTAGTCGTACAGCCGCCGGGCGACCCACAGGCGCAGCGAGCGCCGGCCCCACCACGGCTCCACCCGCAACGGATTGGCGGAAAGACCGGGCAGGGTAACCCCGGTCAGTGCGTCCCGGCTCGACTGCTCGTTTCCCCGGGCGCCCGCCAGATCGGCCGCCGGGCCCCGGGACCACCGCACGTACAGCTCCTCGTCCTGGCCCGCCTGCTCCAGGAGCGCGGCCAGTTGGTCGAGGTCCGCAAGAACACCCATCCCCGTGTCGTCACGTTCTCGGTTCACCCCGACTGCATTGCCCGGCAGGGAAGCGGCCATTCCTCCAATCGACTCGACTCGACTCGACGGTCAGCATCCGCTCAGGCCGGGCACGCCCGTCGTTCATCGAAAGTTCGACAAGTCCCGCGAGGCTCCGAGGACGTACCAAGATCTTCTTGCCCATGGGGGGACTGTTCGCATGCGCAACCTGTTCCGATCCGGCCCGCCGACGCGGCGCGGCGGCGTCACGCTGGCCGCGGCGATGGCCGCCGGCCTCGTCCTGGCCGGCGTCGCGGCGTCGCCGGCCGCGGCCACGCCCGCCGACCCGGTGCCGGTCCAGCTCGTCTCCATCACCGACCTGCACGGCTACTTCGGCGAGTACACCACCACGGTGCCCGGCGCGAGGGCGGGTGAGCCGGCCCAGCAGGTCGGCGGCGGCGCGTACCTGACCAGCCACATCAAGCAGCTCAGGGCGGGGAAGACCAACTCGATCCTCTTCTCGGCCGGGGACGACTTCAGCGGCTGGCCGAACGAGACCGGATGGTTCTGGAACGAGCCGACGATCGAGTACCTGAACTCGATCGGGCTGGACTTCTCCACCGTCGGCAACCACGAGATGGACCGGGGCATCGAGTTCCTGCACCACATGGAGGACGGCACCTGCAGGGGCATCCCGAGCCTCGACCTCTGCTTCACCGACTCGACCGGCCGCCGCTTCCGGGGTGCCGACTACGACTACTACTCGGCCAACCTGGTCGACGACCGCAACGGCAAGCCGGCGCAGCAGCCGTACCACGTGGAGTACGTCGACGACGGGCGGGGCGGCAAGCTGCCGGTCGGCTTCGTGCACGCCACCACCAAGCTGATGTCGGACGAGCAGATGTCGTACACCCCGAAGGGGTTCCGACTGCTCGACGAGGCCGACACGGTCAACCGGTACGCCGCGATCCTGCGCCGGCAGGGCGTACGCGCGATCGTCGCGGTCCTGCACGAGGGCTTCTCGCAGCAGTCCGGCGCGGGTTACAACGAGTGCGTCAACCCGTCCGGGCCGGTGGAGGAGTTCAACCGGCGGATCACCCCGGACGTGGACGCGATCGTCACCGGACACTGGCACGCCCTGGTCAACTGCATGCTGCCCGATCCGGCCGGCGCCCCGCGCCCGGTGGTCGAGGCCGCGAACCACGGCCGGCTGATCAACGAGATCAACCTGCGGCTCGACCCCCGGACCGGCGAGGTGCTGCGGGACCGGACCACCTCGGTCAACCACGCCAACACCCGCGACGTCGCGCCCGACGCGGAGACGCTGCGGATCGCCGAGTACTGGCGGCAGCAGCTGGTCGTCCGGGGTAACACCCCGGTGGCGGCGGTGACCGCCCCGCTGACCCGGTCGACGGGCGACCGGGCCGAGTCCACCATGTACAACGCCGCCGCCGACGCGTTCCGCTGGGCGGCCAACCGGGACGGCAGGGCGGACCTCGCGGTCGCCATGCCGGGGATCCTCCGCCGGGACATCGCGTACGCCGCCGACCCGGCCAACCCGGCCGACGCCCCGGGGCGGGTCCTCTTCTCCGAGCTGGCGCTCGGCACCGTCTACGACAGCGGCATCGGGGTGGGGCTGGTCCGGGGCGACGTGACCGGGGCCGCCCTCGACGAGCTGCTGGAGAGCCAGTGGCAGCAGGCGGCCGACGGCACGGTCACCTATCGGCACCTCGCGGTCTCCGAGAACGTGCGGTACACGTACGACCCGACGCGGCCGGTCGGCGACCGGATCGCCCCGGGCGGCATTCTCATCGACCACAGGCCGGTCAGGCCGACGGCGACGTACCGGATCGCCACGCTGGCGAACAACTTCTTCGCCAAGAACGCGACGCCCGGCTTCACCGCGCTGTTCGGGGCCGAGCGGCAGGACCGCAGCGCCTACAACGGCGGCGACGCGCTCTGGCGGTACCTGGAGAAGAAGTCCCCGATGAGCCCGCCGGCCCTGGGCCGCGCCCAGCCGATCACCGCAGGCTGATCCGGACCGGAAGCTGATCCGGGCCCGAAGCAGCGGCGGCCGGGTGCGGGACGCTCGCGTCCCGCACCCGGCCGCGATCCGCGACCGCGACCGCGACCGCGACCGCGACGATGAACGACACCCGGGGTGGCCGACCGCGTTCTGACACCCGCGCCTTTCCCCCTCGCCCCCCGCGTCTCGATGGCGCGGATCAGTTCTCGCCGGCCGGCGCGTGCCGTGGGCGGGGTCGTTCCCACCGGTGCACGGCCGCGACCGCGACCGCGAGCGTGAGTACCGGGATCAGGACCAGCACCAGCCACTGCCCGGGGTTCAGTCCGGCCGGCTCGTCCGGGCCGAAGGGGTGACTGTGCAGGAAGGGCAGGTAGACGTAGCCGATCCGGCTGAGCAGCAGCAGCGCGCCGACGGGGGCGAGCAGGGCCAGGACGCGCCGGCGCAGCGGTGCCCGGATGCTCAGCACGGTACCGAGGCCGAGCAGGTATCCCGCGCCGAGCAGCACGGCTTCGAGGGCGGAAACGGCGTTGGTGAAGAACAGTGGTGTCCGCACGGTCCCGCCCTGCCAGGCGGGAAAGTACATGACCGCGACGGTGGGCAGCGTGCTGCCGACCAGCAGCGTGGCGCCGGCGAGCAGCGCGATCCGCCACCGTCCGAGCAGGGCCGTGGCCGAGCGGGACGCCGGTACGGTCAGCGCGGCGGCGGCCAGCACCGCCAGCGCCACCGGCCACAGGCCGACCACCGAGGTGTAGTAGTAGCCGTGGTCCCGGGCCGCCCGCAGCACCTCCAGCACGGCGGCGGGCCAGGCGAGTACGGCCGCCGCGCGCCGCCACCGGGTCGCGGCCAACACCGCCACGGCGAGCCAGCCGACCGCCGGCACCCAGGTCTCCCAGGGGAGTTGGGCCTGCGCCCAGGACTGCCAGGAAGAGAATCCCGGCACCCCCCAGAACGCGGCCATGGTGAGGTTGAACAACGGGTACCGGCCGGCGTACGCCAGCAGGGCCAGCGGGGCGACCAGGCCGAACACGGCCGCGGTCGACCGCCAGTGCTCGCTCGACAGGTCGACCACGGCCTGCTGGGTACGGGCCCGCAGCGCGCCGGCGAGCAGGGCGCGTACGTCCTTCGCCCGCGGCCGGCGCTGCCCCGGGTCGGCGTCGTCGAGCAGGACGCCCAGCATCTCCTCCTCGTACTGTCGGCGGTGCTCCCGGGGGTAGCAGGCCAGCAGCCAGCGGTACGCGCGTTCGAGGGTCATGCGATTCCACCGTTCAGCGACAGGCCGGCGCGGCGCAGCCGGGCGGTGGCCGCCTCGACGTTGTCGCGCATCCGGGCGGTTTCCTGGGCGAGGCGCTGGGCCCCGAGCGCGGTGAGGCGGTAGTAGCGCCGCAGCCGCGACTGCACCAGTTCCTCGCGGTCGACCTCGGCCAGGCCCTCGGCCCGCAGCCGGTCCAGTACGGCATAGAGCGTGCCGGCGCGCAGGTCGACGCGGCCGCCGGAGATGCGCCTGACCTCCGCCAGGATCGCGTAGCCGTGCTGGGGGCCCTCGACCAGGCAGGTCAGGATCAGGAACGTCGGTTCCCGCATGGGCGATTCGTTCATGCCAGGAGAATATACAAGTAGAAAGTATATCTGGCTAGCGTGACGATGATCCGGAAAGGGCGGCGGGGCGGCGGGTTGGGCATCGACGATGACAGATGTATTGTGGGAACGCTCCCAGATCGCGTCCTCCACCTACCTGCCCGAGGAGCTGAAACATGTCGCGACGGCGTCGCCCCGCCACCATGCTGGCCATGCTGCTCGTTCTGGCCGTGTCCGCGTTCCTGTTGCCACCGGCGTCGGCGGCCGGCACCGCCGCGGCCGGCACCTCCCACACCAGTGCGGTGCCCCTCACCGAGCTGACCGTGGTGTCCGAACAGGTGGCCTCCGGTCTACAGCGTCCCATCGCGCTCACCGGGCTGCCGGACGGCCGGATGCTGATCGCGGAGAAGAACGGCACCGTCCGCGCCTACCACCCCGACACCGGCCTCGCGGCCGAGCCGGTGCTCGACCTGACCGCCCGGATCGACACGTCGGACAACGAGCGCGGTCTGCTCGGCATCACGCCCGCACCGAACTTCGCGCGGACCGGGATCCTCTACGTGGCCTACACGAGCCTGCCGGCCGGCACGCTGACCCTGGCGCGAGTGCCCATCGGCGCTCCCAACCGGCTACAGGTGCTGCTCACCCAGGAGCACGCCGAGTACGGCAACCACAACGGCGGACAGGTGGCGTTCGGCCGCGACGGCTACCTCTACTGGTCCCTCGGCGACGGCGGCCACGCGAACGACCCGTTCAAGTCCGGTCAGAACCTCGGCACCCTGCTCGGCAAGATCGTACGGATCGACGTCAACCGCACCTGCGCGGGCAAGCCCTACTGCGTGCCCTCCGACAACCCGTTCGTCCGCACGCGCGGCGCGCGGCCGGAGATCTGGGTCTACGGGCTGCGCAACCCGTGGCGGTTCACCATCGACCCGGTCGACGGCTCGCTGTGGATCGGTGACGTCGGCCAGGGCCTGGTCGAGGAAATCGACCACATCCGCCCGTCGCAGCGTGGGGCGAACCTCGGCTGGTCGTGCCGAGAGGGCACCCCGGTCTTCGACCCGGAGCAGTGCCGGCCGGGCGTGCGGTACACCGACCCGGTCTTCGAGTACGAACACTTCATGACGGAGAACTGCTCGGTGACCGGCGGCGTGGTGTACCGAGGGTCCGCCACGCCGGAGGCGTGGGGCACCTACGTCGCGAGCGACTACTGCTCGACCCTCGCGTTCGCCGTTCGTCCCAAACCGACCGGCGGCTACGAGTCCGCCACGATCGGCAACTTCCCCATCCAGCCGACCGCGATCGACGTCGACGTGCACGGCGAGCTGTACGTGCTCAGTGACCTCCCGGGATGGCTGAGCCGGGTGCGGTTCGAGCGGGTCCAGCCAGCCTCTGGCGGCGGGGCCGCGAACCGCTGAGCCCGGGACGATCCCGCAACATCCGCAGTACCCCTGGGGGACGGCCGCGCGGACGCGGCCGTCCCCGGCTCGCTCCGGGTGCGGGCCCCGGGTTTCCCGAAGAGCAACCAGCCGTACCCGTGAACGCCCCGCCCGAGCCACTGTCGGTCAGCCATCCGTGGCGGTGTCGGGGCCGGCAGGGCTGACGTGTGCCGCGACGAGGCGCCACCCCTTGTCCTCATCGAGGATCCAGGTGCGCGTGTAGCGGACCCGAGCCGCGAACGGTTCACCGGCGAGGGTGCCCTCCAGGGAGCCGAGGAACCAGGTCACCCCGGTACCGCCGACCACGAGCACCGCCAGGTCCTCCTCGTCCACCCGGGTCATCGACTGCCGGCCGGACCGGTGCACGTGCAGGTCGTCCTGCTTGGAGTACAGGCGCCCGTCAGGTCCGGTGAACACGAGCCGGTCATCGATCAACCGATCCAGCTCCGCGACATCGGACGCCAGTTGGGCCCGCTGCAGACGCCGTTCGGCAGCGCGCAGCGCCGCGGCTTGGGCAGCGGACGCGTCAGTCCGGGTATCTATGAAACGATCTGACGGCTGGCCCACGTGAGACATAAACAACCCCTGACTGAGCCGGTTGAAGCATTCTCGGCCATCCTGTCAGGCCAGGCTGCTGGGTCTGCCCATCGGCGCCGCACCGAACGGCGTCATCATGAACAAGACGCTGTTCGAGAGGTACGGCGTGCCGCTTCCGGACGACGTGCAGACGGTCGTCGGTCGCTACAACGAGCAGGCGCTGCTGGGCCAGATGTCCAGCGCGGACGCGGCTCGGGGTTTCATCGACACCGTCCAGAGTGCCATCGACGCCGCATCCTGACCCCGGTCACCCCCGATCCCGGGGCGATAGATTACGTCGGGTGGTGAGCAGCAGAGCCGCCTCTCGCCGCCCGACGGCGCCCGCGCGGAGCGCACGTGCGCTCCGCGCACCCCCCAGGAGTCCCCACCCGCACCACGTAACGCTACCCAGGAGCTCGACGTGATCAACGTTGCCATCATTGGCACCGGCGGCATCTCCAATTCCCACATCAACGCTTACCACGGTTTCCCCGATCGCTGTCGCATCGTGGCACTCGTCGACACCTCGCTCGATGCCGGCAAGGAAAAGCGCCGCGACCTCGGCCTGCATGATGCCCGGGTCTACAGCTCGCACGAGGAGTTGCTCGCACACGAGGACGTCAATCTCGTCAGCGTGTGTACACCGCCGGACACACACGAGCGGATCTCTGTCGACTGCCTGTCGGCGGGCGTGAACGTGCTGTGCGAAAAGCCCATGGCGCCCTCTGTCGCGGCATGCGATGCCATCCTCCGTGCGGAGGCCGCCAGCGGGGCAGTCTTCAGTTCGGTCGCGCAGAACCGTTTCCGCGACGATGTCGCCCGGCTGAAGACCGTCGTGGACTCGGGGCTGCTTGGCGAGATCACGCATGTGCAGGTCGACTCCGCCTGGTGGCGCGGTCTGCCGTACTACGACATGTGGTGGCGGGGCACGTGGGCACAGGAGGGGGGAGGCCCGACGCTCAACCACGCGGTACACCACATCGATCTGCTGCTGTGGCTCCTGGGAGCGCCGAGCGCAGTCACTGCCGTGCTCACCAACGCCGCTCACGAGAACGCTGAGGTCGAGGACCTGTCGGTCGCCGTGCTGCAGTACGCACGGGCCTTGGCCACGGTCACCAGTTCGGTGGTCGACCACGGTGAGCGTCAGCGGATCCTGGTGCACGGGCGAGAGGCCAGCGTGAGCCTCGATGGTGAGGTGGTCGCTGAGACCTCTCAGCCCAACGGGTTTCCCAAGCCGGCGGGCAACACGGCGCTGGTGGACCGGCTACGCGCGTTGATGTCCGATTGCGCGCCGCTGTCCCACACGGGGCACCAGGGCCAGGTTGATGACGTGCTCAGCGCCATCGAGGAAGGCAGGCGCCCCACCATCGACGGCCGCGACGGACGACTCACCATCGAGGCCATCACCGCCATCTACAAGGCAGGCATCGAGCGTCGAACCGTCGACCTGCCCCTGCCGGACGGCGATCCGTATTATCAGAGCAATACAGTCGCCGAACGCGCCCCGCGGTTCTTCGCGAAGTCCGCCGCGGTCCGGCACCAGTCCGGCCCGATCACTGTCTCGGGCGAGCAGGTCGTCGATGTTACGGCAGGAGTCCGATGAGCGCCGGCGATGGCGCGACGTACGCGCCGGCACCTGTGCCCGCTCCCGTCGTCGAGGCCGGCGAGTTCGTATTCGCAGCCATCGGCCTCGATCACGGCCACATCTATGGCATGTGCGAGGGGCTCATCGGTGCCGGCGCCACTCTCAAGTGGGTTTACGACACCGACGAGACGCGCGTCGCGCAATTCCGCGAGCGCTTCCCAGACGTCCGCGTCGCGCGCGCGGAAGCCGAGATCCTCGACGACCCGAGGGTCCGGCTCGTCGCCGGTGCAGCCATCCCGAGCGAACGGTGTGCACTGGGCCTGCGGGTGATCGACTCCGGCAAGGACTACTTCACCGACAAGGCGCCGCTGACCACGCTCGAGCAGCTTGCCGCCGCTCGGGAGGCGGTGGAGCGGACCGGGCTGAAGTATGCGGTGTACTACTCGGAACGCATCCACGTCGAGACGGCGGTGTTCGCCGAGCAGCTCATCGAACAGGGTGCGATCGGCCGCGTGTTCCAGGTCGTCGGGTTCGGCCCGCACCGCCTGAACGCGGGTAGCCGGCCCGGCTGGTTCTTTGAGAAGGACAAGTACGGGGGCATCCTGACGGACATCGGCAGCCACAACGTCGACCAGATCCTGCACTACACCGGGTCCACCGACGCCAAGGTGGTCAACAGCCAGATCGCCAACTACGCCCACCCGGACCACCCCGGCCTTGACGACTTCGGCGACGCCAATCTCGTCACGAACACCGGCGCGACCGGCTACCTGCGGTGCGACTGGTTCACACCGGACGGCCTGCAGACGTGGGGCGACGGTCGGACCTTCATTCTGGGCACCGAAGGCTTCATCGAGCAGCGCAAGTACATGAATCTAGGAAATCAGGACGGCCCCGGCCACCTCCTCCTCGCCAACAACGACGGCGAAACGCACTTCCAGGTCACCGGCAAGGTCGGCTACCCGTACTTCGGCCAGCTCATCCTCGACTGCCTCGACAGGACCGAGAACGCCATGACTCAGGCCCACGCGTTCAAGGCCATCGAGCTGGCCATCCAGGCCCAGAGCCAGGCGACGGACCTGTCGACCTCACGCTGACAGCGGTCGGCAACAGTGCGGTCCGTGCGCGGTAGCCGGAGCACGGACCGCACCCCATTACGGCCCAACAGGGCGCGGCGAAACAGGCCCTGATACCCCCTACCATGCCCGAGATCCGGGTTTCACAGTCGAACAACCGTGGCCGGCCGTCGTCTGGGCCCTCCGCAGGCCGGCCAGTCCTCGTGAACCGCGGCCTGAGCCCAAAACGTGAGCCGAGGTCGTGACTCGCGCGTGCCCCACAACGACGAAGGGCGTACAGCCAAAAAGCTATACGCCCTTGTCAGAGATGGTGCGCCGCCAGGGACTCGAACCCCGAACCCGCGGATTAAGAGTCCGAAATCATCTATCCCGGAGTCTGACGGCTAATGCTAGCTCATATCGTTTGAGCAGGTGAGGGGGCCGGCGGCATCCCGTCTCATGCCGCCGACTCCCGCGCCATTTCGGGACGTACGGTCCCCCTCGGTCCCCCCGAATCCCCAGCGAACCAAATCCACCCAATCTCGACAAATCGACGCCGGTAGTCGGGGGAGCGGGTACACGCCCGCGAGTCCGGGCCCGTCGCGGAGTCGATGATCCGCGAGGTCTTCGACACCCACGGCGTCCCGCACGTGGTCCACGCCGACCGGGGCACGTCGATGACCTCGAAATCCGTCGCCAACCTGCTCGAAGACCTGGCGGTGACCCACTCGCACTCGCGGCCGACGGTGTCCAACGACAACCCGCACAGCGAGGCCTGGTTCAAGACGTTGAAGTACGCACCGGTGTTCCCTGACCGGTTCGCGTCCCTCGCCGACGCGCGATCGTTCACGGCCGACTTCGTGACCTGGTACAACCATGCTCACCGGCACTGCCATCGGCCTGCACACCCCGGCCGAGGTCCACCACGGCCGCCCACCAACGCGTACGCGCCGGCCGCGCCGACACCCTGGCCACCGCGCGGGCGGCGCATCCGGAACGGTTCAGCACCACCCGACTCCTACCCAAGATCCTCGATCTGCCCGGACAGGTCTGGATCAACAAGCCCGAGCAGGAAACAGAGCCCGTGCCCACAAGCCGCTTAACTCCCGTTGGCCTCAATCCCTTGACACGTTCCGCACTGGCCGCGCTGACACTGATAAACCGTCGTTGCAAGAACGGCGCCGCGCGGTGGTGCGCACGCAACTGGGCTAGGATGGGCCTGCCTCGAAGCCCAGTTTGGCGGTTACGGCAGCAAGGATCTCCCTACGGTCGGAATCCGGGCCGGTAACAGTCATACCTTTCCCCTCACGTACCTGGCGCGCCTCCAAGTCCGCGACGATCGCGTAACATATGTCGCAGACCACCTCCTATCGATCCAGCAGCGGCCCTAGCGCCGCGTACGTCAGGTCGGTCAAGAAGAACCGGTGCACGGTCGCATTGCGGTGCTCGTAAAGGTCGACAACCTCCGCTTTCAAAGCGTCGTCGATCAGACCGCGACGCCGAGCCTCTTCATAAACCGCTCGCTCGGAGATCTTGGTACCGCTTGGCACCTGCTGCACGTAGGCGTTGATGTCGACGTGGTCGCCAGTGAGTTGCTTGTCGAGAACGATCGCGATACGAAGTAGCCCATCGATGAGTGAGACATAGAGCACTATTCCCTCGATAAGGCTTCCCGTACGGTGGGCCCGCGCAAGGAGATGTCTGACGGCCGCAAACGAGTGGACAAAGTTGTTCAATGGGTGCGCCGAATCGATGGTCATCAGGCCAGCATAGGGGCGGCATGGAGACGGCGCGGGCGGCGAGCTTGCCGGCCATCCGCCTGCTGATAGTCGGGTGGCTCCCCGCCCCGACCAGTTCTCTCCCCCGGAGGCACCTACTTCCCCAGGTACGCTGCGGCAGTCTGTCGGGTGGATCGGGACTCGTCCCCGCATTTCGGCGTGCCGGCCCGCGCCAGCGGTCCGCTGTTGCTCGCCGGCCCGGATGCCAGCGTTCAAAACCCGCAAACAATCCGCCGGACCCGCTCGTGGTGCGCGGTGGTTTCGTGCGCCTACACGTCCATCGTGCTCGACGCCTTGGCGTGGCCGGCCACGTTCGTAAGTCCGGCGGGCTCCAGGCCCTCACTCGCAACGACGAGGCGTGCCTCCTGATTGAGGCACGGGTGCGGTCTGGGAGAAGGCCCCGAACTGGCCCGGCACCGACTCCGCCGATCTGGCGCCCCTACGTCGAGTTCAGCGGCCCACCCGAAAGCGATCTGCACCTGAGCCCCAACCCAGAACGCGACCGCCGCTCAGCCGCCGATGACGGCGATCCTCGTCCAGTCCGGGGACTGGGCGAAGCGGTGCATGGGCAGCAACCTAGCCAATCAGCAATTAGCTGACGGTCCACAGTACGTCTGCCACCACGGCCAGCTGGACTCATCGAACCAGCCGCCATGTGTTAAAAATCAAATTGGAGTCGATATTATCTCAACAGCGAGAAAAATTACTCGTCCATCCCTCATCGGGATCCCCGTCGTAGTTTACAAGCGCCAGTTCGCCGTTCACACTTTTGAAAGATAAGGCCGTTCTATACCGAAATTCCCTGCCCCCAAGTTCGTCGAAGTCGAGCGTCACGCCGGAATCTATCCTCCAGTTACCCGATCCAGAAGTGGGCGGCACACCATCGAACTGAGTACGGACTTGATAGCCCTCTACATGCCCGGCCGGAGTTCCTAATCTCACTGGGCACCTACCAGGCGGCGGCGATTACCTACTACTGGGCTCAGATCGCGCTGCCCGACGGCTGGGGCGACGCCACTCCGTTGCGCCGTCTGGCCGACGCAACAACTGCCGACGCGCAGCGCGAGCGCACCTGCGAGGACGGCACCTTCAACTACCTGCCCGAGATAGTCGCCAACGACTCCTGCGACGAGTTCCCCTTCGCAGCCACCTATGAGGGCGGCACCCCCGGTGCACTCTGCGCAGACATCGTTCCCCTTCTTGAAGACGGCGGTTGGCAGATTTACGAGGCGAACCCCGACAAGCCCGTGACGGGCACGGAGAAGTGCGTCCGGGGTCACGTTCCAAACGAGCAGAACACGGGTGCTGGCGGTGAGCTAGGCCGGTTCGTCCAAGCCCAGCGGGTGCTCGACCTAGAAAAGTACTGGATGTATCTGGTTCCATGAGGCAATGATTGATGATCCCTGGGCCTGGGCCGTGGATGGTAGGCGCGTCAGCTTCTGTTTGACCTTCATTTCTGGCCGCGACCCAGCTCAGGTGATCACCACCCTCGGTGGTGACCCGGACCGGCTGACGCTGTACACCGAGCTTGAGGCGTACCAACAGGGCAGACCCAACACAATCATCCGCTGCGGCACCGTCGGTACCTGGACCTTCTGCTACGAGGACAGCGCCGGCGCGACGGCCACCCCGGCGACGGCGGCACGCCTTTCCGAAGGCACCGAACTACTCCAGGTAATCAAGGGCGGTGACGGCACCAATGTGATCGTGCACGCCCGCAACGGCCGCAGGGTCGAGTGGACCGAGCCGCTTCGATCGTTCCAGCCATCCGGCAAGGGCCCGCACCCACTGCACTCCGCCGTGCAGGCCCAGATGCGCCGCGAACCAGAAGTCCTCGGACTGGTCGCCGCCCTACACCTCATCGCCGACTACGTCGGCGGCCACATCACCGAAGCAGACCTCGAAGGCCCCTTACTGGGCGTGGTGGTCTCGCTGACTGGGCTGGAGTGGCAACTCTGCGGTTGAATGCCTCGCCAGATCAGCATTACGACACCTCGACCGTCCAGCCCTAGCGACCGCCGGCCAGTCGGTAATGCCGCTTGGTAGATCCGTCCGGGTCGGTCACTGCGGCTGGAGTTGTCCTTGCGCTGAGAGTATGGCGAGGCCCCTTCGGGTCCGGAGGAGATCCTGCAAGTGAGGCTCAGCTCACTCTGCTGGCGCCCTGACTTCGTGGCTGCCGACACCGGATACATAGATGTAAGGGTTAAACAGTGAAGCTGCGAACCGGCAGAGACCCCCTTCGGGGTCAACATGGTGAGCAGTAGACGGCTCCGCTGTAGAGGCCCCTCCGGGGCCACGACGGTTCGCAGGCTCGCTGCTCCGCCGGCTTCGCTGTATATACCCCCGAACTGGGTCCTCAGCAGCATCCGTGCATACGTCGCCGGGACCATCACTCTTCCGATAAGGGGAAGCCGCTTGCCCGGCTGGCAGAACAGCGACCGGCGCGACCGGCTCCCCTCGAACTGGGACAAGATCCGCAAGGACGACGCCGGCTACCGCTGCGAGGCAACGAGCGCCGATGACGAGCGGTGCAAGGAGCGGGCCGTCGACGTCGACCACAAGCGGCGCGGCGACGACCACAGCCAAGAGAACCTGCGAGCGCTGTGCGAGTGGCACCACGACAAGAAGTCTGGGGCAGAAGGCGCGGCGGCCCTGGCGGCGACGCGTCGCCGGATCAGCAAGCGCTTTCGCCGGGCCGAGGTTCATCCCGGCCTGATGTAGTTCGCGCTCCGGGTTGAGCAGCCATCCCCATTGAGCGCCCGGGAGAGCGGCCTTCGCCGCCTTCCGCTGGCCCCTGCCCTGCCGCCCTCTCCGGGGCAGGGGCCCACATCCGTTAGCGCCTCGGGCAAACTCGTAGCCTCGTCGGGCGGACATCGGGCGCATTGATGAAGCATTGGGCGCGGCCGGCGGACAGGCCGCGGACAGCTCTAAACCGAACGCGGTCGATCAGAGCAGTCGCCAGAGCCCGGCTCTACACCATTAAGGTACCGATTGTCGGTACCCAAATTGGCACCAATGGCAGATTGACCGGGACGCACAGGCCGGGCTTGACCCGATGACTGCGCTAAGCGTTGTCGCCTTGTGCGATTCTGTGCGACGCAGCAATAGGTCAGTTCAGGGAAGCTGCCCTCTAGCCGCAATCGACTGAGGCTTCCCGGCGGGCTGCGGACGACGCAGTCGGCGATCAGGAGTATTGACATGGGTCAGTTGGAGTCAGTGTTTCAGTGATGTGGTTGTCGTGACGCGACGACCAAGCGCCAACTCAACGAGAAGTGCCCGGGGCTCACCGAGCCTGAGCACGGCAGCTGGTACTTCACCGCTTACGTACCGACGATGACTGGTGGCCGCACCCGGGTTCGTCGTGGTGGCTATGGCGGCCGA
Source organism: Micromonospora sp. NPDC049559 (assembly GCF_040676675.1). NCBI lineage: Bacteria > Bacillati > Actinomycetota > Actinomycetes > Micromonosporales > Micromonosporaceae > Micromonospora > Micromonospora sp. NPDC049559. The sequence goes on along the minus strand of NZ_JBFAPK010000015.1, from coordinate 15,105 downwards.
GCAGGCCCGGCTGAAGCTGTTGGCGATGCCCGAGAACAGGGCGGCGGGGCAGACGCTGACGCTGCAGCGGTGGCTGACGCAGTGGCTGGCGGCCATAGAGGGGCAGATCCGGCCGACGGCCCTGCGCGCATACCGCGAGCATGTGCACAATCACCTGATCCCGGCTATCGGCCACATCGAGCTGGCGAACCTGCGCGCCTGCCACGTACAGGCCGCATTCCTGAACATCGGCACCCGACGCACGAAGTCCGGTCGGCTGCTCGCTGCTTCGACACAGAATCGCATCCGGGCGACGCTGCGCAGCGCCCTATCCGAGGCCGTCCGGCAAGATTTCATCCCGCTCAACCCGGCATCCCGGATCCGCCTGCCCAAGCCTCACAAGGTGCACCCCGTGCTTTGGACGGCCACCAGAGTGGCCGAATGGCGGGCTACCGGCGTCCGCCCCGCAGTCGCGGTGTGGACCAGGCAGCAACTGGTCGCCTTCCTGAAAACCATACGCAACGACCCGCACTTCGCTCTTTGGTGGTTGGTCGCGCTGACTGGCCTGCGCCGCGGCGAAGTCGCCGCGCTGCGCTGGACCGACATCGACCTCCACGACACAACCCTGACGGTGAAAGAGCAGATTGTCGTGGTTGACGGGCAGGACGTTGTAGGTCCACCCAAGTCCGCGACCAGTTGCCGCACCATTGCTCTGGATGCCACCACCGTCCGGCTGCTCCGTAACGAGTGGCGCTTGCACCAACGCGCGCTACGGGAAACCGGCCGCAACCCCGGCCGATACCTGTTCGTCAACGCCAAAGGTCAGCAGCTGCGTCCGGACTACCTCACACGCAGGCTCGGCAAACTCATCGCCAACGCGGACCTACCGCCGGTGCGGTTGCACGACCTTCGCCACGGCGCCGCGTCGCTCGCCCTCGCCGCCGGCGTCGACCTCAAAGTCGTGCAACACCTGCTCGGCCACTCAAGCATCATCACCACCGCCGACATCTACACCACCGTCCTGTCTGAAGCATCTCGCAACGCCGCCGAGGCAACAGCCTCGTTCGTCCTTGATGTCGCCCGCACCCGGCTCAGCCTCGGTGGCGCATCCCAAGCCTGACCACCAGCCGACCTCGTCGTCGACATCTACCCTCATCCACGGATCGGCCCGTGGCTCGGCCTCCGCCGACACGACAAGGGACACCACAGCGTCCTCTCCGACCGATCCTTACAGCCCTGACCGATCGGCCACCGTCGGTCACGAACGACATCGTCGAGCATGGGTCGAGCCTTGCGCCCGAGGCTGGAGCAACAAGGACGAGAGCGTCAGGGACTGCGTAGATTTCCGTTTGACCTGGGTGTGGTCCGTTGGACAGGACGTCGATCCTGTCGGGGAAGGACCACGTCATGGCAGACAAGAAGAATGCTGTTCAGCTTCCGCAGCCGACGGCGGCGGAGGTGGAGTTCGCTCAGCAGTTGGTGGAGCGGGCCAAGGCCGACGTAAGCATTCCAGGAGTCGCGATGGTGTCAAGCAAGAGTCCGCAGGGCTCGACCAACACCTCCGCAGGTCAGAGCCGGGATTCCACCCGGAAAAGGTGGGGCACCACGGGGTCCCACCCGCGCCCCACTCATGATCCAGGGGATATAGCCAATTGGCTATATCCCCTCGGTACTGCTGGTGCGCCGCCAGGGACTCGAACCCCGAACCCGCGGATTAAGAGTCCGCTGCTCTGCCAGTTGAGCTAGCGGCGCTCGCTGACAACGGGGAGAACCTTAACACGCGTCCCGAGGGGACCTCCAATCAGATCCCCCCGGCCACCCGGCCGCGCCCCCGCCCGTGCATATCCCCCTGGAAGGGGCAAATACCCTAATAAGCCTCAGCCGGCCAGAGGCGGGCATAAAATTTCCGCGTCGTCGGGCACCATGGGCAGCAGGACGCGAGCGAACCGAGGTGGGGATGGGCAAGGTCACGCGCGGCTGGGCGATGGTTGCTGTCCTGGCGACGATCACGCCGCTGGCTCTGACGGGCTGCACGGCGCACGGATCGCGGCTGATCAGCATCGAGACGACAACCGGTCCGAACCCGAGCGCGCCGGCCGTACCGCTCGCGCTCGCCCTCTCTCCGGCGTCCGGCGCCACGAGGCAGCCGGTCAGCACCGAGATCGGTACGAGGGTCACCGGCGGCAGGGTCACCGACGTGACGGTGACGGCCGACGGCGGTACGAAGATCGCCGGCGCCCTGCGCGAGGACGGCTCCTCCTGGGTTCCCGCGGCCCCGCTCAAGTACTCGAAGAGCTACACGGCCACGGTCACCGCCACCGGGCCGACCGGCGCGGTGACGACCGGCAAGACCACGTTCACCACGATGGCCAAGCCCCGCTCCGTGATCGGCTCCGGGCTCTACCTCTTCGACGACCGAACGTACGGGGTGGCGATGCCGGTGGTCGTGGAGTTCACGCCGGGCATCCCGAAGAAGGACCGCGCGGCGGTGCAGAAGCGGATGTTCGTGCAGACCGATCCGCCACAGCCGGGCGCCTGGCACTGGGTGAGCAACGGCACGCAGGCCTGGTACCGCGCCCCGGAGTACTGGCAGCCGGGGACCAGGCTGACGGTACGGATCGGCCTGGAGGGTATTCCGCTGAGCAACGGGCGGTACGGCAACGTCGACCGGAAGGCGACCGCCAAGATCGGCAGCAAGTTCGAGATGAAGGTCGACAACAAGACCAAGAAGATGTCGGTCTACGACAACGGCGTACTGGTCAAGACGATGCCGGTGAGCCTCGGCAAAAAGAGCACCCCGTCGTCCAGCGGGCACATGGTCGTGATGGACAAGAAGGAAAAGACGGTCTTCGACACCCGGGACGATCCCAATCCGGCGAACCGTTACGTCACTCCGATCGATTTCGCCCAGCGCCTGACCTGGGGCGGCGAGTACATCCACGCGGCCCCCTGGTCGGTCGGCTCGCAGGGTCGTACCAACGTCTCGCACGGCTGCGTCAACGTCTCGACCGCGAACGCCCGGTGGCTCTTCGGCAAGACCAAGGTCGGCGACCCGGTGACGGTGAGCGGCACCGAGCGGAAGCTGGAGCCGGGCAACGGCTGGACGGCCTGGGACCTGACCTGGGAAGAGTTCGTCAAGGGCAGCGCCCTGCCGGTGACCGCCGCCGCCGCGGCCCCGGCGCCACCGGGCGGCACCGCGACCCCGTCCCCGGCCGGGACACCCACGGCCACCCCGGCCGGCTGAGACCCCGCCGCCGCCCGCCGCCCGCCGATCCCGCCGCCCACCGCCCGCCGGGACCGGACACCCGGCGGGACCGGGGACGGGCGGGACCGGGGGCCGGTCGCCGGGCGGCTGGGGACAGGCTCCGGCGTACGGGTGGCAGAATCGTCGAAGGCAAGTCGAATCGATAGACGATAAGCGTCAATTATCCGATTTATCCGCAGGTTGCACCCGGTGTTTCTTCACACGCGGGACAACGGAGGCTTGCCGCCGTGCGTCTTTTAGGGACGATGGGCCATGGGTACCAGGTCGGGGGGACCAGGACTGTGAGGGAATCATGCGAGCTGACAGAAATGCGCTGATGCCGGGTGCCCACGGCAGGTGGCGGGCCGGCGCGCGGTTGCTCGTACCGGCGGTGCTCGCCGGCGCGCTCGCGCTCAGCGGCTGCAGCAAGGGCGGTGACGGGCCCGCCTGGCAGGGCGGCCGGCCGACACCGACCGCCAAGGCGAGCGCGACGATCACCACTCCGGCGGCCGACGCGAAGGACGTACCCGCCTCGACCGAGATCGTCTTCACCACCAAGGACGCCACGAACAGCACCGTCGAGCTCAAGGACGCCTCCGGCAAGGCCGTCGAGGGCACCCTGAGCAAGGACGGCAAGAGCTGGCTGCCGAACGGCGCGTTGAAGTACGGCACGACCTACACCGCGACCGTGAACGTCACCGACAGCGACGGCAAGACCGCGACGGCGACCAACACCTTCACCACCATGGCCAAGCCCTCCAACGTGAACCGGGCGACGAGCTTCCTCGGTGACGGCGCGGTGGTCGGCGTCGGGATGCCGCTGATCGTCAAGTTCAACAAGGCGGTCCCCCAGGACTACCGCGACGACGTGCAACGGCGACTCACGGTGAAGTCGGACCCGCCCCAGGAGGGCGGCTGGCGCTGGATCAGCCCCACCGAGGTGCACTTCCGGCCCAAGGTCTTCTGGAAGGCCAACAGCAAGATCTCGTACCGGATGCAGCTCGGCGGCCTGCCGATGGGCAACAACGTGTACGGCTCCTCGGACGTCACGGTCGATATCAAGACCGGCTCGGCGTTCATCATGTCGGTCGACAACAAGACCAAGCAGATGACCGTCACGAAGGACGGGCAGGTCATCAAGACCCTGCCGGTCAGCCTCGGCAAGCCGAGCACCCCGTCCTCCAGCGGCACCACCGTGGTGATGGAGAAGTTCAAGAAGACGACCTTCGACACCCGCGACGACCCCGACCCGGCGAACCGGTACGTCACCGACATCGACTGGGCCCAGCGGCTGACCTACGGTGGCGAGTTCATCCACGCCGCGCCCTGGTCCGAGGGGAAGCAGGGCCGGGAGAACGTCTCGCACGGCTGCGTGAACGTCTCCGAGGCGATGGGCGAGTGGCTGTTCAACCAGACCAGGATCGGCGACCCGATCACGGTCAAGAACACCGAGCGCAAGCTCCAGAACGGCAACGGCTGGACCGACTGGAACATGAGCTGGGACGAGTTCATCAAGGGCAGCGCGATCCCGTACGAGGAGCCCTCGGACGAGTCGTCCGGCGATCCGACTCCCGCCACCACCCCCTGACGCCAGCACCATCGGGACGGGCCGGCCAGGACTCCTGGCCGGCCCGTTCTCGCGTACCCGATCCGCCCGCTCAGCGGCTGCGGGCGGTGATGTCGCCGTGGGAGGTGGTGGCGCGGATGTCGAGCTCCGCGGTGCCGTCGTTCTTGAGGGCGTTGCTGATCCGGCCGTGGTCGGTGCCGGCGTCCAGGGCGGCCGAGACGCCGGCGGCGGCGACGATCGAGATGTCGCCGGACTGGGTACGGAGCACGACCTCGCCGCGCACGGCCTCGCCGATCCGGATGTCGCCCCGTGCGGTGCTGATCTCCGCGGGGCCGGTGAGCCGGCCGACCTCGACGTCGCCGTCGACGGCGGTGAGGCGGACGCTCTCGGCCTCGTCAATTTTGATCTGGCGGTACGCGCCCTCGAAGGCGACGTCGCCGAGGCGGCCGACGCCACGGAGTTCGGAGCTGGCGGCCCTGCCCTCGATCCGCGAACCGGCGGGCAGCTGAACGGTGACCTCCAGGGATCCGGAGGGGCCGAAGACCGAGTTCTTCGGCCCGGGGGTGTGGATCCGCAGGACGCCGTCGGCGTAGGAGACGGTGGTCTGCTCGGCGGCCTGGACGTCGCGGCTCTTGGTGGGACTGGCGGGCAGTACCTCGACGGTGGTGTCGGAGCGGTCCGCGGCGATGAACTGGACGCGCCCGGCGGGGATGTCCAGGACGGCGGAGATCGGGGCGGGGGTATCGAACTTCTGCATCGTGCTCTCCCGTGTTCGCTTCTTGTTTCCGATACGAGAAACGCTACGTTGCTTTCCATACTTCGGCAACTAGCATGTTGCATAGAATCAGTATTGGTGCAGGTGGAGAGCGGAAAAATGTTGCAACGACCATGAAGGGAACGCAACGACAATCGCCCGAGCGTTGCAATGGATGAGAGCTGAACGCTATGGTGGGGATCCTGGACCAGCACGACGGACCATCAAGGAGATCGCGATGCCGGGAGGCAGACTCACCCAGCAGGAACGCCAGCAGATCGCGCTGGGGCTGGCCGACAGCCTCCCGTACGCGGAGATCGCCCGGCGTCTCGACCGTCCGACCTCGACGATCACCCGTGAGGTGATGCGCAACGGCGGCCCCGCCGCCTACCGCGCCGACCTGGCCCACCGCGCCACCGAACGCCGCGCCCACCGGCGCCGGCCCGCCTCCTCGCGAAGGCCGGAGTCGGCCGCCCAGTCGGACGGGCGCCACACCGAGGCCGTGGCCGAGTACGAGGAGACGCTCACCACCGTCCTGATGGCCTCGGGCCTGCCCAAGATGGCGGCCCGGGTGGTGACCTGCCTGTTCACCACCGACGCGGGCAGCGTCACCGCGTCCCAACTCGCCCAGCGCCTCCAGGTCAGCCCGGCGTCCATCTCCAAGGCGATCGCCTTCCTGGAGGGCCAGAGCCTCGTCCGCCGGGAGCGCGACGAACGCCGCCGCGACCGCTACCTCGTCGACGACGAACTCTTCTACCAGGCGACGATCGCGAGCGCCCGATCCAACGACCAGCTCGTCGCAACCGCGCGCGAAGGCGTCGCCATCCTCGGCCCCGGCACCCCCGCCGCGACCCGCCTGGAGAACATCGCCCGCTTCCTCGACTTCATCAGCGAGAGCATCGTCCGCGCCGCCGAACAGGCCCGCGAAGTGCTCCACACAAAACCCGCGGCAGCCTCGACCGGCACGGCCCAGGCAGGTCCGGGCCGTGGATAGCCGACCGTCGCGGTCGCCGCGGGCAGGAGGACGAAGCCTGCCGCGTTCTCGGGGAAGCCCAGGGTGCCGCTCCCCCATCGGGCCCCTAAAACGATCAAGGCCCCCTCGGAAGAGGGGGCCTACCTGCGAAGCAGGAGATCAAAACCTGGGGTGACTGATGGGATTTGAACCCACGACACCCGGGACCACAACCCGGTGCTCTGCCAACTGAGCTACAGCCACCATGCCGACCACGTCCGGAAGTCGACCTCTGTCGGAAGTCGCCCCTGCGCGGTGCGCCGACCAATGATAGCGGCATCCCCGGCCGCCGCGTCGAGTGGGTATCGGCGACCGGCCGGGGCCTCCGCTCAGAGCTGGGCGGCGATGGCCTTCGCGGTGTCGACGTCCGGGCCCGGCAACGGTACGAAGACCGTGCGCCGGTAGTACTCCAGCTCCCGGATGCTCTCCCGCACGTCCGAGAGGGCCCGGTGGGCGAGCCCCTTGGTGGGCTGGCCGAAGTAGACCCGGGGGTACCAGCGCCGGCACAGCTCCTTGATCGACGAGACGTCGATCATGCGGTAGTGCAGGTGGGCGTCGAGCCGGGGCATGTCGCGGGCCAGAAAGCCACGGTCCGTGGCGATCGAGTTGCCGCAGAGCGGGGCGCTGCGGGGATCCTTCACGTAGCTGGTGACGTAGTCGAGGATCCGGTCCTCGGCCTCGGCCAGGCTGACCGCCGAGCGGCGTACCTCTTCGGTCAGTCCGGACCGTTCGTGCATCGCTCGGACGATCTCGGGCATTCCGGCCAGGACTTCGTCGTCGGCGTGGATGACGACATCCACGCCGTCACCGAGTACGTTGAGATCCGGGTCGGTGACGAGCGCGGCGACCTCGATCAGGGCATCCTTGCCAAGATCGAGACCGGTCATCTCACAGTCGACCCAGACGAGAAGATCAGCCACCGGAACAGACTACGCGCAGCCCAGCAGCCCGCGCCTCAGCACAGTGGGCAGAACCGACCGCTAGGGTTTCCCCGTGCCAGCCGATCCCGCCGCACCACCGATCGCCGCCGACGATGATGATCCCGGTGGTCGTCCGGCCCGTCGGCTCGTCGGCGTCATCGTCCTGATCGCCGCGGTTCCCGTCCTGTACCTCCTCGCCAGCCCGCACAACTTCTTCGACCTGCGCATCTACATGAGCGCCATGCGGTGGTGGGCGGACGGCAACCCGCTCTACGACTACGTACAGCCGGACCGGGTGCAGGGTGAGCTGTACTTCACGTACCCGCCCTTCGCGGCGCTGCTGCTGCGGCCGTTCGCCGGGCTGCCCGTCGGCCTCACCATCGCGATCTTCACGATCCTGACCATCGCCGGGGCGGTGGTGACCACCTGGTGGCTGGTGACGCCGGTGGCCGTCCGCCACAACATCCCCCGCTGGTTCGCGCTCGGCGTGGCGGTACCGCTGGTCTTCGCGGCCGAGAGCACCCGGGAGACGATCACCTTCGGCCAGATCAACATGGTCCTGGTGGTCCTGATCCTGGCGGACCTGCTCTTCGCCGTACCCCGGGGGTCGCGCTGGGCCGGGGTCGGCATCGGGCTGGCCACGGCGATCAAGCTCTACCCGGGCATCTTCATCGTGTACCTGCTCGCGGCCCGGCGGTGGCGGGAGGCGGCCACGGCCAGCGCCACGGCCGCCCTCGCCACGCTGCTGGCCGCCGCGCTGGCCCCGGGCGACTCCTGGCGGTTCTTCACCCACGAGCTGTGGGCGACCGACCGGGTCGGCCGCACCGACTACACCGGCAACCAGTCGCTCTTCGGCATGCTGAGCCGCTTCTGCGCACCCGAGAAGCCGGACCGGGTCCTCTGGCTCGCCCTGGTCGCGGTCGTCGCCGCGTACGGGCTGTGGCGCGCCGCCCGCGCGGCCCGGGCCGGGGACCAGCTCTCCGGCCTGACGCTGACCGGCCTGGTCGGCTCGCTGGCCAGCCCGATCACCTGGACGCACCACGTGTACTGGTTCATCCCGGCCGTACTGGTGCTGGTCGACGCCGGCCTGCGCACACCCGTAACGTCGCGGATCCCGAGCCCTCGGGCGGGCGAGCTGGGGCCCCGGCGCCGGCGGGCACTGCTGATCCTGGCCGCGGCGGTCTACGCCTGCGTGGCGTACGGGGTGGTGTCGTTCCACGACTGGGGCGTGGCGCCGGAGCGGACCAACTCGCCCGTCGAGTTCGTGCTGCGCAACATGTACGTGCTGCTGGCGCTCCTGCTGCTGGTCGTGCTGCCGGTCGGGCACCGGGTGCTGCCGGCCGGCCGGACCGCCCCGACTGTCCGGGCGAGGGGCTGACTGTCCCCTACTCGCCAAAGTTGCACCAAATGGACAGAACTATGTCGTCCGCGCCGATACCACTAATCTAGGGCTAACGCGCACTAAGCGTCCCTTGGTACACCGATCCCCCGGTGAGAGTGGCCCTCCGTGTCGGCAGCACGGAGGGCCACTCGCCGCTCCACCCGGCGCTGCGGGTGACCCGGGGAGCGCCGGGCGGCCGGAGCCGACCGCGTACGTCCCGACGGCGACCGGACCGGCAACGCGATCACCCTGCCCTCGCCGGAGGCGCTGCCACCCCAACCGCCGTCCTCGCCGGAAGCGCCGGGCTCCCCGGAGCCGCCGGCCTCTCCGGGGCACGACGACGGGAGCGCGCGCCGATCCGCCTCGGCCGGCCCACCGAGCGGCTGCACCCCGATCCGGGCCGCCAGCAGCGGCACCTGGCTCGGCTCGACCACGAAGACCACCTCGCGGGGGCGCATCCGGCCGGGCCACGCCAGCGCCGCGATCCCGAGCGCCACCAGGACAGCACCGACCGCCAGCAGCGCCCAGGGCGGCGGGTCGAACCGGTCGAGCGGCAGTTCGGCCCGTACGGCCGCCAACCCCAGCGGACCGCCGAGCAGCAGGGCCGGCAATCCGATCGTGAGCAGCACTGTTCCGGCGATGGCTCGCACGAACCGCATCCGCGTCCTCTCCTCCGTGGCTCGGTGTCCCGCCGACCGACCCTACAGAGCGAACCCCGACGAATCCGGACTTTCTCCCAGAAACAGTCCCGTCCCCGAAGGCCGGTCCATTGGTGGGGTAAGTGACAGTCGAATCTCTCAGTTGAGTGGGTACGCTCTCACTTATGAGCGACGACAAGACGATCGCGGCCCGGCTCTCCCGATGGGTGACCGGCCTTCGCTTCGACGACCTCCCCGCCGAGGTGGTCGAACGCACCAAGCAGCTGATCCTCGACCAGGTCGGCGTGCAACTGCTGGGTACGACCCTGCCGAACGTGCAGCCGATTCGGCGCGTGGTCGCGCCCGGCCCCGCCGAGAGCACGGTGACCGGTGGCGGCGTGACCAGCGCCGCGCAGGCCGCGTACGTCAACGGCGCGCTCGGGCACAGCGGCGAGTACGACGACGCCCACCCAACCGCCTGGCACACCGGGTCGGCGGTGGTGCCCGCAGCGCTCGCCCTCGCCGAACGCGACAGCGTCGACGGCCGCGAGGTGATCACCGCCGTGGCGGCGGGCGTCCAGGTCATGGGCGTGCTCGGCGCCGTGACCACCGGCGGCATGGTCGCCGCCGGCTGGCACGGTTCCAAGGTGCTGGGCGTCTTCGGCGCCGCGGCCGCCGCCGGTCGGGTGCTCGGTCTGACCGCCGACGAGCTGCGCGAGGCGTTCGGGATCGCCGGCAGTGACGCCTCCGGGACCATGGAGTACGACCGCGGCGGCGGCGAGGTGAAGCGGCTGCATGCCGGATCGGCGGCGCGCGCCGGCGTCGAGGCGGCACAGCTCGCCCGCCTCGGGCTGACCGGACCGGCCACCATATTCGAGGGTGACCGGGGCGTGTTCCGCCTCTTCGCGCGGACCGAGGCACCGGTCCCGGAGCCCGCGTGGGCGCACTGGCAGATCCTCGACACGATCTTCCGCTTCTATCCGATGGTGGGCACGGTGCACGCGCCCCTCGACGCCGTACGCCATCTGCGCGAAACCCGGGGCATCACGCCGGAACGGATCCGTCGAATCCGGGTCGGGCTCGTCGATTTCGCGGTCGGGCACGGCGCGGGGATCACCCGCCCCACCGACGCGATCTCCGCACAGTTCAGCCTCGCGTTCGGCGTCGGCCTGCAATTCGTCACCGGCGCGAACGCGCCCGCCGACTACTTCGACCCGTCCCGGTGGCACGCCCCCGAGATCCTCGCGATCGGCGACCTGGTGCAGCCGTATCCGATGCCGATTCCCGCCGGCGACCCGGTATTCAGCGCGCGCGTCGACGTCGAGCTTTCGGGCGGTGGCACGGTCGGCCACTATCAAGCCGGATTCCGTGGCCACCCCACCCACCCGGCCAGCGCGGCGGAGATCGAAGAGAAGTTCCGCGCCAACGTGGCCGGGATCCTCGCCCCGGGCGACGAGCGCGCCGTGGTCGAGGCCGTGGCAGGGCTCGACCTGCGCGACGACGTCCGCGGCCTCACGGCCCTGTTGCGGCGGTGACGGATGCTACGCCGTGATGCCCAGGCCAACCGCGTTCGACTGCTCGACGCGGCCGAACGTGTCTTCGCCGAACACGGGACCGATGCCAGCATGGAGGAGATCGCCCGGACCGCCGACATCGCCCCCGCCACCCTCTACCGGCGCTTCGGTACCAAACAGGCACTGGTGCGAGAGGTACTGGCCACGTTCTTCGGTCGCCTGGTCGATCTGGCCGACCAGGCGCTCGCCGAGCCGCCGGACCGGTGCCTGGACCGCTGCGTCGAGTTGGTCGGGTACGAGCTGGCGGCCCGGCGGGGCTTCATGCACGGCATGTGGGGCGAGTTGGCGCCCCGCGAACTCGTCGCGGAACTCGAGCACCGGATCGCGCGGCTCCTCGCCCGGGCGCAGGCCGGAGGCGGCATCGACCCGCACGTCACGGTCGGCGACATCGCAGCCCTGGTGTGGGCGTTGCGCGGGATCATCCAAACCAGCGAACACGTCGCCCCCGGCGCCTGGCGGCGGCATGCGGCGTACGCGCTGGCCGGGTTCCGGGCGGGGACCCCGCAGGACACCAACCCGCTTACCCCGGAGCAGGTCGCGCGCAGCGTGGCGTCCTGACGAGCCACGGAGACATGGGATACGCCGGTGCGGCGCGGCCTCGTCGAGGGCCTCGTCGAGGGCCTCGTCGAGCCGAGTGTCCGACGCACAGAACGGCACCGGCCCGCCGGAGACGTGCTCCGGCGGGCCAGGGCGAAAGGGCGGCAGGGGTCCGCGCCGTACTCGAAGGCGAGTGCGGCGAGGCCGGCGCGTCAGGCCGCCGGCGGGGCGCTCCTGCGGCGGGCGGTGACGAACGCCAGCCCGCCCAGTGCGAGCCCGGCCAGGCCCGCCACCAGGCCGGCCGTGCCGAGCCCGATCGCGAGCCCGCTGCCCTCCCCGTCCTCGTCGTCGTCGGCGTCGTCGTCACCGACCCGGGCCACCGCCACGCCCGGGCTCGGCGCGTTCGCCCCCGGCTCGGCCGCCGGGGTGAGCTTCAGCACCGGCGCCGGGTGCTCCGGCTCCTCGGCACCGGCCGCCACCGGCTCGTCGATCCAGCGCACGATGTTGCCGTCCGAGTAGGTCTGCAGCGTCTTGAAGACCATCTGGTCGACCTGCGGCAGCGGCCCCAGCGAGACCCCGAACTCCTGGAACTGCTCCGGCTTGATCGCCGCGTCGCCGGTCGCCGTCCAGGTGATCTTCGACACCGCCTCGGTGACCGCGCTCCCGTGCACCTGGATCGGTGGGTCGACCTTGCGCTTCTCCACGCTGACCGTCCAGCCCGGCACCGGCATCGTGGAGACCGACGCCACCGGAGCGTTCTCCGGCAGGTTGACCTCCACCTTCGTGGTCGACGCGGTGTCGCTCTCGGTCGGTACCCGGAACGCGACGCGGCCGTAGCCACCCTGCGTCGCGTCCTTGGGGTTGACCGTGACGTGCGCGGACGCCGGAGCGGCGAGACCGAGCACGCCGAACGTGAGCGCGCCGAGCGCGAGCGACGCCGCGCTGATGGCGGTACGCCGATGACGGGACATGGAAGGACCTTCCTCTACTTGACGGGTACGGTGGCGGTCACCGTGGCCTGGTCGATCTCGGTGGTACGGAGGGTGAAGCGCAGCTCCCAGTCGCCCGCCGTCGGCAGCGTGACCGAGCCGTACGCGTGGTCGTCGGTGAGCTGCAACAGCGCCATGTCGATCGGCTCGATCCCCTTGGCCGGCAGCGCCGCGGTCGCCTTCCACTCCAGCACCGGCAGCGGCTTGTTGTCTGGCGAGAGCGCGTACAGGTGGACGTCGTTGTTGCCCGTCTGGGCGGGGTCGATCTCGACCTGGAGCGCGTAGAGCGAGCTGGTCAGGGTCGCGGAGTAGTAGCCGGGGGCGGCCGCCTCGGAGTTCGCCGCCGCGGTACGGGCCGGGGTGGTCTGCACCAGCGTCGCCGAGAGTGCCAGCACCACCGCGGTGATCACCAGCTCGACCAGGACCGAGCGGCGCAGCCGGCGGGCCGTACCGGTCATGCCCTCGTCCGGCACCGCGGCGTCGCCGCCGGGACGGGTCTCGACCGCGACGCCGCCGGCCGGGGTGGCGTCGGCCGTGCCGCCCGCCGCCGCGAGGACGCTCGCGCCGGTCCCCGTCGACGCGGCGGTCACCGCGTCGCCGGCCCGCGCCGCCGGTTCGTCGTCCTCGGCCGCCTCGGCCGCGCCGTCGCCGGCCGCGATCTCCTCGGTTCCGGCCGCGTCATCACCGGTCGTGCCGGTCCCGGCCGCGTCGGCCAGCGCGCGGCGCAGCACCAGCCGCCGGGAGTACGCCGCCGCGAGCAGCACCAGGGTCAGCAGCGCGATCTTGGCAAGGACCAGCCGGCCGTAGGTCGTCTCGATCAGGGCTGCCGGCGTGCCGATCTCGATCAGCAGCTGCACCAGCCCGGCGAGCACCAGCGCCGAAACCGCCGCGGTCGCCCAGCGGGACCAGACCGGCAGGATCGCCCCGAGTTCCCGCGTGTTGGCCTGCCGCAACAGGTACGCCGCGAGCATCAGCAGGCCGCCCAGCCAGACCGCCATGCTGGCCAGGTGGACGCCGTCGACGACCACCGACACGGCCGGGATCGGCGACGCGCTCGGGTGTCCGGCCAGCGGCCAGGTGACCAGGCCCACCACGCCGAGGATCACCAGCAGGGCGTGGTCGACCCGACCGGACCGGCCGGCCAGCAGCGGACGCAGCAGGATGGCGGCGGCCACGAGCACGCCCAGCCGGATCAGGTGCGCCGCGCCGAACGGGCTGCCCAGTACGTCCCCGAGCTGGTCGGCGCTCACCGCGAAGAGCCCGCCGCCGGTGGTGTATGGCACCTGCAGCCAGATCCCCGCGAGCGTGGCGAACGCCACGAGTCCGGCCCCGGCCCAGACCAGCCGGCCCGGCCCGGTACGGGACAGCCGCCGCGGCCAGAGCAGGCTCAGCACCAGCACCGGGCCGATCAGCAGGACCAGCCCGGCGTAGCCGAGGTACTTCGCCACCGGTACGGCGACCGAGACGCTCCGGTTCACCGAGGTCTCGCCGCCGTCGTCGGTGGGGGCGGCGCTCCGGTTGCCGTACGAGTACGTGAACCCCCCCGAGACGGGGTGGCTGTCGGCGGAGATGACCCGGTAGCTGACCAGGTACGTCCCCCGCGGCCCGCCCTGGTCGAGCGGGATGGTCACGGTCGCCCCGTCGAACTTCGGCTCGCCCCGGTCGGCCCGCGCGCCGTCCGGGCCGACCACCCGGATCTTGTCCGGCACCTGGCGGACCGACTCGCTGAAGGTGAGCACGATCTGGGCGGGGGCGCTGGTGAGCACGGCGTCGGCGGGCGGCGTGCTGCCGACCAGCACGGCGTGCGCGCTGGCCGGACCGGCCGGCCCGAGCAGCAGGGCCAGGGCCGGGACGAGGAGTACGACGGTCGCGGCGAGACGAGCCAACCATCGCGGTTTCGCGGCAATCATGTCCGCAATGCTCGCCGAACGACCCCCGTAGGCGCGACTTCTCGAATCTCGTAGCACGTCACGGAGTACAAGTCGGTTCGCGCCCCGGAAAAGTTCCCGACGTGTCCGGACGTTCGGGAAAATCGCCGAGGCGGACCCGAAGCGGGCCGGCCGGGATGCACGCCACCGCCGACGGAGAGTTCCCTCGGCGGGGGACAAAGCACGCGGCCGAGCCCGGCCACCATCGGGGGGCGGTACCGTGACTCGACGTGATTGCTACTCAGCGTGACGATCTGGTCGCGCCCGGCGGCGGCCGTGACGAGGTACTCGATGACGTCCGTCACGCCCGGCGGGGGGACGACTGCCGCCCGCGCCGCCTGGCCCGGCGGCCCATGCCGCCCGGGCGGGCGTGCGGTGCGTCACGTTCGCGCTGACCCGGGCCCCCGGCCTGCGGGAACACCCGGCCCGGTCGACTCGACCCCCGCGTCCGCCACCACCCCCGCCGCGGGGGGGGGGGGGGGGTGGGGGGACGTGTTAATCGTACATAAAAAGTGATCTGAGAATATATTACTAGTTGGCGCGCCCGCGGGGGCGGGGCGGTTGGTGACGTAGGTGTGCGCG
>NZ_JBFAPK010000014.1:106633-175941 GCF_040676675.1 Micromonospora sp. NPDC049559 | reverse complement strand
CCGGGGGTCGGGCCCGGCCTCCGGGGGCGCCCCCGCCGCCGCCACGCTGCCGGGGGCGGCCCCGCCGCCGCCGCGCTGGCGGCGGCGGCTCGGCGGCCGGGTCAGCCCGCCAGCGCCGGGCCGAGACCGTCCGCGACCGCCGGCGTCGGCCTGCCTTGGGTACGGCCGTGGCCACGGCCCGGCTGCCGCAGGAACAGGCTGATCGCGGCGGCCAGGAGCGCGGCGCCGCCGGCGAGCAGGTAGGCGCCCGTGTAGCCCCAGGCGACCACCACCGAGGCGGCGAGTCCGCCACCGCCGATCCCACCCACCAGTTTGGAGCTGTAGACGATCCCGTAGTTCGTCGCGTTGTGGTTCTCGCCGAAGTAGTCCGGCACCAGGGTGGCGAAGAGCGGGTAGAACGCGCCGCTGCCGAACCCGGTGAGGAAGGCCGCCACCATGAACAGCACCAGGTTGTGGGTGTTCCCCGCGTACAGCACGCCGAACTGCGCGACCGCCGCGATGACCAGTACGATCGTCAGCGTCTGGCGGCGGCCGAACAGGTCCGACGCCCAGCCGACCACGGCGCGTCCGGTGCCGTTGACGACGGAGAGCACGCCGGCCGCGGAGGCGGCGACGAACGGGCCGAAATGGCTCTCCTTGGCGAACGGCACCTCGAAGTTGATGCCGAAGAGCGACACCATCCCGATGATGACCATGCAGCCCCACATCAGCGGCAGCATGCCGCTGCGGATCGCCTCCATCGGGGAGAACTGCCGTACCGCGGGCGGGTTCTTCGCCAGGCTCCGCGCCGCGGCGCGGTGGTCGCCCGAGGCCCAGCGCAGCGGGTCGACCTCGCTCGGCCACCAGTTCTTCGGCGGGTCCCGGAAGAAGAGGCCGCAGATCGCGACCGCGACGAGCATGTAGCCGCCGAGCGCGTCGAGCACGGCCGAGTAGTTCCGCTCGTCCAGCACGTACGAGAAGACGTAGATGACCGGTACGACGCCGTAGGCGAACGCGCCGTTGACGAAGCCGACCCGCGCTCCGCGCTTCTCCGGGTACCACTTGCCGACCATGTTGATGCAGGTCGCGTAGACCAGGCCGGCGCCCGTGCCGCCCAGGACCGAGTAGCCGACGAAGCCGACGGCGAGGTTGCCGACGTGCGCCAGGGTGAACCAGCTGACCCCGCAGCAGAGGGCCCCCACGAGCATCGCCGCGCGGGCGGAGAAGACGCCCTTCTCCCGCAGCCGCCCGGCCGGGAACGCCACCCCGGCCTGGAAGACGGCCCAGATGCTGGCCAACCAGAACGCGTCGGTCAGCGTCCAGTGGTACCGCCGCTCCACGGTCTCCTCGACCGCGCCCCAGCCGTACTCGAACGAACTGACCGCGAACATGGCGGCCCACGGCAGCCACATCATCCACGCCCGCGACCGACCCAGCAGGTCGTGCGGCGTCTCGCCTACTCGATAGGTACGTCCGTTGCCGTCGGTCAGGACGGTGTAGGTGGCTGAGCCTGTCGTCATGAGAACCCTTCCGTCGCGATCCTCGCAAGGCCCCGGTGGTGGTCTGGTGCCGTTGTCCGAGCCGCTTCCGAGGTAGGTGGACGCTCCGCACCCGCCGGCCGGCAAGGGTGATTTTGAACACTGAAGTCTGTATACCGTATTCCGACGACCGTCGATGCATACGCTCCGCACCCGGAGCGCGACGCGGCCCGGCGCGTACCGGTTGAAAGGATCGTGAAAGTTCTTCGATCTAGGTTCCTTCTCGGGCCGGATGATCCGGGCCGGACCGGAGGCGGCCGGGCAGGCCGCGATTCGAAGAGGGGGAACGAATGTCGAGGCTTCGCACGAGGGTCGCGGCGCTGTTCGCGACGGCGGCGCTGGTCACGGTGGCGCCCGCGACGGCGGCCAGCGCGGACGACGGGAACGGGTTGCCGGGATGCAGCGTCGGCGAGATCTGCTTCTGGTACAACGCCGACGTCCGGTACCAGAAGCAGTTCTGGGACACCGCGAACCACAGCGGCAACGAGTTCATGGACGTCGGCGTCCCGGCCAACAGCCAGTACGTGCGGTCCGGCATCCCGGTCCAGGACCACGCCTGGTACGCGACGAACCGCGACACCGAGTGCCGGGTCCGCGTCGGCGCGCTCGACATCAACGGGGTCTGGCAGTGGGACTACATCCCGCGGGACTCGTCGGCGTCGACCCGCCACTGGCTCACCAACACGGCCGACCGTAACGACCGGCACGAACGCTGCGTGTGAGGGCCGCCGGGGTGGGCCGCCGGCCACCCCGGCACCGTCCGCGAGCCCGGAGGGAGAGACGGATGGGCAGCAGGATCCTGGCGACGCTGGCCGTGGTCGCGCTGGTGCCGGCGACCGCCGCCTGCTCGTCGACCGCGCACGGGCCACGGTCCGCCCCGGTCCGGCCCGTGGCGTACGAGCGGGTGCCCGCCGATCGGATCACCGTCGAGGTGTTCCGCTCCGACGCGCTGCGCCGGTTGGAGTACGCGGAGTCGGACCGGCGCGCCGATTGCCTGAGCCGGCGGGGGTATCCGCAGTTGGCGGCGGCCGGACCACAGCGGGGCGAGGATCCGTTCGCGGGCATGAACGTGGCCGCGCCCGCCTACGCGACCGCGGACGAGCAGCGGTTGCGGCGGACGGGTTTCGGCCGGAACGAGCCGGCCAAGGCGGCGCACGTGCTCAGCTACCACAGGGGCTTCGACCGCGCCTTCGAGCGGTGCACGCAGGAGGTGCACCGTGGGCTCGGCCCCGACTTCGCCGACGTCCGCGAGCGGGCGTACGCGCTCATGAACACCGTGACCGACGAGTTGTCGACCGGGAGCACGACCGGAGCGGGTGCGGCGGAGTACCGCGAGATCAGCGTCCCGGTGCTGGACTGCCTCGACCGGGCCGGCTTCCGGCCGCGTCCCGGCGAGCGGGAACGCCACCTGCGGGCGTACGGGGTCGGGGTGCCGACGGGAACGTTGACGGGGGCGCCGCCCGCGCCCCCGAAACGCGTTCCGGGCACCATCGAGGTGCTGCCGGCCGTACCCGAGCGGGTCTACGTGCCGACACCGGCCGAGGTCGCCCTCGCGGTGGCCACCAACCGCTGCGCTCGTGCCACCGGCTACGCCGACCGGTACGTCGAGCTGAGGCTGCGGGACACCCGGCGCTCCCTCGAACGGCACGCGGCCGATCTGGGTGCGCTCGCGGCCCAGGTGGACACGTTCGCGGCCCGGCTGGACTGACGATGGCCGAGCGGGTGGCATCCGCTCACGGCCGGGGCGCGGCGTTGCGCAGCCGGATGCCGCTGAACCCGAGCGTGCTGTCGACGACCGCGTCCCAGAAGGCCCAGAGGTTGCTCAGTACCCGCAGTTGGATGCCCGCGTCGGCGTGGCAGGCGAACAGGTCGCCGACCGGCTCGGGCGGGCCGAGCGGCTCGACCGGTTCGACCGCGACGTGGGCGTGCTGCTCCGGCGCGCCGAACGGGCGGAAGCGGCCCGCCGGCAGCCGGTAGGCGAAGAGCCGGGTGGTTCGCATCGCGCCGAGCCAGCCGTACTCGATCGCGTGGACCCGGTCGCCGCAGCCCGCGCCGACGATCCGGTCGCGGTCGGCGTCGGTGGTGCCGTTCCGCACCCAGGCCATCGCGCGCGGACACTGCCGGGGGAACCAGTAGCCGGGGGCCCGCTGGTGGTCGACGGCCCAGACGTACGGCTCGGGCTGCTGGGCGGTGTCGGCGACGTGCGGTACGAACCGCGTGATCGTCGGGTCTTCGGAGAAGTGCAGTACCTGTCCCGGCTCCGGTCGCATTTCTGGCTTCTACCGCAGCCCGGCACGCGGCTCAATCGGATTCCGGTCAGTCGTGAACACCTCGGTCGCAGGCCGGGCCACAATCGGTGGACCCGGCACCGGCTGGAGGCGACATGATCGGCGTTGCCCTGCTACTCGCGCTCCTGGCCGTACTCGCGGTGGGTCTGCTGCTGCTGGTCCGCCGCCCGGCCGACCCGCGCCCGCTGCTGCGCCGGTCCGCGCTGCTGATCCTCCTGCTGACCGCGGCGCTGCTCGCGCCGCTGACGGTACGGGACTCCGGGGCCGCGGCGATCTTCCTGCTCGGCGTACCGGTGGCCGCCGCCGCGCTGCCGCTGCTGCTCCCCCGCCGGACGACCGACCTGGTCGCCGGCGCGGTCGTCCTCGTCTGGGCGGTGCTGCTCGCGCTCGGCCTCGGGTTCGCGTTCCTGCCCGGTGCCGTGCCGCTGCTCGCCAGCGGCCTCTGGCCGGCGGCGCCGGTACGCGCGCCGCGCCCCTGAGCAACGCACGCCCTCTCCCCCTGAGCGACGCGCGGGCCCGCATCCTGAGCAACGCGCGGCCCCGCGCCTCCACCGGGTCCGCCACGAAGACACAATTAACAAGGTTTACAGATCGAGGTCGGCACATGTAATCTGAGCCGACGCGGAGCCGTATCGCCAGTTCGGACCGGCCTCTGGCGCGCCGCGACGTGTTCCGGAGGTGCTGTTGATGCGTACCCCGTCAACCCCGCTGCGAGCGGCGAGCGTCCTCTGCCTCGCGCTGCTGGCCGGCCCGGTGGTCGCCGGCCCGGCCGCCGCCGGGCCGCTGACCTCCCCCGGCACCACGCGGCAGCTGGCCGACGTCATCCCCGCCCCACTGCAGACCTACGCCGACGCCGGCGCCGGCTACCGGCTCGCGCCGGACACCGTCATCCGGACCCAGAGCGGCTCGCCGGAGATCCGGCGGATCGGCGAGTACCTCGCCGGGGTGCTCCGGCCCGCGACCGGGTACCGGCTGCCGGTGGTGCCCGCCGCACACCCGCGCCAACCGGGCATCTCGCTGCTGCTCGGCGGGGCCGACCGGCGCGTGGGCGCGGGCGGCTACCAGCTCGACGTCGGGCGGAGCGGGATCACCATCCGGGCCACCGAACCGGCCGGCCTCTTCGCCGGCGTGCAGACCCTGCGCCAACTCCTGCCCGCCGAGATCGAGTCGCCCCGGCCGCAGCGGCGCAGCTGGGCCGTACCGGGCGGGCGGATCGTGGACCAGCCCCGCTTCGCCTACCGCGGTGCGATGCTGGACCTGGCCCGCCACTTCCACACCCCCGACGAGGTCCGGTCCTACATCGACCTGATCGCCCAGTACAAAATCAACTACCTGCACCTGCACCTCACCGACGACCAGGGCTGGCGGATCCAGATCGACAGCTGGCCGGAGCTGACCACCCGCGGGGGCGGACCGGGCACGGGCGTGGACGGGGTCGGCCCGGGCTTCCTCACCAAGGCCGACTACGCGGCGCTCACCGCCTACGCGGCCAGCCGGTACGTCACCGTCGTCCCTGAGATCGACATGCCGGGGCACACCAACGCCGCCCAGTCCACGTACGCGGAGCTCAACTGCGACGGGGTCGCGCCACCGCCGCGTACCGACATCGCCGTCGGCTACAGCTCGCTCTGCATCGGCAGCGAGATCACGTACGACTTCGTCGAGGACGTGATCCGCGAGCTGGCCGCCATCACGCCCGGCCCGTACCTGCACATCGGCGGGGACGAGGCGCACGCCACCACGGACGAGGACTACCGGACCTTCATGACCCGGGTGATCCCCCTGGTGGCGAAGTACGGCAAGCGCGCCTTCGGCTGGAACGAGATCGCCAAGGTGGCGGAGGACCCCTCGGTGGTCGCCCAGTACTGGGGCACCGGCACCAGCAATCCCGACCTCGTCGCCGCCGCCCAGCGCGGCAACAAGGTGGTGATGTCGCCGGCGAACAAGTCGTACCTGGACATGAAGTACGACTCCAGCACCCCGCTCGGGCTGAGCTGGGCCGGCTTCATCGAGGTCCGCGACGCGTACGACTGGGATCCGGCGACCCGGGTGCCCGGCGTCGGGGAGGAGTCCATCCTCGGCGTGGAGGCCCCGCTCTGGTCGGAGACGCTGCGCACCGGAGACGACATCGAGTTCATGGCGTTTCCCCGCCTGCCCGCGATCGCCGAACTCGGCTGGTCCGCCGCCGCCCACCACGACTGGGACTCGTTCCGGCAGCGGCTGGCCACGCAGGCTCCCCGGTGGAGCCGCCAGAACGTCAACTTCTACCGCTCGCCCCAGGTGCCCTGGGTGAGCTGACCCGCGGCACCGAACCGACCCGCCGAACCGATCGGCCGAAACCGGCCCGCTGAGTCGACCCGGATCGGCGGGCGGCATCCCCCATCACCGAAAACTATCCGTTCGCATTGGCGCCGATGCGGATCGGGAGTTCCGTCCATCCCAGCTTTTCGAAAGGAGTGTCCGATGCGACGTACCATCACGTTTCCGCTCCTCGCGGTTGGCGCCGTGGTCTCCACCCTGTCGGTAGCCGCACCCGCGCAGGCGCACGGCTACATCTCGTCCCCGCCCAGCCGGCAGGCGATGTGCGCCCAGGGCCGGGTGTCGAACTGCGGCGAGATCGTCTACGAGCCGCAGAGCGTCGAGGGCCCGAAGGGGCTGCGCAGCTGCAGCGGCGGCAACAGCCGCTTCGCCCAGCTGGACGACAACAGCAAGAACTGGCCGGCCACCTCGGTCAGCGGCACGGTCACCTTCAACTGGGTGCTCACCGCCCGGCACGCCACCAGCACCTGGGAGTACTACATCGGCAACAGCCGGGTGGCGCTCTTCAACGACGGCGGCCGGCAGCCCGGCGCGACGGTGTCGCACCAGGTGAACCTCAGCGGCTGGTCCGGCCGGCAGAAGCTGCTGGCCATCTGGAACATCGCCGACACCGCCAACGCCTTCTACTCCTGCGTCGACCTCCAGATCGGCGGCGGCGGTGGCGGCACTCCTCCGCCCACCCCGACCCCCACGCCGACCCCGCGCCCGACCACCTCTCCGACGCCGCCGCCGGCGGGCGGGACCTGGGCGGCCGGCACCGCGTACCAGGTCGGCAGCCAGGTGACCTACGGCGGCGCCACGTACCGCTGCCGGCAGGCGCACACCGCGATTCCGGGCTGGGAGCCGCCGAACGCCCCGGCCCTGTGGGAACGGATCTGACGGACCGGACCGGGTCCGCGCACCGCAGCGGTACGCGGACCCGCGCCGCCGGGCGCCACGTCGAGTCAGGGGGCACGCGATGAAGGGGCTGGTCGCCGCCGCGGCGGTACTGCTGCTGCTCAGCGGCTGCGCGGGCGCGCCCGCCGCCCGACGGGAGGCGAACCGCACCCCGGCCGCGGGTGCGACGGGCGCGGCGGGCGCCTCGGCCGGCGGACGGTACAACGAGGCCGACGTGATGTTCCTCCAGATGATGGTCACCCACCACGGCCAGGGGCTGGAGATGGTACGACTCGCGGAGCGCAAGGCCACCCGCGATGAGGTACGGACCCTGGCCGCCGCGATCGACGTCACGCAGACCGACGAGGTGGCGACGATGACCGGTTGGCTGCGGTCCTGGGGCCGGCCGACCGAGGCCGACTCGAACGCGCACGCGCACGCCCACCACGGCGGGATGCCGGCGACCGGCCCGGCCGAGATCGAGGCGCTGCGGCAGGCCGACGGTGCGGACTTCGAACGCAAGTTCCTCAACCTGCTCGTCGCCCACCAGCACAACGCCGCCGAGCTGGCCGGCGCCGAACTGCGCGGCGGGACGAACTTCGCCACCAAGGAACTCGCCGGGCGGATCGAGGCGTCCCGGAACGCCCAGATCAAACAGATGCTCGCCATGCTCGGCTAGCGGAGCGCGGCCGCCGGGTTCGTCCTCGCTCCCCGGAACAGGCCGGCCAGGGCGGCCGCCGGGCCGGTCCACCGGTCAGATCAGCGCCATCGCGTAGATCAGTTGTTCGCGGTCGCCGGCGCCGTAGCCGGTGGTCCGCTTCTCCAGGCAGAGGCCGAGCTTCTCGGCGACCCGCTGCGACGGTACATTGGCGGGGGCGATGACGGCGACCAGCCGGTCCGCCCGCAGCGTGTTGCGGGCGAAGTCGCGGCAGGCCGACGCCGCCTCCGTGGCGAGCCCCCGCCCCTGCAGCGCGGTGCGCACGTGGTAGCCGACCTCAAGCTCCTCCACGCCGTCGACCCGCTGGGGCGTCAGCCCGCAGTCGCCGACGAACTCGCCGGTCTCCCGCAGGAACATCGCCCAGAGGCCGTGGCCGCGTTCCTGGTAGAGCTGCTGGTTCCACTCGATCCAGCGGCGGGCCTCGTCGCGCGTCTTGGGTCGCGGGTAGTGCCGCATCACGTCGGGGTCACCGAGGAGATCGGCCATGAGGTCGAAGTCCTCGGGCGTCATCTCGCGCAGCCGGAGTCGCCGTGTCACGAAGGTGGTGGTCACGCCGCGACGGTACTCCCGGCCCGGCCACCGGCGGTAGCGTCGCGACCGCGCGGCGTCAGCCGGGCCGGCGACACCACCGCGACGGCGCCGCGGCGGCACGGCGTCGCCCGTGGCGGCGCCGCCGCTCGGCCGCTGAACCCCCGCCCCGGTCAGCCGATCTGCCGGTCCCGACCGGCGAGGCGACCCGCGACGATCTGCCCGAGCATGAGCACGGAGACCAGCAGCAGCGGCAGCCGCCAGCCCCCGGTGTGCTGGTAGAGCACGCCGACGAGGACCGGCCCGGGGATCGAGAGCAGGTACCCCGCACTCTGCGCGAAGGCGGAGAGCCGGACCACGGTCGCGGTGTCCCGGCCGCGCAGCCCGATCATCGTGAGCGCCAGCGGGAAGGAGCAGTTCGCGACGCCGATCAGCACCGCCCAGAGCCACGGCGCGGCGGCCGGGGCGAAGTAGAGGCCGGCGTAGCCGGCGAGCCCGAAGCAGCCGAGCACGACCGCGAGGCCGCTCTGGTCGCGCAGCCGCCCGGCCACGGCCGGCAGCGCGAAGGAGAGCGGTACGCCCAGCAGCGAGGTGACGGCGAAGAGCAGGCCCGCGGTCTCGGCCGGGAGCCCGGCGTCGCGGAAGATCTGCGGCAGCCAGCCCATGATCACGTACGCGGCGGTGGCCTGGAGGCCGAAGTAGACGGCGAGCGCCCAGGCCACCGGGTGGGCGGTGATCCGGGAATCGGCTACCGGTGCGGCGCCGGCCGGGACGGTTCCGGCGGCGGCGCCCGTGCTCCCGTCGGCCCCGGCGGTGCCGGGGCGAGCCCGGAGCAGGGCCACCCAGGGCGGTACGGCGACGACCGCGAGCGCGGCCCAGACCGCCAGGCCGAGCCGCCAGTCCCCGCCGAGGGCGTGCGTCGCCGGTACGGTGAGCCCGGCGGCGCCGGCCGCGCCGAGGTTGAGCGCCATCGAGTAGAGCCCGGTCATCGCGCCGACGCGCTCCGGGAAGCGCTGCTTGACCACGGCCGGCAGCAGCACGTTGACCACCGCGATCCCGGCCAGCGCCAGCGCGCTGAGCAGCAGGAACGGGGCGGTCGAGCCGGCGAACGGCCGGACCGCGAGCCCGACGGTGACCAGCGCCGTGCCGGCGGCGATCACGCCCGCCGCGCCGTACCGCCGCGCCAGCCGGGGTGCGAGCACGCCCACCAGCGCGAAGCACGCGGCCGGTACGGAGGTGAGCAGCCCCGCGACGGCGGCGCTCATGCCCAGGCCGGCGCGGGCCTCGGCGAGTACCGGCCCGAGGCTGGTGACCGCCGGCCGCAGGTTGACGGCGGCGAGCACGACCGCGGCCGTCGCGAGCCGGCGCGTCGCCCCGGTGGCGGTCGCCTCGGTGGCGACCGGCGCCCGCCCGGGTCGGGGGCTCGGACCCGGGCGCGTCGCCTTCTCGCTCGACATCATCCAATCATATAATCATGGGATGAATCTGGGACCGGTGGCCCGCAGGTCCGGGCTCTCCGACGAGGTGATCGCCCAGCTGCGGCAGCAGATCACCTCCGGGGCCTGGCCGGTGGGCTCTCGCATCCCGACCGAGCCGGAGCTGGTCGAACAGCTCGGCGTGGCCCGCAACACGGTCCGCGAGGCGGTGCGCGCGCTGGCGCACAACGGGCTGCTCGACATCCGGCAGGGCTCGGGCACCTACGTGGCGGCGACCAGCGAGCTGGCCGGGGTGATGCGCCGCCGCTTCGCCTCGGCCGAGCAGGCGCAGGTGGTCGAGGTACGCGGCGCGCTGGAGGCGACGGCGGCGCGGCTCGCCGCGCGGCGACGTACCGACGAGGACCTGCGGCGGCTCGACGCTCTGCTGGAGCAGCGCGAGCGGGCCTGGGTGGGCGGCGACCGGGACGTCTTCGCGGACGTGGACATCGCCTTCCACCTGGCGGTGGTGACCGCCGCGCACAACGACGTGCTGGCGGGCCTCTACGCCGACCTGGGACAGGTGCTGCGGGACTCGCTGCGGGAGCACTTCGGCACCGAGCTGCGCCCCGAGGAGTACATGGACCACTCGCGGCTGGTCGAGGCGATCCGGGCCGGCGACCCGGAGTCGGCCGCCGCCGAGGCGCGGGCGCACACCTCGCCGCCGGTCGAGGCGCGGGGCGGAAGCTAGGCCGAGTCAGCAGTCGCGCAGCAGGCGGTGCAGCACCCGGGTACCGAAGGTGAGCGCGTCGACCGGTACCCGCTCGTCGACCCCGTGGAACAGCGCCGAGAAGTCGAGATCGGGCGGCAGGCGCAGCGGCGCGAACCCGAAGTGGCGGATGCCCAGCAGCTGGAAGGACTTGGCGTCGGTGCCGGCCGACAGCATGTACGGCAGCACCCGGGCGCCCGGGTCCTCGGCCGCGATGGCCGCCGCCATCCCCTCCACCAGCGCGCCGTCGAAGGTGGTCTGCACCGGCGGCAGGCTGTCCCACTCGAGCTCGACCTCGGGGCCGAGCAGCCGGGCCAGCTCCGCCTCGAACGCCCGCTCCCGGCCGGGGAGCATGCGCCCGTCCACGGTGGCCCGCGCCTCGGAAGGCACGACGTTGGCCTTGTAGCCGGCCTCGAACATGGTGACGTTGGCGGTGTCCCGCAGCGTCGCGCCGATCATCCGCGACAGGTTGCCCAGCCGCGCGACGGCCGCCTCGGGGTCGCCCTCGTCGAACGGCACCCCGGTGATCTCCGCGACGCCGGTCAGCAGCTCGCGGACCGGTTCGGTGAGCACCAGCGGGAACCGGTGCGCGTCGAGGCGGCTGACGGCGGCGGCCAGCCTCGCCACCGCGTTGTCGTCGTACAGCATCGACCCGTGGCCCGCGCTGCCCCGCACCCGCAGGCGCAGCCACATCACGCCCTTCTCCGCGGTCTCCACCAGGTAGGCGCGCGCGTCGTCGGCGAGGGTGACCGAGAATCCGCCGACCTCGCTGATCGCCTCCGTCACCCCCTCGAAGAGTTCGGGGCGGTGCTCGACCAGCCATCGGGCGCCGTAGAAGCCGCCCGCCTCCTCGTCGGCCAGGAAGGCGAAGACCAGGTCCCGGGGCGGGACGACGCCGGCGCGTTTGAAGGCCCGGGCCACGGCCAGGGTCATCGCGACCATGCCCTTCATGTCGACCGCGCCGCGACCCCAGACGTAACCGTCGCGGACCTCGCCGGAGAACGGGTGCACCGACCACTCGCGGGCGTCGGCGGGTACGACGTCGAGGTGGCCGTGCACCAGCAGCGCGCCGCGGGTCGGGTCGGCGCCGGGCAGCCGTACCACCACGTTGCCGCGCCCGGGCGCGCCGGACTCCACATAGGTCGGTTCGTAGCCCACCTCGGACAGCTTCGCCGCCACGTACTCGGCGGCGGCCCGCTCGGTGCCGGGCGCGGTCGGGTCCCCGGTGTTGCTGGTGTCGATCGCGATCAGCTCGCTGGCCAGCGCCACGACCTCGTCATCGCCCCAGGTCCCGTGCACGCTCGTTCCTCCCCTGATCCGGGCCGCACCCCGACCCGCCGCACGCCACCGCGCGCCTCACGTCACCGCGCGCCCGACGGACCACCGTACCGGCAGCGCGCGTGCCGTCGCGGCATGTGATCTCGCACTCGTTGCAAAAAGTCGTCTAGCACTATAGGAATAGTGGGAAATTCGCCCGTCCCCCACCCCATCACCAGATCGACGAGGACGCATCCGTGATTCGCATCGACGGTCTCCGGAAGACCTTCCGCGGCCGTGGCCACCCCGTGACCGCCGTCGACGGGGTGGACCTGCACGTCCGCGAGGGCGAGGTCTTCGGTGTCGTCGGGCGCAGCGGCGCCGGCAAGAGCACCCTACTGCGCTGCGTCAACCTGCTGGAGCGCCCGGACGAGGGCCGCGTCGTCGTGGACGGTGTCGAGCTGTCCGCGCTGCGCGAGGACCGGCTGCGCCGGGCCCGGCAGGGCATCGGGATGGTCCACCAGCACTTCGCGCTGCTCAGCTCCCGAACCGCGGCCGGCAACGTGGAGTTCGCGCTCGAGGTGATGGGGGTGCCGCGCCGCGAGCGGGCCGCGCGGGTGGCGGAGCTGCTCGACCTGGTCGGGCTGAGCGACCGGGCCGGCGCGTACCCGGCGCAGCTCTCCGGCGGCCAGAAGCAGCGGGTCGGCATCGCCCGGGCGCTCGCCGGACGGCCCCGGGTGCTCCTCTCCGACGAGGCGACCTCGGCCCTGGACCCGGAGACCACCGGCGCGATCCTGACCCTGCTCCGCGACCTCACCCGCCGGCTCGGCCTGACGATCCTGCTGATCACGCACGAGATGGACGTGGTCAAGCGGCTCTGCGACTCGGTCGCGGTGATGCGCGAGGGCCGGTTCGTCGAGTCGGGGCCGGTGGCCGACCTGATCGCCCGTCCCGGCTCCGAGCTGGCCCGCGACCTGTTCCCGCTCGGCCCCGTGCCGGCGCTGCCGGAGACCGTGCTGCTGGACGTCACGCTCGCCGGCCGGACCGCGGACGAGACCGTCGTCTCGACGCTGAGCCGCCGGTACGACCTGGACGTGCGGATCGTCGGCGGCGCCGTGGAGCAGCTCGCCGCCGGGCGGGCCGGCCGGCTGCGCCTGGCCGTGCCGGGAACGCCCGACCGGGTCGAGCCGGCGGTACGCGGCCTGCGCGAGGCCGGCCTCGCCGTGGAGGTGGCCCGGTGATCTCGCCGGATCTCGCCCCGATGCTGTGGCAGGGGCTGCGCGAGACGGCGTACATGGTCGGCGTCGCCACCCTGCTCTCCGCCGTCGGCGGGCTGCTGGTCGGCGTGCTGCTGGTGCTGACCGACCGCGGCGGCCTGCTCGCGGCCCGGCCGCTCAACGCGCTGCTGGGCCTCGTCGTGAACGTCGGGCGGTCGCTGCCCTTCATCATCCTGCTGGTGGCGATCATCCCCTTCACCCGGGCACTGGTCGGCACCACGATCGGCACCACCGCCGCCATCGTGCCGCTCACCGTGAGCGCGATCCCGTTCTACGCCCGGATCGTCGAGGCGGCGGTACGCGAGGTCGGCCGAGACGTGATCGACGCGGCCCGGGCCATGGGCGCCTCCCGCTCGCAGATCATTTTCAAGCTCCTGCTCCGCGAGGCCCGGCCCGGCCTGGTCGCGGGGCTGACCATCACGGTCGTCGCGCTGATCGGGTACTCGGCGATGGCCGGCGTGGTCGGCGGCGGCGGACTCGGCGACCTCGCCCTGCGCTACGGCTACCAGCGCTTCGAGGACGACGTGATGATCGGCACCGTCGTCCTGCTGGTGGTGGTCGTACAGCTCGTCCAGATGCTCGGCGACCTGGTCGCCCGGCGTCTCTCCCACCGCTGAGCAACGCCCGCGGACCCGCCGCGGCGCGGAACAGAAAGGTATCCCCTTGCGACGCACCCTGACCGTTACCATCGCCGCCGCCGCGCTCGTCCTGGGGCTGGCCGCCTGCGGCTCGTCCGACGAGACGGGTACGTCGACCCCGCCGGACGCGGCGCTCAAGGTCGGCGTCAACCCGGTGCCGCACGGCGAGATCCTCAAGTACGTCAAGGACAACCTCGCGGAGAAGGCGGGGCTGAAGCTGGACATCGTCGAGTTCACCGACTACGTCCAGCCGAACCGGGCGCTCGCCGACGGGCAGCTGGACGCCAACTACTTCCAGCACGTGCCGTACCTGGACGAGGAGAAGGCCGCCAAGGGCTACAAGTTCACCGCGCTCAAGCCGGTGCACATCGAGCCGCTCGGCCTCTACTCCAAGAAGGTCAAGAACCTCGCCGACCTGCCGGCCAAGGGCGTGATCGCGATCCCGAACGACCCGTCGAACTCCGGTCGGGCGCTCAACCTGCTCGCCCAGAACGGGCTGATCAAGCTCAAGGACGGCGCCGGCGTGAAGGCCACCCAGCGGGACATCGCGGAGAACCCGAAGCAGCTGCAGTTCCGCGAGCTGGAGGCGGCCCAGCTGCCGCGCAGCCTGGACGACACCGCCGCCTCGGTGATCAACGGCAACTACGCGATCGAGACCGGGCTCAAGCCGGCCACCGACGCGCTGGTGCTGGAGAAGGGCGAGGGCAACCCGTACGCGAACCTCGTCGTGGTCCGCGACGGCGGCGAGAGCGACCCGCGGGTGGGCAAGCTGGAGGAGCTGCTGCACTCCCCCGAGGTGAAGAAGTTCATCGAGGAGAAGTACCAGGGCTCGGTGCTGGCGGCCTTCTGAGCGGCGGCCCGCGCCGACGGGCGGGGACGGACAGCGTGCTGGCCGTTCCCGCTGGCGTGGCCCGTTCCGGCCCGGCCGCTACGCCGCGCGCGGCACGCCGGTGCCGGGATCGCCGCCGGCCGCGTCGGCCTCCGCGCCGAGCGCCACGTACCGGCCCATGTGGTAGAGCAGCGGCTCCCCCTCGGCGGCGTAGTCGGCCAGCCTCGGCTCGACCAGTACGATCTCGTGGTCGCCGGCGGTGACCCGGCTGACCACCCGGCAGACCAGCCAGGCCAGTACGTCGTGCAACAGCGGCACCCCGTACGGCCCGGTCCGCCAGTCGGGGTGCTGGGCGAAGCGGTCGATGCCGCTGGTGGCGAAGGTACGGGCCACGGCGTGCTGGGGCCGCGACAGCAGGTGCACCGCGACGTGCTCGGTACGCGCCACCGTCGGCCAGCTCGACGAGGTGTGCGCGATGCAGAAGGACAGCAGCGGCGGGCGCAGCGACACCGAGGTCAGCGAGGTGACGGTGAACCCGACGGGTGGCTCCCCGGCGGCGGTCACCACGGCGACAGTGGCGGCCTGCCGGCGTAGCAGCGCCCGGAACGCGTCCGGGTCGACCGGTGCGACGGGGTCGGCGGTGACCGTCATGGTTTCCTCCGATGTCGTCAGCGGGTGGATCGGGTCCATCGAGGGCACCTCGTGGCGGTCGCGGTCGTACCGCTGGCCGTCGCCGCGGCGGGACGGAAGGATCGCTCGTGCGGCGGGCGACGGGGTCCGGTCACACCGGCGCGGGGCGGGGCCGGGGATCCGGCAGGTGATCGTCGCGGCCGGGTGATGGTGGACTGTGATCGTTCCGGCCGAGGATGGGGGCCGTGGTGCCACCCTCGCCGAGCACCGCGGCGCCCGATCCGGATCGCGGCGGGTCCGGCGGGGCTAACGGCCGCGGATGGCGGTCCAGGCTCGACAGTACCCGCGCGACACCGCGACGCCCGTGCCGTCGAGGTCCGCCTCCTGGCTGGTCATGCCCCCAATGATCAACCTGCATCTCCTACATGTCAAGTAGGTTTTACCCCACGTGGTCGCCAGACCACGACGAGTCGGACCCGCCGTACGGGAGCGCGCCGGAGGGCCGCACGTGACGGAGGATCGCGGCGACCACCTCGTCCAGCGGCAGCGTCGTCTCGATTTCGAGATCCGCGCCCCGCCGGAGCAGCGGCTCGACAGTCCGCTTCAGTTCGAGCGTCCGCGCGAGCTGGTCGGGTCGCCTGCCGTACGGGTTGGTGGTCCGGGTCGCCAGCCGCCGCGCGATGACCTCGGCCGGCGCCGTGAGCAGGATGACGTGGTCGAAGCGCGGATAGAACTTCCCCTGGTTGGGGGCACAGCCGGCGAGGAAGAGGAGGTCGCCGTCGTCCGTGGCCAGCAGCCGCTCGATCCGGTCCTCGCGCCACACCCAGTCGCGTCCCGCGCCCACCCCGGTCAGCTCGTCGCCGGGCACCGCCACCAGGTGCGACAGCCCGCCGTAGTCGGCGTCCACCGCCCGGTGGCCACGCTCGGCCAGGGCGTCGACCACCGACGACTTGCCGGTACCCGACATGCCGGTCACGAGCACTCGCCTCATCCGGGCATTCTCCCCGCTCCGGCCCGCGAACGGCAGTGCGGTGGCGGTGGCGCGGTTGACGAAAGCATAGTTTTCCTATCCATTAGATGGGACTATCCGGCCGGGCGGCCCCGCACGCCGCCCGCCGGACCACGCCCGCTGTCACGAGGAGCGCAGCACCGATGACGACGCAGCAGGCCGACATCGTCGAGCTGATCGGCAACCCACGGCTCAACTCGCGCCGGGCCGTGGGGTCCGCACTGACCACGCTGCTCGGCGAGCTCGGCGCGGCGACCCCGGTCGAGCCGCTCGCGGTCCTCGAACCGGAGCTGGCCGACCTCGACGCGGTCGCCGCCAAGTGGGTGCGCAAGCACGGCGAGGCGCTGGTCGCGGCACTGTAGCCGGTCACGACATACCGTGGACGGCGGAGCCGCGACCGCGGTCCGGCCGGGCCGTCGCCCTTCCCCGGCACCGCTCGGCGGCGCCTTCCCGCCACCCTCCCCTGCCCCGGTAGGCGGGCCCTTCCGCGCGCCGGGGCGCGCGTCTACCTACAGTCAGCTCATAATTTACGAATTATTATTGACACGCCCCGGTAACCGGCGGCAAGATCTGGCGAAACAAACCGACCCGCTCGCGGCACCGCCCCGCGACACGCGGTGCCGCTGGCGCACTCCTTTCCCGGCAGCAAAGGAATCCATGTGAAACCACGTGCGCTCACCGCGCTGGCCGCCCTCGCGGCCGGACTGCTGGTCGCGCCCGCCCCCGCGCAGGCGGTCGGGGACGCGAGCGGCACACCCGCGCCGGCACAGCTGCTCAGCCCCACGCCGTACCAGGGCTGGAACACGTACTTCGGCCTCGGCGGCGACTTCTCCGAACAGTCGGTACGCGAGGTCGCCGACGCGCTCGTCTCGCGCGGGCTGGCCGCGGCCGGCTACGACATCGTCTGGCTCGACGGCGGCTGGCAGGACCCGGAGCCGCGTACGGCCGCGGGCGACCTGCAGGCCGACCGGACCCGGTTCCCGAACGGGTTGAAGCCGCTGGTGGACTACATCCACGCCAAGGGCCTCAGGGCCGGAATCTACACCGACGCCGGCCCGTACATCCCCGGCAGGTGCGGGCTCGGCAGCGGCGGCTACTACCAGCGCGACGCGGACCAGTTCGCCGCCTGGCAGTTCGACGCGGTCAAGGTCGACTTCCTCTGCGGCATCGCCGCCGACCTGGACCCGAAAACGGTCTACACCGACTTCGCGCGGGCGCTGCGCGACAACGCCAGCAAGCGGCCGATCATCTTCAACCTCTGCAACCCGGTGACCTCCCCGGACTGGGGCGACTACCCGGAGGAGCAGCAGTCGACGTATTCCTGGAGCTACGCCCCGGCGATCGCGCAGTCCTGGCGCACCTACACCGACGTCGGCTTCGTCGGTGACATCAAGTTCAAGGACGTCCTGCGCAACTACGACGCGAACGCGCGGCACCCCGAGGTCGCCGGCCCCGGCCACTTCAACGACCCGGACTACCTCGCGCCCGAGCTGGGGATGAGCGACGACGAGTTCCGTACCCAGATGACGCTCTGGTCCGTCGCGGCGGCGCCGCTGGTGATCGGCAGCGATGTCCGCAAGCTCGGCCGCACCTCGGTCGAGATCCTCGCCGACCCGGACGCGTTGGCGATCAACCAGGACCCGGCCGGCGTGCAGGCGGTCCGGGTCGGCCCGGCCGGCACCACGGAGACCTGGGTGAAACGCCTGGCGAACGGGGACCGGGCGGTGGTGCTGCTCAACCGCGGCGAGAGCCCGGCGATCCTCACCACCAGCGCCGCCTCGACGGGCCTGACCGGCTCGCGGTTCACCGTCCGCGACGCGTGGACCAACCGGGTGACCGAGAGCGCCGGTACCCTCAGCGCGGCGGTGCCGGCCCACGGCGCGGCGCTGCTGCGGGTCGGCACGGCCCACGGCGCGCCGGGCGTACCGCACGTGACCGCCGGGCTCCCCCAGGTGACCCGGGTCGGCGCGATCCCGACCCCGGCCGGCTCGGCGCCGGTGGTCGCCGGCGGCGACGAGGCGACGGTCGAGGTGGTCGTGCGCAACGACGGCGCGCAGCCGGTCTCCGCACCCCGGGTACGGCTCACGGCGCCCGACGGCTGGACCGTCCGGGCGCTCGGCACGGCGCCGAAGTCACTGCCCGGCGGCCGTTCGGCCACCTTCACCTTCGCGGTGGCCCTGCCCGCCGCCGCGGCGCCGGGCTCCGCCACGCTGACCGCCACCACGTCGTACGACGTGGCCGGGCGCGGCCGGTTGCAGCAGTCGACCGCCTCGTCCGTGGTGGTCGCGCCGGTGCCGCCGGACGGCGAGGTCCCGCTCTCGCACCACACCTGGATCAGCGCCACCAGCGGCTGGATGAGCCCGACGGTCGACCAGAGCGTGGGCGGCGGCTCGCCGATCAGCCTGGTCGGCCAGGTCTACCCGACCGGCCTCGGGGTGGCGTCGCCGTCCACCGTGCGCTACTACGTCGGCGACCGGTGCACCCGGCTGACCGCGACCGTGGGCCTGGACGACGCGGTCCGCAACGTCGGTCCCGAGGGCGCCACGTCGACGTTCCAGGTGGTCGCCGACGGCCGGGTCCTCTTCGACAGCGGGGTGGTCACCCGCGACGACCCGCGCCAGGTCGACGTCGACCTCGGCGGCGTGCGGGTGCTGGACCTGGTGGTCGGCGACGGTGGCGACGGCGGGTACAACGACCGCGCCGACTGGGCCGGCCTGACCGCCAACTGCTGAAACCGACGCCGCGCGTCGGCCCGCCGCTAGGGCGGGCCGACGCGCGGCACCGCTCCGCGCCGGAAGGTGCGCGGCGCGACGTGGCAGCAAGTGCCATTGACCCGACCTGGTGAGCCCTCGACGATTCCGGCGTACCGCACGGACTCGGGAGGTGGGGCGGGATGACACGCCACGACGACGTACCGGTCCCACCGGCGTTCCTGGCCATCGCGCGCGAGCGCTCGCTGGGCGCGCCGATCCGGGTCATGGCGGGCGGCTCGCGGCTACAGGCCGTACGGGGCAAGCTCATGACCGTCGGCGTCTTCGAGCAGGGGGTCGTGGTCGCCCCGGGCGGCGACGCGGAGCCGTTCCACTTCCGCTACGACGAGGTCGAGCGCTTCACCCAGCAGATCACCCGCAAGTACGTCAACGGCGGCTACCGCGGGACCGACATCATGTGCTGGTTCGGCCTGCGCGACGGCCGGGGGTACCGGGTGGGCGGCGAGACCACCCGCACCGAGCGGCACATCGCCGACGACTTCCGCGAGCTGGTCGACCCGCGGATCACGGCCGCCCAGCTGCCGGGGATGCGCGCGGCGCTGCGGCAGGGCGGGCGGCTCGAATTCGGACCGTACGCGATCGAGCCGGACGGGCTCTCGGTGGCCGTCTGGTTCAACCGGAACCGGAAGCGGCTGGGCTGGGCGGAGATCGAGAAAATCGACGTGGACCGGGGCAACGTCAAGGTCACCGCGCGCGGCAGGCGCATCGCGTGGGGGCTGGTGAGCGTGCACCGCGTACCGAACCTCCGCGCGTTCCTCACCCTGGTCCACGAGGCGGGCCGGCTCGGCTAGCGGTACCTGCGGCGGCGGGTGCGCCGCCGAGGCTTCGGGCGGCCGTCGATGGCTGGACACGGGATCGTCATGGCGCGGTCACGCGCATGATCGATCTTGGCGGTCCCGTACCCCCACACGCCTTCGGGAGGCACCCCTTGTCCCGTCCGCACCGACGGTTCCGGCTTTTCCGGCCGGCCCTCGTGGCCGCCGCCCTGGCCGGCCTGACCACGTCCCTGGTCCTGGCCGCGCCGGCCGGCGCCACCCCGCCGAACATTCCCAGCAAGGCCACCGCCCAGAGCGAACTCAACGCCCTCACCGTCGCCGCCGAGGGTTCACTGACCGGCTACTCCCGGGACCTCTTCCCACACTGGATCACCATCTCCGGCGCCTGCGACACCCGGGAGACGGTGCTGCGCCGCGACGGCACCGGCGTGACGGTGAACAGCTCCTGCACGCCGACCTCGGGCAGCTGGTACAGCCCGTACGACGGTGCGACCTGGACCAATCCGTCCGACCTGGACATCGACCACGTGGTGCCGCTGGCCGAGGCGTGGCGCTCGGGCGCCAACACCTGGACCACCAGCCGCCGGCAGTCGTTCGCCAACGACCTGACCTACCCGCAGCTGATCGCGGTGACGGACAACGTCAACCAGTCCAAGGGCGACCAGGACCCGTCCACCTGGCAGCCCAGCCGTACGGCGTACCGCTGCACCTACGCGAAGATGTGGGTGCACTCGAAGTACCACTGGGGGCTGCGGTTGCAGTCCGCGGAGAAGTCCGCCCTGCAGACCATGCTGAACAGCTGCTCGTCCTGATTCCCCGAACCCCCGGCCCGGGGCGCCGTGTCGCACGGCGCGCGGAATGCCCCCGGCGGGGAACGTGATGATCCGCGGCGCGTACGTTGCCCGCGCGGGAAATGGCCGGCCACCTCGGTCGAGGTGGCCGGCCGTACGGCTCAGGTGTCCATCCGGCAGTTCGGGTTGCAGTGGTTCAGCTGGAACGAGTCGGCGTTGAAGGTGAACGACGTCTGCACCGGGGCGATCACGGCCGCCTCGACCCGGGTCGCGCCGGCGGGCGCCGCCGCGGTCAGCCGCCACTCCAGCCAGTTCGTGGTCACGCCGATGTCCGCGCTCTGGCTGCTGGAGACCAGGGTGTTGGCGGAGTTGTACCAGTTCAGTCGCAGCCGCACCGTACCGGCGGTGTCCGCGCGCAGCCGGACGAGGTACTTGTACGTCTGCCCGGCCGTGACGTCCGGCCGCCGGGTGATCACCGTGCCGGAGGCGGCCGACGCGCTGGTGGTGACCCGCAGCGAGCGGCGGCCGTCGAAGTACTTGCAGGAGACCCCGCTGACCCCGCAGGCGGCGGTGACCCCGGCGGTGGCGCCGCCGGTGACGCCGAAGCCGGTCGCGGCGGCGCCCGGCGCGGTCGCCTCGACGGTGCGCTCCTGGGCGGTCAGCAGGTCGCTGTTGGCGCCGCTGTCACAGCAGGTCGGTACGGTGAGCGCCGGGTGGGTGGCGATGTTGGCCCGGGTGGTCGACGGATACGGGTCGATGTAGAAGCTGGCGGTCAGCTCGCTCGGGTCGTAGTACTGCCGGAACCCCGGGTCGAAGAGCCAGTACCACTCCCAGCCCATCATGATGTCCGGCACGTACTGCTGGCCGGCCTCGGTCATCCAGGCGTGCCCGGCGCCGAGGTTGTGGGCGAGTTCGTGGCCGGCCACGCCGCTGTCCCAGACCTCGACGACCGAGTAGCAGTAACCGCCGGTGGTGGGGCAGAGGTTCGAGTCGGACTCGGACTCGAAGTCGGTGAAGACCAGGTAGTAGCGGTTGCTGTCGGCGTACCCGGCGCCGTTCAGGTCGGCGCGTACCGTCGCGGAGCTGGTGAAGCTGGTCGTACCGGCCTCGATCTTCTCCGCCTGGACGAGGGCGCGGGCGTAGTCGGCGTACGTGCCGTTCGGCGTGTAGCGGCAGCTCAGGTTGAGGTGCTGGTCGTAGTTGCTCGACTCGTCGAGCGCCCAGTCGATCCGGTCGACGATGCGGGCGATCTGCTCGACCGACTCCTCGTAGTGGTTGCCGTCCCCGTCGTGCCAGGCGTAGATGACCTGGATGGCCGGGATGCTGGCGGCCGGCGGGGCGGACGGCGTGGCCGCGACGGTCGCGCAGCCGCGGGTGGGCGCGGTCGCCGGCTGCGCGTACGGCCGGTCCGGTTCGGTGCCGGTGCGGTGATGCGCCTGCGCCGTCCCCGCGCTGACCAGGACGATGGCGAGCCCTGCCGCCACCGACCAGCCGAGACGTCGTGATTTGATCAATTCCTTCCCCCAGGACTCGGTCACGCCGCGGCGGGCGCCGACGACGCGCCCAGGAGATCGAAGTCTGTGCACATCCGGCAAGGGTCGGAACGGAAATTTTCGCCATATTTATGCTACTGACCGGCAACTTCCAACGCACAGCCCCACCGTGGGCCCCACCACCCACCGTGGGCCCACCGCCTCCCGGGACCTACCGCCCCGGCACCTACCGCCCGTCGCGGCTACGAAGCCCGTCGAGGACGAACGAGAGCAGCCGCTCGGCCTGCCCGGGTTCCGGTTCGCTCGCCACCGCCACGGCGTGCACCAGCCGGAGCAGCTCCGTCGGCTCCACGTCCGGCCGGATCAACCCCTCGGCCTGCGCGCGTTCCAGCAGCATGCCCAGGGCGCCGCGCAGCGTGGTCCGGCACCAGTCGAGGGTCTCGCCGTCGGCCGCCAGCGCGCTCTTGAGCGCCGCGGTCAGGCCGCGCTTCTGCCGGGCGTACTCCAGCTGCAGGCCCAACCACCGACCCAGCGCCTCCTCGGGCGGATGGGCTGCGGCCAGCTCCTCCGCGGCTTCGGCGAGCGCCTCGATGTCGCCGCGGTAGACCGCGCCGAGCAGGCTCTCCCGGTTGGGGAAGTGACGGTAGAGGGTGCCGGGACCGACGCCGGCGCGCCGGGCGATCTCGTCCAGCGCCGCGTCGGGGCCGTGCTCGGTGAACGCCTCCCGGGCCGCGGCGACCAGCCGCTCGCGGTTGCGCCGCGCGTCCGCGCGCATCTGCCGTCCGGGGTTGTCCACCTGCCCGCCTCCTCAACCCGCCGCGCTTCCCGACCCGCCGCGCTTGCCGACCCGCCCGGCTCCCCGAACCACCAAGCGGAGACTTCCTCCGGATAGTCTTGGCAAACGGAGCCGGTCTCCATATGCTAGCCGGGTACGAACCGGAGGCTATCTCCGGTTATTCGTCCTTTCCCCTGGAGTACGCGGTGTCGCAACAGACCCTGCCCACGATCACCGCCGGACGCGTCGACGCGCGCCGGCACAGGCCCGGGTTGGCCCTCGCCATCATCGTCACCTGCCAGCTCATGCTGATCCTCGACGCCACCGTGATGAACGTGGCGCTGCCCGGCATCCAGAGCGACCTGAACTTCTCCCCCACCGGCCTCGCGTGGGTGATGAGCGCCTACACGCTCGCCTACGGCGGGCTGCTGCTCCTCGGCGGCCGGACCGGGGACATCCTCGGCCGCCGCCGGACCTTCGTCGGTGGGATAGCGCTCTTCACCCTCGCCTCGCTGCTCGGCGGCTTCGCCACCACGCCCGGCTGGCTGCTGGCCGCCCGGGTCCTCCAGGGTGTCGGCGCCGCCGCGGCCGGCCCCAGCACGATCGCCCTGATCACCACGACCTTCACCGAGCCGCGCGCTCGGATCCGCGCGCTGGCACTGCTCTCCGGGGTGGCGAGCGGCGGCTTCGCCGTCGGTCTGATCGTCGGTGGCGCCCTCACCGAGGTGGCCTCCTGGCGCTGGGTGCTGTTCATCAACGTGCCGCTCGGGCTGGCCGCCGTGCTGCTCGCGCCCCGGTACGTCCGCGAGCCGCAGCGGCACCCCGCCCGGCTGGACCTGCCCGGCGCACTGACCGGTACCGCCGCCGTCGCCGCCCTGGTCTACACCTTCATCCACGCCGCCTCGGTCGGCTGGTCGGACCCGACCACCCTCAGCACGCTGGTCGCGGGGGCGGTACTGCTCGTACTATTCCTCGCGATCGAGCTGCGCGCCCCGCAACCCCTGCTGCCGCTGCGCCTCTTCGCCGACCGCGACCGCGCCGCCGGCTTCCTGAACTTCTTCCTCGGCCCGGCGGCGATGATGTCGATGTTCTTCTTCCTCACCCAGTTCCTCCAGGAGGTACGGGGACTCGGCGCGCTCGGCACCGGGTTCGCCTTCCTGCCGATGGCGGCGGGCATGTTCACGATGACCCGGCTGGTCCCGCACCTGCTGCCCCGCTTCGGCCCCCGGCCGCTCGCCGTGAGCGGATCACTCCTGATGATCGTCGGGCTGGTCTGGCTCACCCAGCTCTCCGCCACCAGCGGCTACGTCGACGGCCTGCTCGGTCCCATGCTGCTGATGGGCATCGGCGGCGGGCTGGGCTTCGTACCGCTCACGCCGGTCATCATGTCCCGCGTCGCCCCGGCGGATGCCGGTGCGGCCGGCGGCGCGTTGCAGACAATGCAGCAGACGGGTGCGTCGCTCGGGCTGGCCGTGCTGGTCACCGTCTTCGGCAGCGCGTCGCGGCACGCGGGCGCCGGACTGCCCGCCGGCCCCGCCACCGCGCACCACGCGCTCATCACCGGCATGACCGCGGCGTTCACGGCCTCGGCGATCATTTCCGTGAGCACCCTGCTGGTGGCGCTCACCTTCCCACGCAAGCGCCCCTGACCGGCCCAACCGCGCCGCCGGGCGGACCGCAACCGCCAGGTGGGGCCCGCCGTGCGCCGCGAAGACATCAAGCCTGACGGGATTCGCGGGGCACGGCGGGCCCCACCCCCACCCCGCGCGGCCACCCCCACCCCGCGCGGCCGGCCCGGCTCAGCCCGCGCGGCCGGGACGGCTCAGCCCGCGCGGCCGGGACGGCTCAGCCCGCGCGGCCGGCCCGGCTCAGCCCGCGCGGTCGGGACGGTCCGCGAGCCAGGCGAGCGCGGCCTCGACGCTCGCCACCCGCGGCACCGCCGGCAGCGGAGGCCGGTCCACCACCACCACCGGCAGGCCGAGCCGCCGCGCGGCGACCAGCTTGGCGGCGGTCATCTCGCCGCCGCTGTCCTTGGTGACCAGCAGGTCGATCCGGTACCGGCGCAGCAGCGCCAGCTCACCGTCCACGGTGAACGGTCCCCGATCCAGCAGCACCTCGGCCCGGGACGGCAGCGGCGGCTCGGGCGGGTCGACCGCGCGGACCAGGAACCACGGCCGGTCCAGCCCGGCGAAGGCGGCCAGCCCCTGGCGCCCGATGGTGAGGAAGACCCGCTCCCCCAGCGCGGCGACCGGGTCGACCGCAGCCTCCAGCGACGGTACGCGGTGCCAGTCGTCGCCCGGCCCGGCCGTCCAGCCCGGCCGACGCAGCACGAGCAACGGTACGCCGACCTCGGCGCTGGCCGCGACGGCGGAGGCGGTGATCCGGGCGGCGAACGGATGGGTGGCGTCCACCACCGCCGTCACGCCCTCCCGCCGCAGCCACTCGGCCAGTCCCGCCGGACCGCCGAACCCGCCGACGCGTACCTCACCGGGCGGCAGGACCGGTCGGGCCACCCGTCCGGCGAGCGAGGTCACCACGCGCGGGCCGGGCCGGGCGGCGAGCAGTCCGGCCAGGCGGCGGGCCTCGGCGGTACCGCCGAGCAGCAGCACGGTCCCCGGCCGCTCCGCCCGGGGTGCGATCGGATCCGGCGCGGCGGACGCGGGCGGCGCGGCGGACGCGGGCGGCGCGGCGGACGCGGGCGGCGCGGCGGACGCGGGCGGCGCGGCGGGGCGGTCGGCGGCGGGTGGCTCACTCATCGGGGCCCCGCTGCGCGGCGGGCGCGGCCGGCGGGCATGCTGACCCGGTGACCAGCGGCAGGACGACCAGCACTCCCCTGCGGTACGGGTGGACGACCGGCGCCTGCGCCACGGCGGCGACCACCGCCGCGTACACGGCGCTGCTGACCGGCGCCTTCCCCGACCCGGTCGAGGTCATCCTGCCGAAGGGGCAGCGACCCGCGTTCGCGCTGGCCCGGGAGCGGCTGGCGCCGGAGAGCGCGACGGCCGCCGTGATCAAGGACGCCGGCGACGATCCGGACGTCACGCACGGCGCGCTCGTCTCGGCGACGGTACGGGCCGGCGCGCCGGGCAGCGGCGTGACGTTCCTGGCCGGCCCCGGCGTCGGTACGGTGACCAAGCCCGGCCTGCCGCTCCCCGTCGGCGAGCCGGCGATCAACCCCGTGCCCCGGGAGATGATGCGCGCGGCGGTGGCCCGGGTCGCCGGGGCGCACGGGGCCAGCGGCGACGTGGTCGTGGAGATCTCCGTCGACGGCGGCGCGGAGCTGGCCCGGCGCACCTGGAATCCGCGGCTCGGCATCCTGGGCGGGCTCTCCATCCTCGGCACCACCGGGATCGTGGTGCCGTACTCCTGCTCGGCCTGGATCGACAGCATCCGCCGGGGCGTCGACGTGGCCCGCGCGGCCGGGCACCGGCACGTCGCCGCCTGCACCGGCAGCACCTCGGAGCGGGTCGCCGCGGAGCTGTACGGGCTCCCCGAGGACGCCCTGCTCGACATGGGCGACTTCGCCGGGGCGGTGCTCAAGTACCTGCGCCGGCATCCGGTGCCCCGGCTGACCGTGGCCGGCGGCATCGGCAAGCTCACCAAGCTCGCCGCGGGGCACCTGGACCTGCACTCGGCGCGTTCGCAGGTCGACTTCGGGCAGCTCGCCGACCTGGTCGCCGGCGCCGGGGCCGGGCCGGCGCTGGTCGAGGGGGTGCGCGGGGCGAACACGGCGCTGGACGCGCTGCGCCAGTGCCAGGCGGCCGGGCTGCCGCTGGGCGACCTGGTGGCCGCCGGCGCCCGGGACGCCGCCGTCGAGGTGCTCCGGGGCGCGCCGGTCGCGGTCGACGTCGTCGTCATCGACCGGGCCGGCGCCATCGTCGGCCGCGCCCACTGACCGACTCCCTCGTCGATCTAGGGCAAATCCTTGTGGATTGATCTCCAATCACGACGATTTGCCCTAGATCGACGAGTTGGGGGCGGGGCGGCATCGGTCGGGCGAGTAGAGGTGGCTGTCCGGGAACTGCTCCGCCGTCAGCACCGCGCCGACGACCACCACCGCGGTACGGACCACCCCGGCCGACCGTACCCGCTCGGCGATCTCACCCAGCGTGCCGCGCAGCACCAGCTCGTCGTCCCGGCTCGCCCGGGCCACCACGGCGACCGGGCAGTCCGCGCCGTAGTTCGGCACCAGTTCCTCGACCAGTTGCTCGATCCGCTGCACGGCGAGGTGCAGCACCAGCGTGGCCCGGCTGCGCCCCAGCGTCGCCAGCTCCTCCCCGGGCGGCATGGGCGTGGCCCGCGCGGCGGTACGGGTGAGGATCACGGTCTGCCCGACCCCGGGTACGGTCAGCTCCCGGCGCAGCGCGGCGGCCGCCGCGGCGAAGGCCGGTACCCCCGGCACCACCTCGTACGGCACGCCGACGGCGTCGAGGCGGCGCATCTGTTCGGCGACGGCGCTGAAGACCGACGGGTCGCCGGAGTGCAGCCGCGCCACGTCCTGGCCCCGGGCGTGCGCCCCGACCAGCTCGGAGACGATCTCGTCGAGGTTCATCCGCGCGGTGTCGACCAGCCGGGCCCCGGGCGGGCAGTGGTCGAGCAGCTCGGCCGGGACCAGGCTGCCCGCGTACAGGCAGACGGGTGCGGCGGCGAGCCGGTCCCGGCCGCGCAACGTGATCAGGTCGGCGGCGCCCGGTCCGGCGCCGATGAAGTACACGGTCATCGCTTCACCACCGTGAAGTACACGGTCATCGCTTCACCACCGTCCACTGGGTCACCGGCAGCGCGGCCCGCCAGCCGGTGAAGCCCCCCACCGGCGCCGCCCGGTTCACCGCGATCCGGGTCAGGTCGCCGCCGTGCCGGGCGTACGCCTCGCCCACCAGGCGCTCCGATTCGAGGGTGACCGCGGTGGCCACCAGCCGACCGCCGGGGCGCAGCGCCCGCCAGCAGCGGTCGACCAGCCCGGGGGCGGTGAGCCCGCCGCCGACGAAGACGGCGTCCGGCGGCTCCAGCCCGTCCAGCGCCTCGGGCGCGGCCCCGACCACGACCCGCAGCCCCGGTACGCCGAGCGCGGCGGCGTTGCGCCCGATCCGGGCGGCCCGCTCCGGGTCCCGCTCGACCGCGACGGCCCGGCAGGACGGGTGGACGCGGGACCACTCGATGGCGATGCTGCCGGCGCCCGCGCCGACGTCCCAGAGCAGCTCACCGGGGAGCGGGGCGAGCCCGGCCAGCGTGATCGCGCGTACCTCGCGCTTGGTGAGCTGCCCGTCGTGCTCGTACGCGTCGTCCGGCAGTCCGGGCACCGGTGGCAGCCGTACCGCGTCCGGGTCGGCCCGGCACTCGACCGCGACGATGTGCAGCGGTCCGGCCGTACGCTCGCCCCACCGACCGGCCGTGCCGTGGTGGACGCGCTCGTCGGGGCCGCCGAGCGACTCCAGTACC
This sequence comes from Micromonospora sp. NPDC049559, assembly GCF_040676675.1. Classification (NCBI taxonomy): domain Bacteria; kingdom Bacillati; phylum Actinomycetota; class Actinomycetes; order Micromonosporales; family Micromonosporaceae; genus Micromonospora; species Micromonospora sp. NPDC049559. The sequence goes on along the minus strand of NZ_JBFAPK010000014.1, from coordinate 147,829 downwards.
GTCAGCCCGCTCCCGCCGTAGCCCCGCGCGGTGAGCAGGTCGGCGACGGCGGCCGGGGCACGCCCGTCGGCGCCGAGGACGAGCAGCCGGCGTCCCGGGTGCACCGCCCGGTGCAGCAGCTCGAGGGGGCGGCCGACGAGGCTCACCACCTCCGTCTCCTCCACCGGCCAGCCGAGCCGGGCGCAGGCGAGCGAGACCGACGAGGGGTGCGGCACGACCCGCACCCGGTCCGGCCCGAGCAGCCGGACCAGCGTGGTGCCGATGCCGAAGAACATCGGGTCGCCGCTGGCCAGCACGGCGAGCGCGCGACCGGCGTACGCGTCGAGCAGGCCGGGCAGCGCGGGCAGCAGCGGCGACGGCCAGACGACCCGGTCCGGACCCGGGTCGGCCGGGAGCAGGGCGAGTTGGCGGGCGCTGCCGAACAGCACCTCGGCCGCGCCCAGCGCCGCCCGGGCCGGCTCGGTCAGCCCGGCCCAGCCGTCGGCGCCGATGCCGACCACCGTGACCGCCGCGACGTCGCGCCCCGCCCGCCCGCCGGGCGCCGGCACCGGGTCGGAGGCGACGACCGCGCCGGAGGCCGGCCCGTGTTCAGGCATTGCCGAGCACCCGGGTGATCCGGACCTCGATGACCACCCGGTCCGGGTTCGGGCGTGGCTGCCGGTACCGCTGGGCGTAGCGTTGCTCGGCGTCGGCGACCGCCTCGGGCTCGGTCCGGACCACCGCCCGGCCTTCGAGGGTCGACCAGGTCCGGCCGTCGATCTGGCAGAGGGCGACCGGGGCACCGCCCGGGCCGGCCGCGAGCACGTTGCGGACCTTCTGCGAGCCGCGCGAGGAGATCACTCGGGCGGTGCCGGTGGCGGGGTCGAGGGTCGCCCCGACCGGCGTCACGTGCGGCGTACCGTCGCGCCGCAGCGTGGTGAGGCTGACCAGGTGCCGTTCGCGCCAGAACCGCAGCAGCCCCGCGCCGTACTCGTCGATCATGGAGTCGTGGCCCTCTCGAAAGTCGCGAATCCGGGCATAGTGCCAGCCACAACTCCATGATCGACGGGAAGGTCGGCGGGGGTAGGGGCGGCGACGGCGGCGAGGGCCGGGCCGCCGCCGCGTCGGGGGACGACGAGGCGGCCCGGCACGCCACCGGTGGCGTCGCGGGCCGCGCGTAGCGCCGCCGCCTCGGCCACGCTGGGCGTACCGACCGCGCCCCGGGTCCGCTCCGACGGGTGCGGTACCGCCTCGGCCGCGAGCTGCTCGGCCGGGTAGCCGACCAGCGCCCAGCCGAACCGGCGGGCCAGCTCCACCACCCCCGGCTCACCGGCGCGCCGGTCGAGGGTGGCGAGCGTGCCGACCGACGCCGGCTCCAGTCCCGCGTCGGCGAGCACCGCCGCCACCAGCGCCTCCAGCTCGTCGGCGGCGACGCCGGCCCGGGCGCCGAGCCCCACGATCAGCCGCATGCCGCCACCAGGCGCCGCGCGATCTCGGGCCGTCCGGCCCAGTGCAGGTGCAGGTAGGAGGCGTGCACGCCACCGGAGACGAAACCCTCCGGGGCGCCGGGCCGCCACCCGTACGCCGGGGTCGCGCCGGCCGCCGGGCTGACCGCCGTACGGTGGAACTCGTGCCCGGTGACCCGGGCGCCGACCGGCATCAGCGGGCTGTCGGTGAGCGCCACCGCGTCGCGGTAGCCCAGCGTCAACCGCTCGGTCATCGTCGCCTCGGCGTCGAGCACCCCGCACATCGGCGCGCCGTCCAGGCTGCGGCAGAGCCAGAGCAGGCCGGCGCACTCGGCGGCGATCGGCGCGCCGGTGGCGGCGAGCGCGGCCACCGCCGCGCGCAGCGGCGCGTTGGCGGCGAGCTGGTCGGCGTACACCTCAGGGAAGCCGCCGCCGACGACCAGCGCGGCCGTGCCGGGCGGCAGCGCCTCGTCGCGTAGCGGGTCGACCGGGACCACCTCGGCGCCGGCGGCGCGGAGCAGCTCGGGCGTCTCGGCGTAGCCGAAGCTGAAGGCCGGGCCGCCGGCGACCGCGACGACCGGCCGGCGCGGCGGCGGCGGCGCGGCCGGCGGCGCGGCCGGCGGCGCCCACGGCGTCACCGGCAGCGGCGGCGCGGCCCGGGCCACCGCCAGCAGCGCGGGCAGGTCCAGCGCGTCGGCGGCGAGCGCCCCGAGCGCGGCCACCGACTCGGTCGCCTCGGCCCGTCGCTCCACCACCGGCACCAGGCCCAGGTGCCGGGACGGGGCGGCGATCGCCCGGTGCCGGCGCAGCGCGCCCAACACCGGCGTGCCGACCTCGTCGCAGGCGTCGCGGAGCAGCTGTTCGTGCCGGTCGGAGCCGACCCGGTTGAGGATCACCCCGGCGATGCGGACCGATCCGAACGACCGGAAGCCGTGTACCAGCGCCGCGATCGAGCGCCCCTGCGCGGAGGCGTCGACGACGAGCACCACCGGGGCGTCGAGCAGCGCGGCGACGTGCGCGGTGGAACCGAGGTCGCCGGCGCCGGTACGCCCGTCGTACAGGCCCATCACGCCCTCGACCACGGCCAGCTCCGCGCCCGTCGCGCCGTACGCGAACAGCGGCGCGACCAGCTCCGCGCCGAGCAGGACCGGGTCGAGGTTGCGGCCGGGCCGCCCCGCGGCGAGCGCGTGGTAGCCGGGGTCGATGTAGTCCGGTCCCACCTTGAAGCCGGCCACCCGCAGGCCGCGGGCCGCGAAGGCGGCGAGCAGTCCGGTGGCGACGGTCGTCTTCCCGTGCCCGGAGGCGGGGGCGGCGACGACCAGGCGCGGTACGTTCACCACTCGATGCCCTGCTGGCCCTTGCGGCCGGCGTCCATCGGGTGCCGAATCTTCGTCATGTCGGTGACCAGGTCGGCCAGCTCCACCAGCTCCGGGTGCGCGTCCCGGCCGGTGATCACGACGTGTTGGTTGCCCGGCCGGTCCCGCAGGGTGGCGACCACGTCGGCCACGTCCACCCAGCCCCACTTGACCGGGTACGTGAACTCGTCCAGCACGTAGAAGCGGTACGCCTCGGCGGCGAGGTCGCGCTTGATCTGCGCCCAGCCCTCGGCGGCCTCGGCGGCGTGGTCCCGCTCGGTGCCGGGGCGCTGGATCCAGGACCAGCCCTCGCCCATCTTGTGCCAGACCACGCTGCCGCCCCGGCCGCTCTCGCCGAGGGTACGCAGCGCCGTCTCCTCCCCGACCTTCCACTTGGGGCTCTTCACGAACTGGAACACCGCGATCGGCCAGCCGGCGCTCCAGGCGCGCAGTGCCATGCCGAACGCCGCGGTCGACTTGCCCTTGCCCTGGCCGGTGTGGACCGCCAGCACCGGCTGGCGGCGCCGCTGCCGGGTGGTGAGTCCGTCGTCGGGGATCTGTTCCGGCTTGCCCTGCGGCATCTCAGGCCACCTTTCCGAGCTGGTGCAGCGCGTCCAGCGGTACGCAGTCGGCGTCGAGGGCGGCGGCGAGCCGGCGGGCCAGGCCGAGGCGTACCGGCCCGGTCTCGCAGTCGACCACCACCGCCGCGACGCCGGCCAGCGCCGGCACCGCCGTCAACGGGTCGGGCCCGCTGGTGGCCCGGCCGTCGGTGACCACCACGAGCAGGGGACGGCGGCGCGCGTCGCGGCGGCGCTCGCCGTGCAGGGTCAGCGCCGCCTGCCGCAGGCCCGCCGCGAGCGGGGTACGCCCGCCGGTGCGCAGTTGCGCGAGGCGCAGCACGCCCACCTCGTGGCTGGCGGTCGGCTCCAGCACCGTGCTGGCCTCGGCGCCCCGGAACGTGATCATCCCGACCTTGTCCCGCCGCTGGTAGGCGTCGCGCAGCAGGGAGAGCACCGCGGTCTTGACCACCCGCATCCGGTGCCGCGCCGCCATCGAACCGGAGGCGTCCACCACGAAGAGCACGAGGTTGGACTCGCGCCCGACGTACACGGCCTGGCGCAGGTCGCGGGCGGCCGGGCGGCGGGCGCCGCGCTCGGCGGCGGCGCGCAGGGTGGCCGGCAGGTGCGGGCTGGTCACCGCCCCCGACGAGGCGCGCGCCCCGACGACCCGGCCCCGCCGGGCGTACGCCGGGGAGCGGCGGCCGGTGTGCGCCCCGGCGCCCCGGCCGCGCACCGTCAGCACCCGGGGCCGGTACGGCGCCGCGGCCGGTTCGGCGCTGGCGGCGCGCCCTCCGGTCGACCCGGCGTCGGGCGCGTCGCTCGGGTCCTGCCCCGCACCGACGGGCTCGGTCGACGTCCGCGCGGTCGAGGTCGGCGCGGTCGGTGCGTCGCCGGTGCCGCCGTCGGTGCCGGTCCCCGGGCCGCCGCCGCCCGGCGTGCCGGCGTCGGGCCCGTCGTTCCCGGCGCCCCGGTCGTCCCGGCCGCCGCCGTCCGGGGCACCGCCGCCGTCCGGGTCGGAACCGCCCGGGTCGGGGTCGCCGGGTCCCGGCGGTTCCGGTTCGTCGTCGCCGCCGAACTTCCGCAGCGTCTCCTCCAGCCGCTCCCGGTCGGTGCCGGGCGGGTCCAGCGGGTCGCGGCGGCGCCGGTGCGGCAGCGCGAGCCGCGCCGCGTCGCGTACCTCCGCCGCGCCGACCACGGCCCGGCCGTGCCAGGCGGCGAGCGCGACGGCGGTACGGGCGACCACGATGTCGGCGCGCAGCCCGTCCACGCCGTAGTGCAGGCAGATCGCCGCGATCCGGTCCAGCTCGGCGTCGGGGAGCCGCACCGACGGCAGCCGGTCCCGGGCCGCCGCGATCCGCTCGGCCAGCGCGGCTTCCTCCCCGCGCCACCGGGCGGCGAAGCCCTCCGGATCGGCCTCGTACGCCAGCCGGCGGCGGACCACCTCGGCCCGGTCGGCCGTCTCCCCGGGCGCGGCCACCGAAACGACCAGTCCGAACCGGTCGACCAGCTGCGGCCGCGGCTCGCCCTCCTCCGGGTTCATCGTGCCGACCAGCAGGAACCGGGCCGCGTGCTTGACCGAGACGCCGTCGCGCTCGACGTGGGCGCGCCCCATCGCGGCGGCGTCCAGGAGCAGGTCCACCAGGTGGTCCGGGAGCAGGTTGACCTCGTCGACGTAGAGCACCCCGCGGTGCGCGGCGGCCAGCAGGCCCGGCTCGTATGCCTTGACCCCGTCGGCGAGGGCGCGTTGCAGGTCCAGCGTGCCGACGACCCGGTCCTCGGTGGCGCCGACCGGCAGCTCGACCAGCGCGGCGCGGCGGCGCCGGGCGGCGAGCGGGCCGGGCTCGTGCGGCCCGTCCGGGCAGGACGGGTCGGGGCCGGCGGGGTCGCAGGCGAAGCGGCAGCCGGTGACGACGTCGACCTCGGGCAGCAGCGCGGCGAGCGCCCGGACAACGGTGGACTTGGCGGTGCCCTTCTCGCCCCGGACCAGCACCCCGCCGACGGCCGGGGAGACCGCGGTGAGCAGCAGCGCGAGGCGCAGTTCGGCGAGGCCGACGACGGCGGAGAACGGGTACGGCGCGGTCATCCCGCGCTCAGGCATGCGGCCACGCTCGGTCCCTTCCGCGGGTGTCCACGCCCGCGTGTTGTGGGTGGTGAGCGGCCGGAGTCTCCTGGCTCCCGGATCGACGCTTCCCCTCGACCTTCCAGCCTCTCGGCCGTGGCCCGTGCGTGAGGGGTCACTCCCCGGTCACAGTGGCGGGACCGTCCCGGATTCGCACCGGGTTCCTCCGCGCACCGCTCGTCGCGCCATGTTGTCCCACCGGGTGCCCCGCCGTCAACGCGACGCGGCCCGTCCCCGACCGGCCGGCCGCCGAGATCACATCCCGGCGGGCCTGGACCCGCGGCCGCGCGCTCAGCTCTCCGGTACGAGCGCGGTGATGGTGGCGACCTCCTCGGGCGTCAGCCGGAGCGCGGCCGCCGCCAGGTTCTCCCGGAGGTGGGCCGGGCTGGTCGTGCCGGGGATCGGCAGGATGACCGGCGAGCGGTGCAGCTGCCAGGCGAGGGCGATCTGCCGTACGGTCGCGTCGTGCCGCCGGGCGATGGGTTCGAGGGCCGCCGTGATCCGGTCCGGGTCCCCGCCATCGGCGATGCTCACCGGGTGCCAGGGCGAGAAGACCACGGCCGACGCCTCGGCGGCGGCGAGCAGTTCGGCCCCGGCCCGGCTGGTCGGCACCTGCTCCACGCCCGCCCGGTTGCTCACGTTGTAGAGCGCGGTGACCGCGGCGATGTCGACGATGCCCTGGGCGGTACGGAACTGTTCGAGCGTGACGTTGGAGAGCCCGATGTGCCGGATCAGGCCCTGCTCGCGCAGCTCCGCGAGGGTGGCGATCTGCTCCTCGAAGGGCGCGTCGGCGGCCCGGCCGCTGTGCAGGTAGTACAGGTCGATCCGCTCGACCCCGAGCCGGCGGGCGCTCATGTGCGCGCTCTGCCGCAGGTAGTTGGGGTTGCCCACCGCGCCCAGCGTGGAGTAGTCGTACCCGCCCCGGACGAAGCCGCCCTTGGTCGCGATCACCAGCCCCTCCGGGTACGGGTGGAGCGCGTCGCGGATGAGCAGTTCGTTGGCGTGCGGGCCGTAGACGTCGGCGGTGTCGATGAAGGTGACCCCGGCCGCCACCACCTCCCGCAGCAGCGCGATGCCGGCGTCTCGGTCGGGGTACTCGCCCCAGACCTGCGCGCCGGTGAGCTGCATGGCGCCGTAGCCGATCCGGTTGACGACGAGGTCACCGCCGATGGTCAGGGTACCGGCGGCCCCGGCCGCGACGGTTCCGCCGTTGGTCGCGGCCCCGCCGTTGGCCGCGGCCCCGCCGTTGGTTACGGCTCCGCCGGCTTCGGCGTTGGTGGGCATGGCGGGACCGGCCTTCCCTGTGAACGAGGCAATACGGAGGCAGCCCTCCACGTTAGCGGAGGCAATCCTCCGATCGCAATCGCCGACGCGACGCCGCCACTATCGCGATGTTCCTCCAGAAATCGCCTATCCACGCCCGAAGCACGAACAACCGGGTCAGCCACGCTCGCGGCGCCAGGCGGCGACGACCTCGTCCACGTCGAAGGTCCGGAGCACCACCGGCGGCCCGTCGAGCAGGCCCCGGCGGGCCCGGACGATTCGCTCGTTCAGCCCGGCGACGATCTCGCGTACGGTCGACTCCGCGGAAACCCGGGCCAGCGTACGCATCAGCTCCTCGGCCTCCTTGCGCACCTGGAGGGAGGCCGGCGCGAGGCCCGTGAGGTTCTCCCGGCGGATCCACTCCTTGATCCACCAGTTCTCGTCGTGGAGTTCGCCACGGTCGGGCAGGGGCTTGCCGGCGCCGGGCAGGTTGTCGAACTCGCCCCGCTCCTGCGCCTCGCGGATTTGCCGCTCGATCCGGGACTCGTACCGGCTGACCACGCGCGTCACCCCCGCCTCGACCTCGCCGTACGCCGAAATCCTACCGGCGCAACCGCAGGGTGACGATCTGGAACGGGCGCAGCCGCAGCGCGACGCTCCCACCGTCGTCCGCGCCGTCGAGCGTGACCGGCTCCGCGTCGGCGAGCGGGCGTTCCAGCAGGTCGGCGTGGTACGCCCCGGTCGCCGGGAAACGGGTGCGCAACCGGGCGGCGGCCCGCCCGCCGAGCGACTCGTAGAGGCGGACCACCAGGTCGCCGGAGCGGTCGTCGGCGAGCTTGACCGCCTCGACCACCACGGCCGGGTTGTCGACCGTGACCAGCGGGGCGACCCCGGTGCCGCCGGGCACCCGCCGGGGCGGCAGGTTGAGCTGGTACCCCTCGCGCACCGCGTCGCCGATCGCCGCGCCGGCGACCAGCGCGTAGCGGAACCGGTGCAGGCCCTGGTCGGTACGCGGGTCGGGGTAGCGGGGGGCGCGCAGCAGCGACAGCCGGACGACCGTGCTGGTGGCGACCCCGTCGACGCCGGTGGCCCGGGTCACGTCGTGTCCGTAGGTGGAGTCGTTGACCACGGCGACGCCGTACCCGGGCTCGGCGACGTGCACGAAGCGGTGCGCGGGGATCTCGAACTTCGCCGCGTCCCAGCTGGTGTTGCCGTGCGTCGGGCGGTACACGTGACCGAACTGGATCTCGCAGGCGCAGCGGTCGGTGTGCACGTCGGCCGGGAGCGCCACCTTGAGGATCGCCTCGACCTCGTGCCAGTCCACCTCGGTGTCGAACTCGACCAGCCCGGTACCGGGCCGCAGGCTGGTCCGCTGGGTCACCCGGGAGGCGCCGAAGTGGCGGACCACCGAGACGGTGGCCACGCCGGCCGCGTCGACCTCGGCGGTGAGCCGCTCGACGCCGGTGAGGTCGGTGTGCCGGTTGCGGTAGAACGAGTCGATGTCCCAGGCGTCCCAGGCGTTGGGCAGGTCGGCGTGGAGCTGGAGCAGGTTGCCGGCCGCCCCGGCCGGGATCACCTCCCGGTCGGCGGCGAGGTCGACCAGGGACGTGACCAGGCCGCGCGCGTCGACGGTGAGGCGTACCAGGCCGTTGTCGAGCAGGTGGCCGCCGTCGGCGGTACCGGTCAGGCGTACCGGGACCGGGTCGGGCCGGGCGGTCGCCACGGCCGCGCCGAGCGCGGGCGTACCGTCGGCGGTGGCGTGCGGGGCGGCGTTGAAGACGACCGTCGCGTCCCCCTCGCCCGCCAGCGCCCGCAGCGCGCCGGCAATCAGCTCCTCCAGCTCGGCGCGGATCTCCGCGTACGTCGCCTCGGCCTCCCGGTGCACCCAGGCGATCGAGCTGCCGGGCAGGATGTCGTGGAACTGGTGCAGCAGCACCGTCTTCCAGAGCCGGTCCAGCGCCTCGTACGGGTAGTCGGCGAGCCCGGCGACGGCGGCGGTGGCGCACCAGAGCTCGGCCTCGCGCAGCAGGTGTTCGCTGCGCCGGTTGCCCTGCTTGGTGCGCGCCTGGCTGGTGTAGGTGCCGCGGTGCAGCTCCAGGTAGAGCTCGCCGACCCAGACCGGCGGCTCCGGGTACTCGGCCTCGGCGGCCTCGAAGAACTGCCGCGGGGTGCCGAGGCCGACCCGGGGCGAGCCCTCCAGGTCGGCGGTGCGGTGCGCCCGGGCGATCATCTCCCGGGTCGGCCCGCCCCCGCCGTTGCCCCAGCCGAACGGGACGAGAAAGCGGGTGGCGTGCCCCTTCTCGGCGAAGTTGCCCGCGGCGTGCGCCAGCTCCTTGCCGGAGAGGTCGCTGTTGTACGTGTCGACCGGCGGGAAGTGCGTGAAGACCCGGGTGCCGTCGATGCCCTCCCAGGCGAACGTGTGGTGCGGGAAGCGGTTCACCTGGTTCCAGGAGATCTTCTGGGTGAGAAACCAGCGCGACCCGGAGAGGCGGACGAGCTGCGGCAACGCGGCCGAGTAGCCGAACGAGTCGGGCAGCCAGACCTCCCGCGTCTCGAGGCCGAACTCCTCCAGGAAGAAGCGCTTGCCGTGGACGAACTGGCGGGCGAGCGCCTCTCCGCCGGGCAGGTTGGTGTCGGACTCCACCCACATGCCGCCGACCGGCACGAACTGGCCGGTGGCGACCCGCTCGGCGACCTTCGCGAAGAGCGCCGGCTGCTGGGACTTGAGCCAGGCGAGCTGCTGCGCCTGCGACATGGCGAACGTGAAGTCGGGGTGCTCGGCCATCAGCGCCGTGACGTTGGCGGTGGTCCGGGCCACCTTGCGCATCGTCTCGCGCAGCGGCCAGAGCCAGGCCGAGTCGATGTGGGCGTGGCCGGTCGCGGTGATCCGCGGCGCGCTGGCGTTCGCGGGCCGGGACAGCACCTCGGTGAGCTGCTTGCGCGCCGCGGCGGCGGTACCGGCGACGTCGTGCAGGTCGATCGCGTCGAGCGCGCGCTCCAAAGCGCGTACCAGCTCGAAGCGGCGCGGGTCGCGCAGCCCGAGTTCGCGCATCAGCCCGTTGAGTACCTCCAGGTCCTGGACGAGTTCCCAGACCTCGGTCTCCAGCACGGCCAGGTCGAGCCGGCCGAGCCGGTAGAGCGGCTCGCTGCCGGCCGTCTCCCGCTCGCCGAGCGTGGTCGGTCCGGAGGGCTGACCGATCAGCGGGTTGGCCCCCGCCTCGACGAGGTATTCGACCCGCTCACCGCCGCGGGCCGACGCCGCCACCGGCAGCCAGGCGTTGCGCGGGTTGAGCCCCTTCACCGGTACGCCGTCCGGCGTGTACGCCAGCCCCTCGCACTGGAAGCCGGCCCGGTCCGCCTCGAAGCCGAGGTCGACCACGGCCTCCACCCGCCGGCCGGCCCAGTCGGCCGGTACCTCGCCGGTGAGGTGGAACCAGACGGTGCTCCAGGGCGGCCCCCACGGGTCGCCGGAGCGCACCGGCTCGTAGTCGGCGGTACGGGCGCGCGCGAACGGGACCGGCTCGCCCGGCGCGGTCCAGGCCCGCACGGTCAGCGGTACGCGGTGCGAGTAGATCGCGGGTCGGAGGCGTTCGGTCAGGACACGGTCGAGTCGCTGTTCGACGAGGCTCCGGTCGTCGTGCATGGGCTTCCACTACTCCTTACGGCGCGCCGGCCGGACCGCCACCGGTCACCGCCGCGGCGCGACGGGTCGACCGGCACGGTCCGGCCGGGTAGGGCAGCACCGCCCCCCGGATCATGATCGGGATCATAGTGTGGCGGGCGGCGGTCGAAGGGGCGGAGCGGAGGCGGTACGGGTACGCCCCGCCGGGGTTCGCAAAACGTTAAGACTGATCCACAATCTACCGGGAACCCGGCCCGTGTCGATAGCTCCCGGCCGTCACGCCGACTGCCGGCGTACCAGCCGGGCCGGGACGACGACCTCGGCCGACGGGTTGCCGGCCGCACCGCCGAGCCGGTCCAGCAGGAGCCGCCCGCACGCCTGGCCGATCTCCCGGGCCGGATTGGCCATCGTGGTCAGCTGGGGCGACACGAGGCTGGCCGCCTCGATGTCGTCGAAGCCCATGACGGCGATCTCCTCGGGCACCCGCAGGCCGCGCGTGCGGGCCACGTCGAGCGCGCCGATCGCCATCATGTCGTTGGCGCAGAGCACCGCGTCCGGCGGTCGCGGCAGCGCCAGCAGCTGGGCGAGGCCGTCGGCGCCGCCCGCGCGGCTGAACCGGGTGTACGCGACCAGCTCCGGCCCGGCCGGGGCGCCGGCCTCGACCAGCGCGGCCCGGTAGCCGGCCACCCGCTCCGCCGCCGGCCCCTCGGCGGCCTGCCCGCAGATGAACCCGATCCGCCGGTAGCCGCGACGCAGCAGGTAGCGGGTCGCCTCCGCGGCGCCGCCCTCGTCGTCGCTGTGGACGAGGTCCACCCCGCGCTGCACCTGACGCCCGCCGAGGCGGACGACCGGCGTACCCGCCTCGATCACCGGCCGCAGGTCCTCGGCGTGGGTGTGGAAGACGGCGAAGGCGATGCCGTCCACCTGCCGGGAGATCATCTTGTCGAGCGCGGCGCGCTCCAGCTCCCGGTCCCCGTTGGTGTTCGTGATGATCTCGTCGTAGCCGGCGGGACCGAGCACGTCCTGCAGGCCGCGGGCGAGCAGCGGGTAGAACGGGTTGGTGATGTCCGGGATGACCAGTCCGACGGTCAGGCTGCGCCCGGCGCGCAGCCCCCGGGCCAGCACGTTCGGCCGGTAGCCCAGCTCCTCGATCGCCGCGAGCACGCGCTGGCGGGTGGCCGCCGAGACCGGCCGCCGGCCGTTGAGGGTGTGCGAGACCGTCGTGGCGCTGACCCCGGCCAGCTCCGCCACCTGGCCGATGCTCGGCCGGGCGCCGCGAGACGGCACCGCCGCCCCCTCTCCCACCGCCGTACGACGGCGGCGGGCACGATACCCGCCCGAGCCGGCGGCCATCGGATCGTACTTACTCGACGCCGGCACGCCAACGCCTCGACCGACGTCGAGATTCCGGGGCGAGCGGCGGCGGGTGTACCGGAGTTACCGAAACATTTTCGAAATGCCGGCCGGCACCTCATTGACACGGTCCGGACTCCGCTCGTAACTTCGTGATCGAAGCGCTTCGACTGGCCGGCGCCACGGTGGCGTACCCGGCGACCCGCCCCAGCAGGAGGCCGGAACATGAACCGAAGGAAAGCCACCGGCGCGCTCGCGACCGCGCTGCTCACCCTGGCCACCCTCGGCCTGACGGGCTGCGGCGCCGACGCCGGCGACGGTGACGGCAAGACCCTGCGGCTCTGGCACTACGAGGGCGCCAACAGCGCCATGGGCATCGCCTGGGCCGAGGCGATCAAACAGTTCGAGGCGAGCCATCCCGGCGTCAAGGTGACCTACGAGGAGAAGGGCTTCGAGCAGATCCGCCAGAACGCCGGGATGATCCTCAACTCCGACCAGGCGCCGGACATCCTGGAGTACAACAAGGGCAACGCCTCCGCCGGGCTCCTCTCCAAGCAGGGCCTGCTCACGGACCTGACCGCCGAGGCGACCAGGCGCGGCTGGGACAAGGCCGTCTCCCCCAGCGTCGCCACCACCTCCAAGTACGACCGCAACGGCGTCATGGGCGGCGACAAGTGGTTCGGCGTGCCTAACTACGGCGAGTACGTGATGGTCTACTACAACCAGGACCTGTTCGCGAAGTACCAGCTCCAGGTGCCGACCAGCCTGGCCGAGTTCGAGTCGGTGCTCGACACGTTCGCGCGCAACAAGGTCACGCCGCTGTCGGTGGGCGGCGCCGAGTACCCGGCCCAGCAGATCCTCTACGAGCTGGCCCTCTCGAAGGCGGACCGGTCCTTCGTGGACGGCTTCCAGCTCTACAAGCACAGGGTGGACCTCACCGGCCCGGAGTTCAGCTTCGGCGCCACCCGGTTCGCCGACTGGGTGCGCAGGGGCTACCTCGACAAGAACTCGGCCGGGATCAAGGCCGAGGACATGGGGGTGGCGTTCGAGCAGGGCAAGTACCCGATCCTCATCTCCGGCAGCTGGTGGTACGGGCGCTTCGCCGACGAGATCAAGAACTTCCGGTGGGGCACCTTCCTCTTCCCCGGCAACACCCTCCACCCCGGATCGGGCGGCAACCTCTGGGTGGTGCCGACCAACGCGAAGAACAAGCAGCTCGCGTACGACTTCATCGACGTCACGCTGAAGCCGGAGATCCAGAACCTGCTCGGCAACTCGGGCGGCGTACCGCTGGCCGCCGATCCGGCCGCGATCACCAACCCGAAGGCCAAGGAGCTGATCGAGAACTTCAACCGGCTCAACGGCTCGGACGGGCTCGCCTTCTATCCCGACTGGGCGGCCCCCGGCTACTACGACGTGCTGGTCGCCGGCGTCCAGAACCTGATCAACGGGACCAAGAGCCCGGAGCAGGTGCTCGACGAGATCGCCAAGCCGTACCAGGAGAACCTGGCCAGCATCGGCAAGTGACGCCCGGGTGGGCGCCGGAGAGCCCTGGCGCCCACCGCGACCGGAGGTATCCCCCATGGCAAGCACGCTCGCCCGCGGGCGGCGGTCACGACCGGGCCAGGGCTACGCGATCTTCCTGCTCCCCGGCGTGCTGCTGTTCCTGGCGGTCATCGTCGTACCGCTGCTGATGAACGTCGGCATCAGCTTCACCCGCTGGCCGGGCATCGGGACGCCCGAGTGGATCGGGCTGGAGAACTACGACCGGCTGCTGCACGACGCCAACTTCTGGGCCTCGTTCCGCAACATCCTCAACATCATCGCGGCGATGGCGGTGCTGCCGACCCTGCTCGGGCTCTTCCTCGCCGCGGTGCTCTTCGACTACGTCGGCAAGCGGATCGGCCCGCGCGCCGCCAGCGCGCTGCGCTCCGGGCTCTACCTGCCGCAGGTGCTGCCGGTGGCGGTGACCGGCATCGTCTGGGGCTGGATCCTGCACCCGAGCTACGGCGCGCTGAACGCGATCCTGGACCGGATCGGGCTGCACGCGCTGGCCCGCAACTGGCTCGGCGACCCCCGGTACGCGCTCTGGAGCGTGATGGGCGTGCTGATCTGGGTGCAGCTCGGCTACCCGGTGGTCATGTTCATGTCCGGGTTGCAGCGGATCGACCCCGAGCTGTACGAGGCCGCCGACCTCGACGGCGCGGGCTGGTGGCAGCGCTTCACCCGGATCGCGGTACACCTGATCAAGCCGGAGATCTACGTCGTGCTGGTGACCACCACCATCGCCGCGCTGAAGGTCTTCGGGCAGATCTTCGTACTGACCCGGGGCGGGCCCGGCAACGCCACCCTGGTCCCCTCCTACTTCGCGTACCAGAACTTCTTCGAGAAGGCCGATCCCGGGTACGGCTCGGCGATCTCGACGGTACTGACCGCGATCATCGTGGTGCTGACCTACGCGTTCCTGCGGCTGCAGACCCGCGACGAGCGCCGGGAGGGGACCGCCCGATGACCAGCCCGCACCCCGCCACCGCGACCGAGTTGCCGGCCTCCCCCGCCGCACCGTCGCGACGACCCGCCGCGCCCGCACCGGCCGCGCGACGCCGGCGGCCCGGCCGGGTCACCCGCATGGCCGTACTGGGCGCGCTGACCGTACTGACCCTGCTGGTCGTGGCACCGTTCCTGGTGGTGGCGCTGAACGCCGTCAAGGCGCCGGCCGAGTACGCCGCCAACGGCCCGCTCGCCCCGCCGCACCGGCTCTACCTGCAGGGGATCGTCGACTTCTGGTTCCGGGTGGACTTCGGCGAGAAGCTCTGGAACAGCTTCCTGATCAGCATCTCGGTCGCGGTGCTGGCGCTGCTGGTCTCGGTCCTCAACGCGTACGCGATCGGGATCGGCCGGCTGCGCGGCCGGCTGGCCTTCCTGATGTTCTTCCTGCTGGCCAACCTGCTGCCGCAGGAGGCACTGGTCTACCCGCTCTACTACCTGTCCAAGCAGGTGGGCCTCTACAACACCCGGCTCGCGGTCGTCATCATCTTCACCGCGATCCAGTCGGCGTTCGGCACGTACCTGCTCTCCTCGGTCTTCCGCGACTTCCCCAGGCAACTGTTGGAGGCGGCGGCGCTCGACGGAGCCGGCCGGTGGCGGGTGCTCTGGCGGGTGGTGGTACCGACCAACTGGCCGACGCTCTCGGTGCTCTTCACGTTCTTCTTCATCTGGACCTGGAACGAGTTCTTCCTGCCGCTGGTCTTCCTGATCTCCAGCGACTACCAGACCGTTCCCGTCGCGCTCGGCGTCCTGCAGGGCGACCGGATGATGGACGCCACCACGACCAGCGCCTCCGCGCTGCTCGGCATCGTGCCGGCCGTGCTGTTCTTCCTGTTCTTCCAGCGCACGCTGACCCGCGGCGTGCTGGCCGGCGCGCTCAAGTAGCACCCCCGCGCGCCCGTCCCGCCCCGCTCCCCCGGTGGCGGACCGGCCGGCGCGGACACGTACCCCGGGTTCAACGTCGACCCCGCTGTCAGGTAGCAGCTCAGCAGAGATAGGGCCGAGATGAAATTCAGCGACGGTTACTGGCGGATGCGTCCCGGGGTACGGCCCCTGTACCCCGCGGAGGTGCACGACGTCACCGTGGAACCCGGGGCGCTCACCGTGTACGCGCCGACCAAGAAGATCACCCACCGGGGCGACACACTCAACCTGCCCCTGCTCACCGTCCGCTGCACCGCGCCCGCGCCGGACGTCGTCGCGGTCCGGATCGGCCACTTCCTCGGTACCCGGCCCCGCCTGCCCGAGTTCTCCCTCGCCACCGACCCGGAGACCGAGGTGCGGGTGACCGACGGCGTCGACTTCGCCACCATCACCTCGGGCGCGCTCTCGGCCCGGTTCCACCGGGGCGACGACTGGCGGCTGGAGTTCGTGGCCGACGGCCGGGTGCTCACCGCCAGCGGCCGCAAGAGCATGGCGGCGCTGGACACCGACGACGGCTCCTACGTACGCGAACAGCTCGGCCTCGCGGTCGGCGAGGCGGTGTACGGGCTGGGCGAGCGCTTCGGCCCGCTGGTCAAGAACGGCCAGGTGGTCGACGTCTGGAACGCCGACGGCGGCACCAGCAGCGAGCAGGCGTACAAGAACGTCCCGTTCTACCTGACCAACCGCGGGTACGGGGTCTTCGTCAACCACCCCGGGCAGGTCTCGTTCGAGGTGGGCTCCGAGGTCGTCTCCCGGGTCTCGTTCAGCGTCGCCGGGCAGTCGATGGAGTACCTGGTCGTCTACGGCCCGACGCCACGCGAGATCCTGCGCAAGTACACCGCGCTGACCGGGCGCCCGGCCCTGCCGCCAGCCTGGTCGTTCGGCCTCTGGCTGAGCACCTCCTTCACCACCTCCTACGACGAGGAGACGGTGAACAAGTTCGTCGACGGGATGGCCGACCGGGAGATACCGCTGTCGGTCTTCCACTTCGACTGCTTCTGGATGCGCGAGTTCCACTGGTCGGACTTCCAGTGGGACCAGCGGGTCTTTCCCGACCCGGCCGGCATGCTCAAGCAGCTCAAGGAGCGCGGGCTGCGCATCTGCGTCTGGATCAACCCGTACATCGCGCAGCGCTCGGCCCTGTTCGAGGAGGGGATGCGGCACGGCTACCTGGTCCGCACCGCCGACGGCGACGTCTGGCAGTGGGACCTGTGGCAGGCCGGGATGGCGCTGGTGGACTTCACCAACCCGCAGGCGCGGCGCTGGTACGCCGGGAAGCTGCGGGCGCTGCTGGAGCTGGGGGTCGACACCTTCAAGACCGACTTCGGGGAGCGGATCCCGACCGAGGTGGTCTGGCACGACGGCGCCGACCCGGAGCGGATGCACAACTACTACACGCAGCTCTACAACCAGGTCGTCTTCGAGCTGCTCACCGAGCACCGGGGCGAGGGCGAGGCGGTGCTCTTCGCCCGCTCCGCGACCGTGGGCGGGCAGCGGTTCCCGGTGCACTGGGGCGGCGACTCGGAGTCCACCTTCGAGTCGATGGCCGAGAGCCTGCGCGGCGGGCTGTCCCTGGCCATGTCCGGCTTCGGCTTCTGGAGCCACGACATCGGCGGCTTCGAGGGCCGGCCGCACCCGGCGGTCTTCAAGCGGTGGGTGCCGTTCGGGCTGCTCTCCTCGCACAGCCGACTGCACGGCAGCCAGAGCTACCGGGTGCCGTGGGAGTTCGACGAGGAGGCCGTGGACGTCCTGCGTACCTTCACCCGGCTCAAGGCGCGGCTGATGCCGTACCTGTTCGGGCAGGCGGTCGTCGCCCAGCGGGAGGGGATGCCGGTGATGCGGCCGATGGTCGCCGAGTTCCCCGACGACCCGGCCGTCACCCACCTGGAGCGGCAGTACCTGCTCGGCGACAGCCTGCTGGTGGCGCCGGTCTTCTCGGCCGAGGGCGACACGAGCTACTACGTGCCCGCGGGCGTCTGGACCGACCTGATCACCGGCGAGCGGATCGAGGGCCCCCGGTGGGTACGCGAGACGGTCGGCTTCGACCGGGTGCCGCTGCTCGTCCGCCCCGGGACCGTCCTGCCGCTCGGCGCGGTCGAGGACCGCCCCGACTACCCGTACGCCGACGGGGTGACCCTGGCGGTGCACGAGCTGCCCGACGGGGCCGAGGTGACGGTGCGGGTACCGACGCCGCGCGGCGGTGAGGCGGCCCGGTTCGTGGTCACCCGCGCCGGCGCGACGGTCACCGCGACCCGGGTGGCCGGCGGGCCGGCCCCCTGGCGGGTGCACCTGGTCGGCTCCGGCGCGCCCGTCGCGCTCGACGCCGAGGTCGAGAGCTGGACCGGCACGCTGTGACGGCGGGCCCCTTCCCGTCGTCTCCGGGGCGGGAAGGGGCCCGGCAACGGCGCGGGGTCAGGGAACCCGCGGTCGCGACAGCCGGTAGCGGGGGCGTTCGCACTCCCCCGGGAGCGCGGCGGTGACCCCGAGGCGGCGGCGCACCAGCACCGACGCGCCGTCGACGAGCAGCACCAGCAGCAGCACCGCGGCCATCAGCGTGGCCAGCTCCTGGTAGCGGAACAGGTGCAGCGCGATGCCCAGCTCCTGACCGAGGCCGCCGGCGCCGACGTAGCCGATCACGACGGAGCTGCGGACGTTGCACTCCCACTGGTAGAGCAGCTGCGACGCGACCGTGGCGCGGGCCTGCGGCACGACGGCGAGGACGGCGGTGGCGGTACGGGACGCGCCGGTCAGCCGCAGTGCCTCGACCGGGGCCGGGTCGACGGCCTCCAGCTGTTCCGAGCAGAGCTTCGCGATCATCCCGGCCGAGTGCAGGCCGATCGCGTAGACCCCGGCCGCCGGGCCCAGCCCGACCGCCGAGACGAAGAGCAGCGCCCAGAGCAGCTCGGGCACGCCCCGCAGGACCGTGGCGAGGCCGCGCGCCGCCAGGGCCAGTGGGCGCGGGGCCCGTACGTTGCCGGCGATGAGTACGGCCAGCGGCAGCCCGAGCGCGGTACCGCCCACCAGCGCGGCCACCGAGATCTGGATGGTCTCGACCGTGGCGGCGCCGATCTGCCGGAGCAGTTCCGCGTCCAGGTCCGGCGGGAAGAGTCCGGCGAGCAGCCGGCGGATGCCCTCCCGCCCCTCGACGAGCGGGCCGACACCGACCCCGGTGCCGCCGAGGGACCAGACCGCGACCGTGACGCAGCCGAGGTAGCCCAGCCAGCGCAGCAACCGGGCCAGGTGCCGGCGGACGACCACCGGCGGCGGCTCCGCCGCGACCGGGCCGGCCGCCGGGCGTGGGCCGTCGGCGACCCGCTCGCCGGCGCGTACGGGCTCGCCGGCCGGGTCGGTCGGTGTCCGGGAGGCACCCAGGTCAGGACGCATAGATGGCCCCGGCCGCGGCGTCGTCGGGAGCGGGGCCGTCGTGCACGACCCGCCCGTGGCGCAGCGCCACGACCCGGGGGAAGCCCCGGGCCAGGGTGAGGTCGTGCGTGGTGACCAGCAGGGTCGCCCCGTCGACGGCCCGCAGGTCCGCCAGGGCCGCGGCGGCGCGTACCACGTCCAGCCCGGCGGTGGTCTCGTCGGCCAGGAGCAGTTCCGGCTCGCCGAGCAACGCGCGCACCAGGGCGACCCGCTGCCGCTGCCCGCCGGAGAGCAGCTCGATCCGCCGGTCGAGCAGCTCCTCGATGCCGTGCCGCCGGGCCAGGTCGCGGACGCGGGCGGCGTACCGGGAGGGCAGCCGGCCGCGCAACACCGCCGTCCACCCCTGCCAACCCCAACGGTGCGACTGTCCCATCAGGATGTTCGCCCGCGCGCTCAGGCCGGGAACCAGATCGTCGCGCTGCCGGACGAAACCGGTCCGCCGCCGCAGCTCGCGCAGCCGGGCCGGCGATCCGAAGGGGTCCACCCCGCCGACGCGTACCGAGCCCGCGCGGGGTCGTACCGCCCCGAGCAGCACCCGCAGCAGCGTGCTCTTGCCCGCGCCGGAGGCGCCGAGCAGCGCGACCCGCTCGCCGGTGCCGACCTCCAGGTCCACCCCGTCGAGCGCCGGGGCCGCACCACCGCCGAAGGCGACGGTGACGTCCCGCATCACGATCTCCATCGTCAGCCGACCGTGAGCAGCCCGAGCCGGGCGGCGTTGTCGTGCACCTCGCGGTAGTCGTCCGCGGTGACCTCGACGTACGACCTGGCGCGCAGCAGGTCGAGCAGCTTCGCGTCGGTGATGCCGGTGAAGGCCCCCGCCACCGCCCGGCGGGCAGTCGCCGGCAGGCCGTCCCGGGCCACCCACGGATAGCCCATCACCTGCCGCTGCTCCACCACCCGCAGCGCGCCGGCGGGAACGGTGCCCTGCCGCTCCAGCCGGTGCAGGATGCGCAGTTCGATCCCGCCGGCGTCGACGGCGCCGTTGAGTACCGCCAGCGCGGTGGCGTCGTGGCCACCGGTGAACGTGACGCTGCTCAGGGGCGGGCAGCGGTCGAGCGCGCGTACCTCGCACCGGGCCCCCGCGTCGACGATCATCATGCGCGGGTAGAGGCTGCCCGACGTCGAGCTGACGTCGCCGAAGGCGAAGCGCCCACCGGCGGCGACGACGTCCCGTACCGACCTGGCCGGGGAGGCGGCGGGAACCACGACCGCCGAGAGGTAGCGCGGGGTACCGGTCTCCTCGTCGACCTCGGTGACGAGCGGAACGACGCCTCGGGACTGCTCGGCGGCCTGCGCGTAGGTCAGCCCGCCGAGATACGCGACGTCCACCTGACGGGCCACGAGGGCGGCCACCACCCCGGCGTAGTTGTTCGCCACGAACAACTCCACCCCGACTCCGAGCCGCTTCGCGAGGTACTCGCGCAGCGGTTCGTACTGGGCGCGCTGCCGTTCCGGGGAGACGTTGGGGATGATCCCGACGCGCAGCCTCGCCGGCAGCCCGTCCCTGCCGGCGTCGCCGGGTCCCGCCCCGCAACCGGCCACGAGCAGCGACATCACGACGGCCAGCAGCAGTGTCGTACGGATTCGGGGCGAGCGGGCGCGAACCACGGTCGTCGGCCTCCGTCCTGCGGGGAACGGCCTTATCCCATCGCCCTGTTGTACCGGACCGGGCCCTCGCTCAGCCAGGGTCAGCCGTGATCCAATTTCCCCGGGCGCCCGGGACCGGAGCGCCGGGATCGTTGGCGTCGGCCGGAGAGGTGGCACGGGGATGGCGCGCGTACGGAGAAGGACGCTGCTCGGGGTGTTGACGTCGGCGGCCGTCGGCGGCCCGTACCTGCTCACGTCCGGGTCCGCCCCGGCTGCCGGCGCGGGCGGGGGCGAGCCGGCCCTGGCCGCGGCGGCGGCCGACGCGTACCCGTCGAACACGGCGCTCTACGCCGACCCGGCCCTGGCCGAGGGCGTCGACTACGCCCGCCGCTACCGCCGGCACCCGGCGCTCGACGACGACCTGGGCCAGAACGCGCCGTTCCCGTCCGCCGTGGTGATCGCGCCGCACGGCGGCGGGATCGAGGTGGGTACCTCGGAACTCTGCCTCGCCATCGCCGGCTACCACCCGGCCACGCTGGCGGTGACGCCAGCCGGCGGCCCCGTCCGGGACTACTGGATGTTCGAGGGGCTGCGCGCCTCCGGCAACGGCGAACTGCACGTCACCTCCACGCACTGCGACGACCCGTACGCCCGTTCGCTCTGCGCCGGCGCCCGGTACGCGGTCTCGCTGCATGGCTGCACCCCGGCGGACGCGGGGCTGCCGGACGGCACCGCGGCGGTGGCGGTCGGCGGGCGCGACACCACGCTCAAGGGCTACCTGCTCCAGGAGTACGCCCGGGTCGGCGTCCGGGCCCTCGACGCCCGCGACCTCGCCGCGATCAACGGGGACGAGCCCGAGAACATCGCCAACCGGACCCTGACCGGCGCGGGCGCGCAGCTGGAGCTCACCACGCCGCTGCGCACCGCCATGTTCGGTACGAACACCCGGGCGCAGCGCAAGAACACCACCCTGCCGGTCTTCTGGGACTTCGTCGCGGCGACCCGGGTCGCCCTGGCCCGCCGCACCGGCTGAGCGGAAACCCTGGCCCGTCGTCGCGGCTCACAGCGCCCGGCGCAGCCACTCCTCGACGCCGGCGATGTGGACGGTGGCCCAGGAACGGGCGAGCTGCGGCTGGCGGCTGGCGATCGCGTCCACTATGGCCTGGTGCTGCTCGCGGGTCTTGGTCACCGCACCCTCCTGGGTGAGCCCACGCCAGATCCGGGCCCGGGTGGTCGGCCCGGAGAGGCCGTCGATGAGCGAGGTGAGCACCGGGTTCTCCGACGCCGCGGCGATCCGCCGGTGGAACTCCAGGTCGTTGGCGACCAGCGCCTCGATGTCCGGGGCCGACCCGAGGTCGTCGAGGACCGCCTGGAGCTTGACGATGTCGGCGTCGGTCATCCGCTGGGCGGCGATCTCGGTCGCCGCCGGTTCGAGGATCCGGCGTACCTCGAGGAAGTGCAGCACGGTGTCGTCGCGGTGGAAGTCCACGACGAAGTTCAGCGCGTCGAGCAGCAGGTGCGGTTCGAGGCTGGTGACGTACGTGCCGTCGCCCTGCCGTACGTCGAGCACCCGGATGATGGAGAGCGCCTTGACCGCCTCACGCAGCGAGTTGCGGGAGAGCCCGAGCCGTTCGGCGAGGTCGACCTCCTTCGGCAACCGGTCCCCCGGTCCCAGCTCACCGGAGACGATCATCTCCTTGATCTTGTCGATGGCCGCGTCGGTCAGCGCCATCTCCCACCTCCGGTGACTCTCGCCCACCGGCGGAGGTAGGGCGCCGCGCCCGGCCACGGGCGGCGTCGGCGCTCGCCGTCGCGGGCGGGTAACGACAGGAATACATCCGATGTCTACCAGGATCGTTATCCCGTCAACAAGCGCCATTCGTTCGGAGGTCGCCGCCCGGCGAAACGCCCGAGACGCTCAGCGGGCGAAGGTGGCGACCATGTTCGCGCTGCCGATCTCGACGTCGGCGACGGCCTCGTGCACCTCGGGGACCTGCGGGGTCCGCTTCAGCGCGAGTGGCTGGCGCAGCGCGTACAGCCGAAAGAAGTAACGGTGCGGGTCGTCGTTGCGGGGTGGGCGGGGACCACCCCAGCCCGGCGCGCCGAACCCGTTCAGCCACTCCCGACCGCCGGCCGGCACCTCGCCCTCGGCCATCCCGGTGCAGGCCGGGTCGATCCCGGTGACCAGCCAGTGCAGGAAGGGCAGGCGACCGGCGTCCCGATCCTCCACCAGCAGGACCAGTTCGGCCGTGGACTCCGGCACGTCCTGCCACTCCAGCGGCGGCGAGACGTTGCCCCCGTCCCGGGAGAACCGCTCGGGCATGAGGTCGTGCTCGTTGAACGCCTCGCTACGGATGATGATCCCACCACCGGCCATTGCCCACCCCTTCCGGTCGTCGGGCGCCTCGGCCACCGGCTCTGTCGGGCCGGGCCCGCGACGGCACCGCGCCCGCGATGACGCCGCGCCGGCGGTAGCGCCGCGCCGCGCCAGCGCTCGTTCGCATACCCGCCGGGCGGCGTCTGATACCGCGAGGTCGCGTCCGATACCTCCCGTCACGCGGCGACGAGCGCGGGCAGCCCCGGCCGCGCGGCGCATCGTCGCGGCGGCGGACGGCCCTGGCCCCGGCCGGCGGACAGCCCTGGCCGGCGTCGGCGGGGGGCGGCGAACACGCGCGTGGTACGACGCGAGGCCCGCCGGTACGGGCCGAAAGTCCCTGATCGGAAGGGGTCGGGCGACCCTGACCCGGCACCCGGCCGCGGCTCGCCCTCGACGGTACGACGCGCCGCGGATGATGCTGCGGGTCGGGGGTCCTCCGGCCCCGATCCGTATCCGCCCGGCGGCACATAGTCATTCCCGCGCCCCAGGGGCCGGACCGGACCGGGTGGCCCGCCGTCCACTTCGCACACTAGGCTACTGGCTCGGTTACGCCGTGCAGTCGACGTCTCCTCGTACCGTGGTGCATCCCGGGTCCCCCCGCGGCGCGCGGACGGGATCCTTCGCCCGGCGGGTGCGGCTGGAAGTCATCGTCCAGACCAGGGGGTCAGTTCCGTGACCGATCGCGACGCGAGCGCGCGCTGTCCGTTACACGACCAGGCGGTGCCGTTGTACGGCCAGGCGATCGAGAAACAGACCTGGGACAGCCTGCGGGCCCGGTTCGGCACGGTGGCCCCGGTGGAGATCGCGCCCGGCGTGGCCACCTGGCTCGTGCTCGGCTACAACGAGACCGTCGAGGTGCTGCGCAACCCGTCCACCTACTCGCACGACTCCCGCGGCTGGCGCGAGATCACCGAGGGACGGGTGAAGCCGGACTCCCCCCTGATGCCGATCTTCGGCTACCGGCCGAACGTGGTCTTCGCCGACGGCGCCGAGCACCACCGGCTGCGCGCCGCCATCGTGGACGGCCTGGGACGGCTCACCGAGCAGCGGATCCGGGCCGACATCCGGGAGATAGCCGACCAGCTCATCGACCGGTTCGTGGCCGTCGGACGGGCCGAGGCCATCGGGCAGTACGCGCGCTGGCTGCCCGTGCTCGTGATGAACCGGGCGTACGGCATGGACGACCGCAGCGGCTACCTGCTGGCGGAGCTGACCCGGAAGGTCTACGACAGCGACCCGGCCACGGCGGCGCAGGCCAACCAGCAGATCGAGAGCTACTACGCCGAACTGGTGTCGGTCAAGCGCGAACAGCCCGGACCGGACCTGCCGTCCTGGATGATGGCGCACCCGGCCGGCCTCACCGACGACGAGCTGATCCAGCAGCTCGCCCAGATGATGAACGGCAACAGCGAGGCCACCACCCACCTGATCAGCAACACCCTGCTGGCGCTGCTGGGCGACCGCAGGCTGGGCAACGCGTACGCGCGTTCGGAGGTGCAGATCGAGGAGGCGGTGAACCGGGTCCTCTGGCAGGACCCGCCGGTGCCGGTGCTGCCGGCCCGCTACGCCACCGCCGACACCCGGATCCTCGGTACGGAGGTCAGGGCCGGCGACGGGGTGCTGCTCGGGCTCGCCGCCGCCCACGCCGACCCGGTGCTCGGCAGCCCCGAGGCGATCTCCACCAGCACCCACGTGAACCGCGCCTTCCTGGCCTGGGGTGCCGGCCCGCACCGCTGCCCGGCCGAGCGGCTGGCCCGGCAGATCGTCTACACCGCGGTCGGGCGGCTGCTGCAGCGCCTGCCCGGCGCCCGGCTGGACGCGGCGGTGGAGGAGCTGGCCTGGCACCCGACCCCGTTCCTGCGCGGCCTGGTCGAGCTGCCCGTCGAGTTCCCGCCGGGCGAGCCGCTGCACCCGCCCGCGCCGCCGCGGGGTGCCGCCCCCACGCCGGCACAGCCCCGGCGCTCCAGCCCCTGGCTCTCCCTGCTCACCTCCTGGGCCCGCGGTCGGCAGTGAGCCGGCGGTGAGCCGCTGGTGACCGGAGATGTCCGCGCGTCTGCTGGCACTCCGATCAGCGCCCGGTTACGGTATGCGACGGAGTCTGGCGTCAACGTGGTAGGTGTGGTGTGTCACTGGGTAGGGTGCTCCGCTTCGACGAGACCCGGGGCTACGGTTTCATCGCCCCGGACGACGGCGGCGAGGACGTGTTCGTGCATGCCAACACCCTCGGCGAGGAACGCCACCTCTTCACCCCCGGCACGCCCGTCGAGTACGAGGCGACGGCGAGCGAGCGGGGGCTCAAGGCGCTCTCGGTACGGATCAGCCGCACCGCCGCCACCCGTACCGCCACGGTCCCCGCGGCCCGCGACGACGAGGACGGGCTCTGCGACGTCCTCTCCCCCAGCGCGTTCCGGCAGGAGGTCACGGAGCTGTTCCTGGACACCGCGCCCAGCCTGACCGGCAGCCAGATCGTGCAGTTGCGGCAGGCGCTGTTGAGCCTGGCGCAGCGGCACGGCTGGGTGGACGGCTGACCACAGGCTCGCGAGGATGACGCCACCGCCGCCGGGCGGGCGCCTGCTCGGCATCAGCGACCTGCACGTCGCGTACGCCGACAACCGTGCGTTCGTCTCCGACATGTGGCCGGAGTCCCCGGAGGACTGGCTACTGGTCGCCGGCGACGTGGGCGAGCGCTTCACCGACGTCGAGTGGGCGCTGCGCGTGCTCAGCGAGCGCTACGCCCGCGTGGTGTGGGCGCCCGGCAACCACGAACTCTGGACCCCGCGGGAGGATCCGGTCACCCTGCGCGGGGAGGCGCGCTACCAGCGGCTGGTGGAGCTCTGCCGCGACCTCGGCGTGGTGACGCCCGAGGATCCGTACCCGGTCTGGTCGGGGCCGGGCGGGCCGGTGCTGGTCGTGCCGCTCTTCCTGCTCTACGACTACAGCTTCCGGCCCCCGGGCGCCTCGACGAAGGAGGAGGCGCTGGCGCTGGCGTACGAGGCCGGGGTCGTCTGCACCGACGAGGCGCTGCTGCACCCGGACCCGTACCCGAGCCGGGAGGCCTGGTGCGCGGCCCGGGTCGAGACCACCGAGCGGCGGTTGGCGCAGCTCGACGGCGACCTGCCGATCGTCTTCGTGAACCACTATCCGCTGGTACGCGAGCCGACCCGGATCCTGCACTACCCCGAGTTCGCGCAGTGGTGCGGCACCGAGCGTACGGCCGACTGGCACCGGCGGTTCCGCACCGCCGCGATGGTCTACGGGCACCTGCACATCCCGCGTACCACCTGGCACGACGGGGTGCGCTTCCAGGAGGTGTCGGTGGGCTACCCGCGCGAGTGGCGGCGCCGGGGTCCCGCGCCCGAACCGCCGCGCACGATCCTGCCGCCGCCGGGGA
Source organism: Micromonospora sp. NPDC049559 (assembly GCF_040676675.1). Taxonomy (NCBI): domain Bacteria; kingdom Bacillati; phylum Actinomycetota; class Actinomycetes; order Micromonosporales; family Micromonosporaceae; genus Micromonospora; species Micromonospora sp. NPDC049559. The sequence continues at coordinate 121,863 of NZ_JBFAPK010000014.1, read as the reverse complement.
GCTGAGCGTGGTCGAGGAGATCCTCCCGCCGGTCGTGGTGGCCGTGGAGGCGTTCGACGACCCGCCCGGGGTGCCGCTCTTCCCCGAGGAGGAGGCGGTGATCCGGCAGGCGGTGGAGAAGCGGCGGCGCGAGTTCACCACCGCCCGGCACTGTGCCCGTACCGCCCTGGCCCGGCTCGGCCTGCCGCCCGCGCCGATCGTGCCCGGCCAGCGTGGGGCGCCCCGCTGGCCGGCCGGCGTGGTCGGCAGCATGACCCACTGTGCCGGGTACCGCGCCGCGGCGCTCGGGCACGCCCGGGAACTGGTGACGGTCGGCCTGGACGCCGAGCCGCACGCGGAGCTGCCCCGCGACGTGCTCCCCGCGGTCTCGCTGCCGGGCGAGCGGCGGCGCCTCGGCGAGCTGACGGCCGCGCGGCCGGAGATCCACTGGGACCGTCTGCTCTTCAGCGCGAAGGAGTCCGTCTACAAGGCCTGGTTCCCACTGACCGGGCGGTGGCTGGGCTTCGCGGAGGCGGACGTCGTCTTCGAGCCGGGCACGGCCAGCTTCACCGCGCGCCTGCTGGTCGACGGTCCAGCGGTCGGCGGCGTGCGGCGGGGCGAGTTCCGCGGCCGGTACCTGGTCCGCGACGGGCTGCTGGTGACCGCGATCGCGGTGCTGCCCGGCTGACGACGGCGGCACCGGGCGACGCCGTCGGCGGTCGGCCCGGCCACGACCGCGCCGGCGCGCGTGACGGCCACGGGATGTCGGGGCCCACCGGTATGGTGCGGGTCGTGGCTACCAGTGGACCGCTTTCAGCCGAGGGTTTGCGCCGGCTGCACGACGCGATGGCCGCCCGGGTCGCCAGGGGCGAGCTGCCCGGGCTGGTGACGGTCCTCGCCCGCGGCGACGAGGTGCGGGTCGACACCATCGGGGCGTACGCCTTCGGCGAGGCTCCGCCGATGCGGCGCGACACCCTGTTCCGGGTGGCGTCGCTGACCAAGCCGATCCTCGCCGCGGCGACGATGCTGCTGGTCGCCGAGGGGCTGCTGGAGTTGGCCGAGCCGGTGGACCGGCTGCTGCCGGAGCTGGCCGACCGGCGGGTGCTCGCCCGGATCGACGGGCCGCTGGACGAGACGGTGGCGGCGCACCGGCCGATCACCGTCGAGGACCTGCTGACCTTCCGGATGGGCTTCGGCATGCTGACCGAGCCGACCTTCGACCCGCCGTACCCGATCGTGCGGGCCGCCGAGGAGCTGCGGCTGGCGCTCGGCGCGCCCGAGCCGCGTACGCCGCACCCGCCGGACGAGTGGATCAAGCTGTTCGGCACGTTGCCGCTGATGTACCAGCCGGGTGAGCGCTGGCAGTACAACGTCGGCTCGCTGGTGCTCGGCGTGCTGGTGGCGCGCGCCGCGGGCGCCCCGCTGGACGAGGTGCTGCGTACCCGGCTCTTCGAGCCGCTCGGCATGGCCGACACCGGATTCTTCACGACCCCGGAGGGGACCGCCCGGATCCCGAGCTACTACATGACGGACTTCGCCACCGGGAAGTTGGAGGTCCAGCAGCGCTCGGCGCCGGAGACGTGGAGCACGCCGCCCGCCTTCCCCTCCGGCGCGGGCGGGCTGCTCTCCACCGCGGACGACTTCCTCACCTTCGCCCGGCTGCTGGCCAACGGCGGTCTCCATCGGGGCCGGCGGCTGCTGTCGGCCGAGGCCGTGGCACGGCTGACCACCAACCACCTGACGCCGGCCCAGCGCGACACCGCCGGCGTGCTGCTCGACCCGAAGGGCTGGGGCTACGGGATGGCGGTGGCGGCCGGGCCGGACGACCTGTCGGCGGTTCCGGGCCGGTACGGCTGGGACGGCGGCTACGGCACGGCCTGGTTCAACGACCCGCACCGGGATCTGACCGCGATCGCGCTCTCCCAGACCACCGACTTCCTCTTCAACGGCGCGCGTACCGAGTTCACCGCCCTCGCCCTCGCCGCCGCCGGCTGACCCCGCACACGTCGCGCCCGTCGTCGCCGACCCGGCCGCCTGCGGCCCCTCCCCCGGCGTCAGGGCCGGGGCGCGCTCTGGCGGGCGAGCAAATCCGCCGGTACGTCGAGGCCGGCGGCGCCGAAAACTTCCTCCTCCTCGACCTCGCGTACGGTCAGCGCCACGCTTCGGCTGCGGGGCAGACCCCACGCGATCAGGGCCGCCGCGAGGATCGCCAAGACCGCGCCGACCGCGAAGACGGACACGAACTGCTCCTCGTGCGGGAGCGGCACGGGTGCGCCGTCGACGAGGTTGCGGGTCAGCATGGTGACGACGAAGGCGGTGCCCAAGGACATGCCGACGGAACGCGCGATCGAGTTGACGCTGTTGGCGATGCCGGTCTCGGCCGGCGACACGTGCTCGACGAGCAGCGCCGGCAGGGCCGCGTATCCGAAGGTCACCGCCGTGTTGACGGCGCACGCCCCGACGATGACCTGCCAGGTCGCCGCGTGCAGGACCGCCAGCACGCCGAAGCCCACGAAGGCGAGCAGCGCCGCGATCACCAGCGTCGCCTTGGCGCCGTACCGGAGGACGAGGCGGCCGCCCAGCGGTGCCGTGATGACGCCGCCGGCGGTTCCGGGCAGCAGGTAGACCATGCTCGTGGCGAGCACCGTCGAGTGGAAGCCGTAGCCGGCGAGCGCCGGTGGCGCCTGTACGAGGTTGGAGACCGCCAGGAACACCGCGAACATGGCGAAGCCGAGGAACAGACCCGCCACGTTGGCGAAGACGATCGGGCGGTGGGTGAGCATCCGGGTGCTGACCAGTGGCTCGGCGATCCGCCGCTCGGCCAGGACGAAGATGGCGAACACGACGACCGCGCCGGCCAGCGAGCCGAGGACCCGCGGTGAGGACCAGCCCCAGCCGTTGCCCTCCTCCAGCGGCAGGATGAGCAGCACCAGCCCCAGGCCGAGCAGGCCCGCGCCGATCCAGTCGAGGCGGCCGGTACCCGCCGCCTTCCGGCGCGGCAGCGCCACCATTCCGGCCAGCCCGACGGCGCTGAGCGCGGTCGCGAGCCAGAACAGCCGGTGGTAGTCGCCTCCGTGCCGCATGAGCAGGCCGGTGACCGCCAGTCCGAGCCCGGCGCCGACCGCCAGCATGCCGCTGACCACCGCCATGGCGCCGGTCAGTCGCCGGGGCGGCAGTTCTTCCCGCAGCACGCCGATGGCCAGGGGGAACAGCCCGAAGCTGGCGGCCTGCAGGACGCGGGCGACGATCAGCAACGGCAGGCTGCTGGTTGTCGCGGCGATCACCGAGCCGGCCAGTACGACGACGGCCACGCCGATCATGACCGGGCGACGCCCGTACAAATCACCAAGCCGGCCGAGCGTCGGCGTCAGCACCGCGGCGGCGAGCAGGTTGGCGGTCACCACCCAGCTCGCGGAGGTGGCCGTCACACCCAGGTCCGCGCGAATGTTCGCGACGACCGGTACCACCAACGTCTGGAGGGCAGCGACGAGGAGCACGGCGTACGAGGCGATCGGCAGTAGGAGTCGAGGCGGCGGTGAAGTGGGCGGCACGGCGCTCTCCTTCGAGGTCCAGGCGGGGTGACGAACCGAAGGTAGACGCGGAGACGAGGGTTCTCAACGCGATGTCGAAAATAGGAGATGTGACGTCGATTTCACCGGACAGCCGTTGTAACATTGCGACGTGCCTGCCACCGGTAGCCGTCGCGGACCCACGAAGGGTGATCAACGGGAGCGCGCTCTGCTCGACGCCGCTCGCGCCCTCTTCCGGAAGCGGCCGATCAGTCAGGTCACCATCGACGAGCTGGCGAACGCGGCCGGGATCGCCCGGTCGGGCTTCTACTTCTACTTCGAGTCGAAGCAGGCCGTGCTCGCCGCGCTCTGCGACCAGGTGCTCGGCGAGAGCGACCGGGAGATGGCGGAGTGGCTGGCCTCCGACGGGCTTGACCGGGGCGCGTTGCGCCGGGGCCTGGCCAGGTCGCTGGCCCGCTGGCGGGTCGACGGTGGCTGGCTGCGTGAGGCGTTCGTCGCCCCCGACCCGGGCCCGGAGATCCTTGAGGTCCGCGAGCGGGTGGTCGCCGACGGATGCTCGGCGTTCAGTCAGCGCATCGAGCGGGACGCGCGCGCCGGCCGGACCGTGAGCGCTCCGCCCGAGCTGTTGGCGTCGATGGTCATCAACCTCCGTAGCATGGTCTTCGCCGACGTGTTCGCCCGCCCGGACGCGTACGTCGAGGACGAACTGCTCGACGCGCTGAGCGACGCGATCCTGCGGCTCCTCTACGGAGTGGTCCCGGGCAGCGACGCGGGATAGCTCCGCCACCCACCCGGCGCCGACGCCCGGCCGGCGGCCACCTCCCGCAGTTCGGTGGTAGCCGCCGGCTACGTCAAGGGAATACTCAGTCCACGTCGACCCAGTCGAGGGTGCGCTGTACCGCCTTCTTCCAGCGCGCGTACCCCTCCTCGCGCCGCTGCTCCGACCAGCTCGGCTGCCAGCGCTCGTGCTCCTGCCAGTTCTGCCGCAGCTCGTCGGTCGACTTCCAGAAGCCCACGGCGAGCCCGGCGGCGTACGCGGCGCCGAGCGCCGTCGTCTCGGCGACCACCGGCCGGCTCACCGGTACGCCGAGGATGTCCGCCTGCAACTGCATGCAGAGCCGGTTGGCGGTGACCCCGCCGTCGACCTTGAGCACGTCCAGCGTCACGCCGGAGTCCTGCGCCATCGCCTCCGCGACGTCGCGGGACTGGTAGCAGATCGACTCCAGGGTGGCGCGGGCCAGGTGCGCGTTGGTGTTGTACCGGGACAGCCCGACGATCGCCCCGCGCGCGTCCGAGCGCCAGTACGGGGCGAAGAGCCCGGAGAAGGCCGGTACGAAGTACACCCCGCCGCTGTCCTCCACCTGCGCCGCCAGCGTCTCGCTCTGCGCGGCGCCGCTGATGATGCCGAGCTGGTCGCGCAGCCACTGCACGGCCGACCCGGTGACCGCGATCGAGCCCTCCAGCGCGTAGACGGCGGGCTGGTCGCCGAACTTGTAGCAGACGGTGGTGAGCAGCCCGGACTTCGACCGGACCGGCGTGGTACCGGTGTTGAGCAGCATGAAGTTGCCGGTGCCGTAGGTGTTCTTCGCCTCGCCCGGCGTGAAGCAGACCTGGCCCACGGTGGCCGCCTGCTGGTCGCCGAGGATCGCGGTGAGCGCCACCTCGCCGCCGAGCGGTCCGTTGCCGAGGGTGGTGCCGTACCGGCCCGGGTCGGAGGAGGGGCGGATCTCGGGCAGCATCGCGCGGGGGATGCCGAAGAAGGAGAGCAGCTCGTCGTCCCAGTCGAGGGTCTCCAGGTCCATCAGCATCGTGCGGCTGGCGTTGGTGACGTCGGTGACGTGCACCCCGCCGTCGGTACCGCCGGTGAGGTTCCACATCAGCCAGGTGTCCGTGTTGCCGAAGACCGCGTCGCCCCGCTCGGCGGCCTCCCGTACGCCGTCGACGTTCTCCAGGATCCACTGGATCTTGCCGCCGGAGAAGTACGTGGCCGGGGGCAGGCCCGCCTTGCGGCGGATCACGTCGCCGCGCCCGTCCCGGTCCAGCGCGGAGGCGATCCGGTCGGTGCGGGTGTCCTGCCAGACGATCGCGTTGTAGTAGGGGCGGCCGGTGCGTCGGTCCCACACCACCGTCGTCTCGCGCTGGTTGGTGATGCCGAGCGCGGCCAGGTCGCCGGCCCGCAACCCCTGGGCGTTCATGGCGGTACGGATCACCGAGGAGGTGCGTTCCCAGATCTCCACCGGGTTGTGTTCGACCCAGCCCGCCTGCGGCAGGATCTGCTGGTGTTCCAACTGGTGGCGGCCGACCTCGCCGCCGGCATGGTCGAAGATCATGAAACGGGTACTGGTGGTGCCCTGGTCGACGGCGCCGACGAAGTCAGCCATCCGGGTCTCCTGTTCTCAAGGTGGCGGGCGCAGCGGAATTCTGGACGACGGTCAGCCCTTGGCCGGGGAGGTCTCGGCCGGGGAGGTCTCGGCCGGGGAGGTCTCGGGCTGCGTGGGCAGGCGCCCCGGTTCGAGCGCGTCCTCGGCGGGCAGGAACCGGCCGATGAAGAGCTGGTAGAGGGCCGCCCCGAGCAGGCCGCCGAGCAGCGGGCCGACGATCGGCACCCAGAAGTACGGGTCACCGTACTGGTCGAGGAAGGCGGTGTGGTACCCGGTCAGGAAGGAGGCCAGGCGCGGGCCGAAGTCGCGGGCCGGGTTGATCGCGTAGCCGGCGTTGGTGCCCCAGGCCATGCCGATCGCGACCACGAGCAGCCCGACCACGACCGGGGTGAGGTTCGCCGCGGGCGGCGAGTTTCGCAGGTCGGTGAGGGCGAGGATGACGAAGAGCAGGATCGCGGTACCGATGATCTGGTCGCGCAGGCCGCCCCACTGGCCGACAGGCAGTTCGCCGTTGCCGGGCAGGGTGGAGAAGACGCCCTGGGTCTTGATGGTGTGGCCGGGGTCCACCTTCGCCAGCACCTCGCTGTAGTTCCAGCGCACCAGCAGCGCGGCGACGAAGGCGCCGGCGGTCTGCGCCAGCGCGTACGGCAGTACCTTGCGCCAGGCGAAGCCCTTGAAGACGGCGAGCGCGAGGGTGACCGCCGGGTTCAGGTGCGCGCCGCTGATCCGCCCGGCGACGTAGACGCCGAGCGTCACGCCGAGCCCCCAGGCCCAGGCGATGCTGTCGTGGTCGCCGATGCCACCGGCGACGACTTGGGCGACGACCCCCACCCCGAAGAGGATGAGGATCAGCGTGCCGGCGAACTCCGCGGCCAGCTCGCCAAGAAGTCCCGGGAGTCTCATCGGTCGGGTCATCTTTCCTCCTGGTTCCCGGGCGTGACGCGGGGGCGCGACGCGAGCGCTGGCGCGGGCTCGATCTCGTACTCGGCTCGGCTCCCTCTCGGATCGTGACGACCGCGTTACGGCATGCGGCATTTCGGGCCACGGTAGGATTTCCCCGGCGGGCCGTCAAGGTCCACTTTGGGTATCCGCAGGTCGGTCCGGGACAACCGGCCGGGCGCGGCCGGCGCATCGGCACCGGGCGGATACCGCGTTCGTGGTACGTGCCCGGCCGGATCGGTTCGTACAGTGGGCCGATGCGACGGTGGGTGGTCGAGGCCGCCGTCGTGTCGGCCGTCGGGGCCGTCACGGCGTACCGGATGGTGGTGACCGCGGTACTGCCCGGCGACCGCGCGCCGGACCCGCGGGCGTACGCGATCGCGCTGGCGATGACGCTCGCGCTGCTGGCCCGGCGACGCTGGCCGGCCGCGGTGCTCGCGCTGGTCGGCGCGCTGTTCCTGCAGTACCACATGCTGGGTTACCCGGGCGGCGTGCCGGCGGTGCCGGTCTGGGTGGCGCTGTACGCGGTGGCCGCCGCGCCGCGTCGCCGGGCCGGGCTGGCGGTCGCCGCCGCGCTGATCGTCCTGGACGCGTACGGGCGGATGACGGTCGCGCACGTGCCGCTGCTGGACGTCACCCTGGACGGCTCGACCGTGGTCTTCGTGGCGGCGCTGCTCCTCGGCGAGGTGGTGCGCGGCCGGCGGCAGCGGCTGGCGCTGCTCGCCGCCGAGCGCGACCGGGCGGCGGAGCTGCGGGTCACCGAGGAGCGCATCCGCATCGCGCGGGAGCTGCACGACATCACCGCGCACACCCTCGCCGTGGTCGGGGTGCAGGCCGGGGTCGCGGCGGAGCTGCTCGACGACGACCCGGCGCTGGCCCGGGACGCGCTCGCCGCCGTACGCCGGTCCAGCCGGGAGGCGATGGTCGAGCTGCGGGCCGCCGTGGGCGTGCTGCGCGACGGTACGCCCGCGGCCGGCCCCGCCCCGCCCGCGCCCGGCCTCGGCGAGCTGCCGGCGCTGGCCGCCGCCACCGGCGCGGTGCTGGCCGCCGACGGCGAGCCGCGCGCGCTGCCCCGGGCGGTGGAGTTCACGGCGTACCGCATCGTGCAGGAGGCGGTCGCCAACGCGCTGCGGCACGCGGCGGCCACCCGGATCGAGGTCCGCCTCGGCTACCGGCCGGACGGGCTGGCGCTGCTCATCCGCGACGACGGCGGCACCGGCACGGGCCGTGCCGGGGCGGGCCGTGCCGGAGTGGGCGGGGCCGGGGCGGGCGGCGGGACGACCCGTCCCGAACCGCCGCCGGCGGCGGGCAACGGGCTGCGCGGCATGGTGGAGCGCGCCGAGGGGTTGGGCGGATGGGTACGCGCCGGACCGGCGACCGCCGGCGGCTTCGAGGTACGGGGGTGGTTGCCGACATGACGGTACGGGTGTTGCTGGCCGACGACCAGACGCTGGTGCGGGCCGGGTTCCGGGTGCTGCTGGAGCGGGCGCCGGAGATCGAGGTGGTCGCCGAGGCGGCCGACGGCGACGAGGCCATCGCGCTGACCCGGGCGCACCGCCCCGACGTGGTGCTGATGGACGTCCGGATGCCCGGTACCGACGGGTTGACCGCGACCCGGCGCATCCTCGCCGACGACCGGCTGCCGGGCGTACGGGTGGTCGTGCTGACCACGTTCGATCTGGACGAGTACGTCTACGCGGCGCTCGCCGCCGGTGCCAGCGGCTTCCTGCTCAAGGACCTGGAGCCGGACGAGCTGCGGCACGCGGTACGGGTGGTCGCGGCGGGCGACGCGCTGCTGGCGCCCCGGATCACGCGCCGGCTGATCGCGGCGTTCGCGCACGGGCCGGCGGTGCCGGGCACGCACACGCTCACCGGCCGGGAACGCGAGGTGGTGGCCCTGGTCGCCGAGGGGCTCTCCAACGCCGAGGTGGGCGAGCGGCTGGGCATGAGCCCGGCGACCGCGAAGACGCACACGAACCGGGCGATGGCCAAGCTCGGCGCCCGCGACCGGGCCCAGTTGGTGGTCTTCGCCTACCGCGGCGGGCTCGCGGGCGTACCGCGACCGCGGTAGGCCGGGGACCACGCGGGGCGGATTTACCCCGGTCGAGCCGTTCGTAGCGTCGTCGGCATGTTTCTCATCCTGGGTCCGGCGCTCAATCTCGTCGCCGGCTTCTTCTGGGAGGACGACCGGCAGGGCCTGGTCTCCGGTACGTTGCTCGCGCTCTCCATCGGCGCCTGGCTGGTCGGCCTGGCCGGCATCTACGAGCGGCTGCGCCCCGCCGCGCCGCGCTACGTCGCGGTGGCGCTGCCGCTGACCGTATTCGCCTGCGTCGGCGGGCTGGCCTTCGCGATCCAGAGCGTTCAGGAGGTGGTCTTCGACGTCTCGCACGCCGTCGCGGTCGAGCGGCTACAGGAGCACCCCTTCGCCGCGTACCCGCTCTACTGGATCCTCGGGCCGGCCTTCCCGATCGCCCTCTTCCTCCTCGGGCTGGCCGTGTGGCGGCTGCGGGCCGCGCCGGCCTGGGTCGGTCTGCTGATCGCCCTCGGCGCGCTCGCGTTCCCGCTGAGCCGGATCACCCGCGACGCGAACATCGCGCACGTGGCCGACGTGCTGCTCCTGGTGCCCTTCGTCTACCTGGGCCTGCGGTCGCTCCGCCGGTCCCGCCCCCCGTCCGGCGCCTCGTCCGGCCCCTCGTCCGGGGCGGAATCCCGGCCGGCCCCGATACCCGCCGCCTGACCGGGCGGCCCTCGGCCGGCGTCCTCACAAAGTCAGAGAACGAGTTGGCGATCGAAGGCGGGATAGCCACTCGTTCTCTGAATTTGTGGCGTCCGCGCCACCCCCAACCGACGCGCCGCCGCCAGACACAATCACCCCCATCAGTGACGGGACAGCCACGCAGCGCACCGGTATGGTGCTCGCATACCCATCGATGTCCTAAGAGGAGCACCGATGAACAGGGCACTGCGGAGCGCGATGGGGCGAAGGGACTCACCACCGAGGCCCTCGCCGAACTCGTCGGCGTGGACCCCAAGACCCCGGGCCGCTGGCTGAGCCAGGACCGGATACCACATCCCCAGCACCGGGTGCAGGCCGCCAAGGCGCTCGGCAAGGACGTCGAGGACATTTGGCCGGACATCTACAGACGTCGTGAGCCCATTTGGTTCCGTCCCTGGGCGGAGAACGAGCGGGAGGCGACCTCACTAACGGTCGTATCAACCGCTGGTGGTGCCGGGCCTGTTGCAGACCGAGGCGTACGCCCGGGCGATGCTGGAGGTCGGCGGCCTGCTCCCGCCGGCCGAGGTGGAGCGGATCGTCGCCGGGCGGCTCAGGCGACAGGCGATCCTCACCGGGGAGAAGCCGCCCCAGTTCGTCGCGGTGCTGGACGAGATGGTGCTGCGCCGGCCGCTCGGCACCCGGGACGTGCTGCGGGAGCAGCTGGAACACCTGGTCACGGCGGCCGAGAGCCCGTACGTGCAGATCCGCGTCGTCCCGGCGGACACCCCGTGGTACACCGGGCTGGCCGGCCCGTTCATTCTCGCCTGGCTGCACGACGGCACCGAGGTCGGCTACCTGGACAACCAGCTCCGCGGCCAGATCGTCAGCGACCGATCCGACCTTGTTAGCCTGGGGAGGCGCTGGGAGAGCATCACCGGCGAGGCCCTTTCCACCCGGCAGTCGATCGAGCTGATCAAGGAAGTGGCGAAGACATGGAGCTGACCGGCGCGGCGTGGCGCACCTCCACCCGCAGCAGCAACAACGGCGGCGCGTGCGTCGAGGTCGCCGACAACCTGCCGGGCCGCGTACTGGTCCGGGACAGCAAGGACCGCGACGGCGGCACCCTCCGCTTCGACCCCGAGGCGTGGCGCGCGTTCGTGGCGGCCGTCAAGACCCGCTGACAGTCGGCACCGCGACCCCTGCTCCGCCAACACCGCGCCGGATCGCCCGTATGGCCCGCGAGCCAGCGGGTAAGGCGCGGTGAGCTGCGAGGGAGCCGTGCTCGGTCCGGGCGCGGTAGCGGGGAGGGAAGACGCCCATGGCTGTCAGGACCGAGGCTGTGATGGACACCACGCTGTTCCGGCCGTTCACCGTGGAGGTGCCGGAGGCAGACCTGGAGGCGCTGCGTACGCGCCTGTCGGTCACGCGCTGGCCGGAAAGGGAGCTTGTCGCCGATCAGTCGCAGGGCGTGCCGCTCGCGACGATCCAGGCAGTCGTGCGGTACTGGGAGAACGAGTACGACTGGCGCCGGATCGAGGCGCGGCTGAACTCCCTGCCGCAGTTCATCACCGAGATCGACGGGCTGGACATCCACCTCGTCCACGTCCGCTCCCCGCACGAGAACGCGCTGCCGCTCATCGTCACGCACGGCTGGCCCGGCTCGGTGATCGAGCAGCTGAAAATCATCGAACCGCTCACCGACCCCACCGCGTACGGCGGGGACGCCTCGGACGCCTTCCACCTGGTGATCCCGTCGCTGCCCGGCCACGGCTTCTCGGCCAAGCCGAGCGCCCCGGGCTGGGGGCCCGAGCGGATCGCGCGCGCCTGGGTCGAGCTGATGCGGAACCTCGGCTACGCGCGCTTCGTGGCCCAGGGCGGCGACTGGGGCGCGATGGTCACGGATCTGCTGGGCGTGCAGGCGCCCCCGGAGCTGCTGGGCATCCACACGAACATGGCCGGTACCGTGCCGCCGGACCTCGACAAGGCGCTACAGGCCGGCATCTCCGGCGCGAACGACGCGCTCGGCTCGATGCCGTCCGACCTCTCCGCCGACGAGCGGCGCGCCGTCGAGCAGTTGGACTTCGTCTGGAAGCACGTCGCGTACGCCCTCATGATGCAGAGCCGTCCGCAGACGCTGACCGGGTTGGCGGACTCCCCCGCCGGCCTGGCCGCCTTCCTGCTCGACCACGACGCGCAGAGCCTGGATCTGATCTCCCGGGTCTTCGCCGGGGCGTCCGAGGGGCTCAGCCGGGATGACGTGCTCGACAACATCACGCTCTACTGGCTCACGAACACGGCGGTCTCCGCGGCCCGCCTGTACGCGGAGAACACGCTCTCCTTCTTCGCCGCGAAGGGCGTCTCCTCGTCCGTCCCGGCCGCCGTGAGCGTCTTCCCCGGGGAGCTGTACCAGGCCCCCCGCAGCTGGGCGGAGCAGGCGTACCCGAACCTCGTCTACTACCACGAGTTGGACAAGGGCGGGCACTTCGCCGCCTGGGAGCAGCCGCAACTGTTCTGCGAGGAGCTTCGCGCCGCCTTCCGGTCGCTCCGCTAGCCGGGTGACCCCGGCGGAAGTGGTTCGCTCTTTTCTCTTCACATCGAATTCGTTGTGATCACGCCGTCGGTGATGTGGAGAGAGAAGAGCGACTTACTTTCCGGCCCGCTACGGCGAGGATGAACTCGCGGGCCGGCCCCGGCGGGCAAACCGCCCGCTACCGGACGAGCACGTCCGAAGCCGGCCCCGGTCTCGAAGCGCTGCCACAACCGGCCGCCGACATCGAGCGATGGCTAGCCGTACTTGGCCGGGTTTATCCCGGAAGCGCCGAGCCCGACCCCGTGCCAGCGGCGTGACGTCTCGCCTATATTCTTGACTCGTTCCAGAAAACAGACGAGACTTCGGGGCGTGGCCACGATCTTGGACTTTCCGCAGTTGCTGCGCGGGGCCGCGCTGCGCGTGACCCGTCCTCGGGTGGCCGTGCTGGGCGCGGTCTACGCGCATCCGCACGCCGACACGGAGTCGATCATCGAGGCCGTACGCGGGGATCTCCCGGAGGTGTCCCACCAGGCCGTCTACGACGTGCTCCGCGCGCTGACGACCGCGGGCCTGGTGCGCCGCATCGAGCCACCCGGCTCGGTGGCCCGCTACGAGTCCCGGGTCGGGGACAACCACCACCACGTCGTGTGCCGGTCGTGCGGCGTGATCGCCGACGTCGACTGCGCCGTCGGCGAGGCCCCCTGCCTGACCCCGTCCGACGACCACGGCTTCTCGATCGACGAGGCCGAGGTCGTCTACCGGGGCCTCTGTCCCGACTGCACCACCACCGGCACCCCCTGATCCACCACAGGCACGTTCTGATCCACTCGATCCGTCACGTCACGGAAGGAAACCGATGTCCGAGAACCACGACGCCGTCGTCCACGACGCCGAGGCAGGGGCCGAGTCCCGCTGCCCCGTCGCGCACGGACGCGCCCCCCACCCCACCCAGGGCGGCGGTAACAGCGGCTGGTGGCCGAACCGGCTCAACCTGAAGATCCTCGCCAAGAACCCCGCCGTGGCCAACCCGCTCGGCGAGGAGTTCGACTACGCCGAGGCGTTCAAGTCCCTCGACCTGGCCGCCGTGAAGCGGGACATCGCCGAGGTCCTCACGACCTCCCAGGACTGGTGGCCGGCCGACTTCGGCCACTACGGGCCGTTCATGATCCGGATGGCGTGGCACAGCGCGGGCACGTACCGCATCCACGACGGCCGGGGCGGCGCCGGCGCCGGGCAGCAGCGCTTCGCGCCGCTCAACAGCTGGCCGGACAACGGCAACCTCGACAAGGCCCGCCGCCTGCTGTGGCCGGTCAAGAAGAAGTACGGCAAGAGCCTCTCCTGGGCCGACCTCATGATCCTCACCGGCAACGTCGCCCTGGAGACGATGGGCTTCAAGACCTTCGGCTTCGCCGGTGGCCGTCCCGACGTCTGGGAGCCCGACGAGGACGTCTACTGGGGCCCGGAGACCACCTGGCTCGGCGACGAGCGCTACACCGGCGACCGGGAGCTGGAGAACCCGCTCGCGGCGGTCCAGATGGGCCTGATCTACGTCAACCCGGAGGGCCCCAACGGCAACCCGGACCCGCTGGCCGCGGCCCGCGACATCCGCGAGACGTTCCGCCGGATGGGGATGAACGACGAGGAGACCGTCGCCCTGATCGCCGGCGGTCACACCTTCGGCAAGACCCACGGCGCGGGCACCACCGACCACGTCGGCCCCGAGCCCGAGGGCGCCCCGATCGAGGAGCAGGGCCTGGGCTGGAAGAACAGCTTCGGTACCGGCAAGGGCGCCGACACGATCACCAGTGGTCTGGAGGTCACCTGGACCACGACGCCGACGAAGTGGACCAACAACTTCTTCTGGAACCTCTTCGGGTACGAGTGGGAGCTGACCAAGAGCCCGGCCGGTGCCCACCAGTGGCAGCCGAAGCACGGCGCCGGCGCGGGTACCGTCCCCGACGCCCACGACCCGGCGAAGCGGCACGCCCCCGGCATGCTCACCACCGACCTCGCGCTCCGCTTCGACCCGGTCTACGAGCAGATCTCGCGGCGGTTCATGGAGAACCCGGACGAGTTCGCCGACGCCTTCGCCCGGGCGTGGTTCAAGCTGACCCACCGCGACATGGGCCCGATCCAGCGCTACCTCGGCCCGGAGGTCCCCACCGAGACGCTCGTCTGGCAGGACCCGATCCCGGCCGTGGACCACGAGCTCGTCGACGCCGACGACATCGCCGCCCTCAAGGCCCAGATCCTCGACTCGGGCCTGACGGTCTCCCAGCTGGTCTCCACCGCGTGGGCGTCGGCCTCGACGTTCCGCGGCGGTGACAAGCGCGGCGGCGCCAACGGGGCGCGCATCCGCCTCGAACCGCAGCGCGGCTGGGAGGTCAACAACCCGGACGAGCTGGCCACGGTGCTGCGCACCCTGGAGGGGATCCAGCAGTCGTTCAACGCGTCGCAGACCGGCGGGAAGAAGATCTCGCTGGCCGACCTGATCGTGCTCGCCGGCGGCGCCGGCGTCGAGCAGGCCGCGCGGAACGCCGGCTTCGCGGGCGAGGTTCCGTTCACCCCGGGCCGCATGGACGCCACGCAGGAGCAGACCGACGTGGAGTCGTTCGCGGCGATGGAGCCGACCGCGGACGGGTTCCGCAACTACCTCGGCAAGGGCCACCGCCTGCCGGCCGAGTTCCTCCTGGTCGACCGGGCGAACCTGCTGACCCTGAGCGCGCCCGAGATGACCGTCCTCGTCGGCGGTCTGCGCGTCCTCGGCGCGACCTACCAGCAGTCGCCGCACGGCGTCTTCACCGCCACCCCGGGCGCGCTGACGAACGACTTCTTCGTCAACCTGCTCGACCTGGGCACGACGTGGCACGCCGTCTCCGAGGACGCGAACCTCTTCGAGGGCCGCGACTCCGCCACGGGCGAGGTCAGGTGGACCGGTACCCGGGCCGACCTGGTCTTCGGTTCCAACTCCGAGCTGCGGGCGCTCGCGGAGGTCTACGCGAGCGACGACGCGCGGGAGAAGTTCGTGCACGACTTCGTCGCCGCGTGGGTCAAGGTCATGAACCTGGACCGGTTCGACCTCGTGTGATCCCGACGTGCGGTCGGCCGGTTCGGCCGACCGCACGTACCGACGCCCCCGGCCGCTCGCGAGCGGC
>NZ_JBFAPK010000014.1:0-106623 GCF_040676675.1 Micromonospora sp. NPDC049559 | reverse complement strand
TGGGTTTGGGTTCTCTTTGTCTGCCCCCCTCCCCCAGCCCCGGGGGGGGGGCGGGCCCGCCCCCCCCCCCCGCCCGCCCGCCCCCGGCCGCTCGCGAGCGGCCGGGGGCGTCGTGGTTTCCCACCCCGGACCTCCGGGACTCAGGGCGCCCGGAGGTACGCCAGCGCGAAGGTCGCGTCGGCCGGGGCGCCGGCGGCGTCGAAGCAGTAGATGATGATCCGTACCTTGCCCGGGTACGAGTACGAGTTCCAGACCTGGTTGCGGCAGAACCGGGGGCTGGCACCGGTCGCGGTGACCATGACGGCGTCCGCCGGGTACACCTGCGTCTTGCCGAGTCGCTGGTACCAGACGTCGTACGCGCCGACGCCGGTGCGGGTCAGGGCCGGGACCTCGCCGTTGAAGCTCCAGCTGCGGCCGGTGGCCACGGTCGGCGCGGCCGGATCGCCGCCGGTCGCCAGGTAGGCGGCCGGTACGCCCGCGTCGTGGTGCGCGCCCACCCCCTCGGTGTACGAGAAGCTCCAGCCCGTGTCGCGGGCCGCCCCGCCCGGGGCCGCGCAGGCCACGTCCACCCGCAGCCGGCCGCCGGAAGCGGTGACGCCGGCCGGGCGGCAGCGGACCGGCGCCGTACCGACCGGGGTGATCCGCGCGAACCCGGTGCCGGCGAAGGCGGCGTCGGCGGTCAGCCGGTACGCGCCGGTGCCGGTGCGGGTGACCGTCACGTTCCCGCCCGACGCGACCGTACCGCCGGTGCCGTACCGGGCCGTCACCATCGGGGTCGGCCCGTCGCTGGGCGCCACGAAGACGACCAGGAAGGGCAGGTTCTTGGCGGTGCCCGCCGGGTCGAAGCAGGCGACGTCGACGAGCTGGTCGGCGCCGGCCGGACGCGCGTCGGCGACCTGGCAGGCGGCGGCCTGCGGGTACCCCCACCCGGCGCTCAGCTCGGCGTGCGCGACGCCGGGCGTGCCGCCGAGGCCGGGCAGGCGGACCAGGTACCGGCCGGTGCCGGTGCGGGTCATCGTCGCGTACCGGTTGGCCGCGTCGCCGCCGCGCCGCCAGGTCCCCCACTGCCACTGCCGGTGCAGGTCGACGGTGTGGCCGACCGGCTCCTCGTACTGGTACTCGCGACTGGAGGCGTAGCCCCAGGCGGCCGCGCGGGGTGCGGGCGGCGCGCCCGGCCCGTCGTCGCCGCCGCGACCGCCGTCCGGTCCCGGGCGGGTGGCGCTCGGCTGCGTTCCGGGCGGGGCGATCGGCCGCCCGTCCGGACCGGTGGCACCGGGACCGGGCACCGGGCCGCCGCCGGGCGGGAACGTGCCGGGGCCACCCGGGCCGCCGCCGGGCGGGCCACCCGGGCCTCCCGCCGAGGGCGCCGTCACGGACGGGCTCGGCGCGGGCCCGGTCCACGGGTCGGCGTCGCCGCCGTCGAGGACAACCGTGCCGATCACGATGGCCGCGACCACCCCGGCGGCGGCCTTGGCCAGCTGCGGGTGGGCGGTGACCAGCTCCACCACGGTACGGACCCCGGGCAGCTGGGCGATCCGCAGCCCGAGCGGTACCTCGGCCGCGGCCGGCGCGACGGGTGCCGCCGCCGGGATCGCGGCCTGCGCGGCGCGGGCCGGGGTGGCACCGTCCCGGGGCAGCGCGGCGCCGTCGTGGACCGTCTCGTCCTCGTCGGTGGCGTCCTCGTCGCCCGCCCGGTCCCGCTCGTCGGGCTCGCCCCGCCGGGCCTCGTCGGTGGCGGCGTCGGCGAACGCCGCCTCGACGAACCGGTCCCGCCGCTCGTCCAGCTCCACCACCAGGAAGAGCACCAGGGTCGGCAGCCCGCCGACCAGCGTCATCGCCTGCGCGAGCCGGGCCTTGCACGCCTTGCACTGCCCGACGTGCTGCATGACCTTCGGCCGCGACCGCTCGTCCAGCGACCCGTGGTACGGGTGGTCGCCCGGCAGCTTCGCGCGCAATCCCGCGCAGGCGCCGAGGGAGGTACGGGCCATCAGCAGCGCCCCGGCGACCCGGCGCAGCGCGGCCATGGCCTCGTACAGCCGTCGGGACGCCTCGGGACGGTCGACGCCCACCCGCTCGACCAGGGCGTCGATGGTGGCGGAGCGGGCCTGCGCGTCGGGCAACCGCTGCCCGGGCGAGCTCAGGTGGACGGTCAGCGTCTCCCGGTCCCGCGCCGAGAGGCTGCGCAGCGCGTCGCCGACGAGGTCCAGGAAGACCGGTAGGTTCTGGCGCACCGTCAGGTCGCGGACCAGCCGGTCCTCCGCCTCGGCGAAGGCGGCCAGGGCGTGCGGGTCGGCCCGGTCCCGCTGCTCGCCGTCGAGCACGACGTGCTTGCGCTCGGCCCGGCGGTAGTAGCTGCGCAGCTTGTTGTCGGCGATGGTGAACAGCCACGGGAGCGGGTGCTGCGGGGTGGTGCCCGCGCGCAGGCTGCGCCAGGCCGCCACCAGCGTCTCCTGGGTCAGCTCGACCGCCTCGTCGGAGTCGAGCTGGTACTTGCGGCAGAGGTACCCGGCGACCCGGTGCTGCACGAACCGGACGAACCACTCGAAGGCCTCGACGTCCCCGGCCTGGAACGCGGCGATCCACTTGAGCATCAGCTCACGGTCGATCTCCGCCTGTGCGATCCGCAGCCGGCCCCGTCCGCCGGACGCGCGTTGGTCGATGCTCACTTGGACCCTCCCGTACCGTGGCCGGCGAGGTCGCCGGCGGGTTCGGAAAGAAAGACGCGGCGGCTAGCTCTGCCTCCTCCCCCCTGGAAGATAACTTCTCCGCGTTCTTTCACTGACCCTGCGTACGGCAGGTTGACAGTACCTGTCCTCCTGGGCGTCCACGCCCCGACCACCGGCGCTCGTCACGGGGCCAGGACGAGTTCGCGCAGCCGGGCGTCGAGCGTGGGCGCGTCGAGCCCGCCCGGCCAGCCGCGCAGCAGCGCGCCGCCCCTGGCGACGATCACGACCGCGGGCGGCTCGCGGACCGCGTACGACCGCCAGATGGTCTGGTCCGCGTCGACCACCACCGGGAACTCGACCCGGTGCTCGCGCAGGTACGGCGCCAACTCCCCCGGCTCGTCCTGGGCGGTCACGCCGACGAAGACGACCCGGTCCCGGTAGGTGCGGGCGAGGTCGCTCAGCGCGCTCTGCTGCCGGGCGCAGCCGGTGCACCAGGAGCTGAAGAAGAGCAGCACCACCGGGCGCTGCGCCCAGAGTTCGGCCACGGGCAGGGCGCTGCCGTCGGTGAGCGTACCGGTGAAGACCGGCGCGGCCGGCGCGCCGGACGGGGCCGGACGCAGCGCGAGCCCCGCGGGCGCCGGGCCGGGCAGCGCGGCGGCACCGCCGGGCACCGGCTCGGGCTTCGCGGGCGGCCCGCCGGAGCAGCCGCCGAGCAGCAGCGCCGCGACCAGCAGCGCGGCCACGGCGTGGGGCGACCGCCGCCTCATGCGGGTACCACCGCGACCAGCGCCGGGCCCTCGGCGTCGTTGGCGGTCAACTCGATCGGCGGTTGGTCGTCGACCACGAGCCGGTAGACGTCGCGCCGGGGCAGCGTGACCGGGACGGAGAACTCGCAGTAGGTGGGCACCCGGTCCACGCCAAGGTCCTCCTCGAAGGTGCGTACCGACCGGCCGGGCGGCAGCCGCCCGTCGGCCAGGGTCTCGCCGGCGCCGTCCACGACACGGTACGGGGCGCGGTTGTGGAAGAAGACGTACGCCCCGGTGCCGGCGCAGTCGACGCCCACCTCGCGCAGGTTGATGTCGCGGACCAGCACGCGCACGGTCCGCGCCGAGGTGGCCTCGTCCGGGCCGCCGCAGCCGGTGACGGCGCCGGCGAGCAGCGGCAGCGCCGCCAGCGCCGCCATGGTCGCGTACCGGACGGTCCAGCGCCGCATCGCTCCTCCTCGACGGTGCCGTTGACCCGCCGATCTAGGGCACATCGTTGTGAGTTGATCTCTAATCACGACGATATGCCCTAGATCGCGGGAGGGTGTCGCGCGTCCCGTCAGGACTTCTGCACCCGACAGGTCCGGGTCTCGGTCTTGGTCGGGTCGCTGACCGAGGTCGCGGTCAGCTGCACGATGCCGTTGTTCGCGGCGGACGCGCTGGCGCCGACCGAGACGCGTACCTGGGTGGAGGCGCCGAACTTGGCGGTGGCCAGGGCGTTCGGCAGCTCGGCCCGCCAGCCCTTGCCGTTCACGGTGGCGGTGAGCCGGTAGACGTCCGACGTGAGGTACGGGGTCACGTCCTCCGGGTGCTGCTGCCCACCGGCGGAGAAGACACCCGTGTTGGTGAGGTCGAACGAGCAGCTCACGCCCTGCTTGGTCGGCCTGCCGCCGCCCACGACCGCGCCCTTGCCCAGCCGTACGCCGTGGGCGCTCGGGCCGCCGGTGCCGTCGAGCGACCGTACGGCCACCGTGTACGACAGGATCCCGGTGCGGTCCCGCTTCACGTTCAGCACGTAGAAGTGCAGCCGGTTAGCCTCGTCGACGTACTCGTACTCGCTGCCGGAGTTGGTACCGGCGTGGAAGAGCGCGTCGGAGAGCTGCCGGTAGTCCCCCATCGTGATCTTCCGCGGGGTGCCGTCCGGCTTGTAGTAGTCGATCATATCGATGTCCTGCGGGTTGGCGTCGACCACCCACTGGAACGGCGCGCTGTCCTGGTTCTTGGTCTTGCTGATCAGCACGCCGTTGTCCGGGGTGAACGAGTCCGCGCCCATCCGGTCCACGACCTCGACCGTGTAGTTGTTGTAGTTGCCGCCGTCGCAGAGCGGGTTGGCGGTGACGTCACAGGCCGGTTCCAGGTCCCGGTTCAGGGCGATGTTCAGGCCGGTCAGGCCGCCCGGGCCGGCGTCGACCGCGCGGGCCTTCACGTCGGCCACCACCAGGCCCGAGGAGGCGAGCGCCTCGCGGGAGAGCCGCAGCAGGTGGTCCTCGCCGAGCAGGCCAATCTTGATCTTGTCCCGGACGGTGTGCAGCGAGCCCATGGAGCCGCCGTTGACCGGCGGGATCTGCCAGCGGGTGTGCGGTCCGCCCGGACCGTTGAACGACCCGCGCGACATCATGCTCCAGATGCCGGTGTACGCCCGGCGCAGCGGCGTGCCGTACGGGTTGTTGTAGTTGTCCCCGATGCTCAGCAGGTGGGTCAGCTCGTGGGCGTACGTGCCCTGGCCCGAGCTCTCCGCCTGGGTCGAGGAGCCGCCACCGGCGTTCGGCCAGATGTTCGCCGCCGCCTTCCAGGAGGTCCACTCGACGTACCGGGTCCGCGCGTAGTTGGGCAGGTTGGGGTCCGGCGGGCCCCAGGCGTCCGGCACGTCCTCCTTGTTCTGGAACATCATCTCGCCGAACTCCTGCCAGGTCGACGACTCGTCCTGGCCGGCACCGAGGATGAAGACCAGCTCGAACTGGTTGGCGACCTCGTCGCCGACGGCCGCGCGCCACGCGCCCAGCCCGTCGGTACGGATGTTGCGGTTGCAGGTCTCGCCCGAGGGACACATGCCCGGGTTCATGTCGTTGGTGATGCCGTACTGGTACGACTTCGCCGGCATCTGGTACGGGCCGAAGCCGGTGAGGTCCACCCCGTACCGGCCGTTGGAGTCCTGCATCCAGTACTCGTGCAGGGTGTGCCCCTTGTTCAGGGTGTTCGGGGTGTTGAGGAAGCCCTGGTAGAAGGCGGGCACCTGGTCCCGGGGGATGTTCGCGGCGGTCGCCTGCGGGTTACCGAAGACGCTCGACCGGGCGGGCTGGGTGACGACGAACGGCTGGTCCGGGTAGTCGAGCGTGACCAGTGCGATCTTGAAGTTGCGGACCGAGCCACGCACCGACGGGTCGGCCCAGTTCTTGTTCGGAACGGGCTTGTAGTCGTTCCACGTCATCGTGTCCGGGTTCTGCCAGTACTGCGGGTCGAGCACCTGGAAAGGGCCCGTACCCGCGGCGGACGCGGCGGGCGCGGCCGGTGCCGGACCGGCCGCCGCGGCGACGACCAGCGCGGTCGCCACCGCGGCGACCAGCGCGGATCGTCGCGCCGTTCGCCTGGTGAAGGTCAGGTGCATCGAGCCACCCTTCGTCGGGGGGCGGCGCGTGGGGGTCCGCGCCGCGAGCAGCCGGGTGCGCCACGGGGGCCGCACCGCGCAAGGAATGTAGAAGTGCCGCCACATCCCGGTCACCATGCAGATGTCGGCAGGTCACCCGGCGGCTTCCGACAACTGAAGGAGGATCTCGGCGGCGAATTCCGACGGACCGCTGCGGCCGGACCGAGGCGGCCGGTCGGGACCGGTGCATCCGGTCGGACCGGCCGGTCGTCAGGACCGGTGCGTCTGGTCGAACCGGCGGCGGGCGCTCCCGGGCTCGCCCCGCGACGACGGGTCGCCGCGGCGCGTACCCGCGGGCCACTGCTCGGTCGCCGGCTCCGCGTCGGCGAGCGTCGTCGCCCGCCGCTCGGCAACCGGTTCGGCGCCGCGCGCCGGCCGGGACGGGTCTGGTCCCTCCCCGTCGAACGGCCCGCCCGGGAGCCGCTCCGCGCCCCGATCGTGGCGGGCCAGGTCGGGCCCGTCCGCCCCGAGCGGCCCGCCGGAGAGCCGGTCCGCACCCCGATCGCGCCGGGGCAGGTCCAACCCGTCCGCCCCGAGCGGACGGTCGGCCGGCAGTTCCGCCGGGATGATCTCGTCCGGTTCGATCGCGGCCGGCTCCTCCGGTACGGGCCGGGGCCAGCGGCGCCAGCGCTGCGCGCTGACGACGCCGACCAGCAGCAACGCGCCCAGCACCAGCGTGGTGCCGGAGCGCACCGGCGCCGCCAGGTCGATCTGGTGCCCGGCCAGGCTGGGCTTGCGGTCGACCAGGTCGAGCAGCCCCGGGCTGAACACCGGCCCGAGGTAGCTGGCCAGGTAGCCGGCCCCGACCAGCACCGCGCCGAGCGGGGAGAACCTGAGCATGGCCAGCAGGCCGAGCACCAGCCCACCGGCCACCAACAGCAGCAGCGGCCGGACGACGTCGTCGACGGCGATCCCGCCGTCCCGCGCCGCCTGGAACGCCGCGGCGGACCGGGGCTGGCCGATGGCGAGCAGTATCCACACCGCCGGTCCCACGACGGCGGCGGCGATGACGGTTCCGATGTGTCGCATGCCGGGCAAGGTACCGATCTTGATGACGGAACCGGATACGGCTAAAGCGAAACTTAATGGAAGATCACGCCGAGAAATCGCGCCGTCGCGGCACCGGTACGACGAATCAGAAATCTCGGTTCGGAAGGGCCACCGCCGTGCCCCCGGAAGTTGGTGCAGCCACGTCCTGCCTACCTTCGTCCGCCGTACGACCACCGGTCGGCTCAACGGCGGCGGTACCCGTTGAACACCTGAGAGTTTGCTGTACCGGGGTGTAGTAGATTGTTGCCGTAAGTTTGTTGATCATTCCGCCGGCAGTCGATCCCCGCATGGTGGATGCGTCGGGAGTGGTGGGTGGAGTTCCGGCTGCTGGGTCCCGTCGAGGTCTGGGCCGACGGCCGCGTACTCGACGCCGGACCGCCCCAGCAGCGGCACGTCGTCGCGGCGCTGGCGATCGACGCCGGTCAGCCCGTACCGTTGCAGACCCTGTTGGACCGCGTCTGGGACACCGCGCCCGACGGAGCCCGCCGGGCGCTCTACGCCCACATCGCCCGGATTCGCCGGATGCTGGCCGAGGCCGGCGGGACGGAGCCGGTACGGCTGACGCGCCGCTCCGGCGGGTACGTGCTGGAGGCCCCGGCGGAGTGGGTCGACGTGCGCCGGTTCCGCGGTCTGCTCGACGCCGCGCGGGCGCCGCGGCGGGATGCGGCGGGCCGGATCGCGGTGCTGCGTGAGGCGCTCGCGCTCTGGCGCGGCGAGCCGCTCGCCGGCCTGGGCGGGCAGTGGGCGGCCCGGTCCCGCGAGGGGCTGCGGCAGCAGCGGCTGGACGCCGTGGTGGCGTGGGCCGGCGCGGAGGTACGGGCCGGAGACCCCGCCGTGGTCCTCGGCCCGCTGACCGACCTCGCCGGCGAGTACCCGCTGGTCGAGCCCGTGGCCGCGGCGCTGATCCGGGTGCTGCACGCCGCCGGGCGCACCGGCGAGGCGGTGGAGCGCTACGCGGCGGTACGCGCGCGCCTCGTCGAGGAGCTCGGCACCGATCCCGGCCCGGAGCTGCGGGCGGCGCACCGCGAGATCCTCGGCGGCCCCGACCCGGCCCAGCGCCGCGAGGTGCCGGCCCAGCTCCCCGCCGGGGTCGCCACCTTCACCGGCCGGGCCGACCAGCTCGCCCGGCTCGACGCGCTACTCGGCCCGCCCACCGAGCGCTCGGGCTCGGTCGTCATCGCCACCGTCTCCGGCACCGCCGGGGTCGGCAAGACCGCCCTGGCCCTGCACTGGGCGCACCGGGTCCGCGACCGGTTCCCCGACGGCCACCTCTACCTCAACCTGCGCGGCTTCGACCCCACCGGCCCGGTGCTCACCCCGGCGCAGGCGGTGCGCTCCCTGCTCGACGCGCTCGGGGTGCCGCCGCAGCGGGTACCGAGCAGTCCGGACGCGCAGACCGCGCTCTACCGCAGCCTGCTCGCCGGCCGGCGGGTGCTGGTGGTGCTGGACAACGCCCGCGACGCCGACCAGGTCCGTCCGCTGCTGCCGGGCGCCCCCGGCTGCCTGGTCCTGGTGACCAGTCGGCACCAGCTCCCCGGCCTGGTCGCGACCGAGGGCGCCCAACCGCTGACGCTGGACCTGCTCACCGCCGACGAGGCGCGCCAGATGCTCACCCGCCGCCTCGGTACCGCCCGGGTGGCCGCCGAGCCGCGCGCCGTCGACGAGATCATCACCGCCTGCGCGCGGCTTCCGCTGGCGCTGGCCATCGTGGCGTCCCGCGCCGCGCTGCACCCCGGCTTCCCGCTCGCCGCGCTCGCCGACGAGCTGCGCGTCGCGCACCACGACCTCGACGCGCTCTACGCCGGTGACCGGACCAGCGACGTACGGACCGCGTTCGCCGCCTCGTACCGGACCCTGGACGCCGCGACCGCCCGGCTGTTCCGGCTGACCGGGCTGCACCCGGGACCGGATCTGGCCGTACCGGCCGCCGCCAGCCTCGCCGGCGAGCCGGTGCGGCTGGTCCGGGCCCAGCTGGCCGAGCTGGCCCGGGCCCAACTGGTCACCGAGCACGTCGCCGGCCGGTACGTCACCCACGACCTGCTCCGCGCCTACGCGCGCGAGCTGGTCCACTCGATGGAGTCGACGGCGGAGCGCACCGAGGCGCTGCACCGCCTGCTCGACTACTACCTGCACACCGCGTACCGGGCCGACCGGCTGCTGCACCCGCACCGGGACCGGATCGCGCTGCCGCCCGCCCGGCCGGGCGCCGTCCCGGACGACCTCGCCGACCGCGCGGCGGCGATCGCCTGGCTCACCGCGGAGCAGGCCGTCCTGCTCGCCGCCATGGCCGGCACCGGAGACGGCGGCTCGGACGCGCACACGTGGCGGCTGGCCTGGACGGTCACCGACCATCTCAGCCGGCAGGCGCGCTGGTCGGAGGAGGTGAACGCGCAACGGCTCGCGCTGGCCGCCGCCCGCCGGCTGGCCGACGGCCGGGCGCTCGGCCACGCCCACCGGGGCCTCGGTCGCGCGTACGCGCACCTCGACCGGCACGACGAGGCGGACGAGCACCTGCGTGCCGCGCTGACCGAGTTCGCCGCGCTCGACGACGCCGCCGGCCAGGCCCACGTACACATCAGCCTCGCCCGGCTGGGGCAGGTGCGCGGCCGGAACCGGGAGGCGTTGCGGCACGCCCAGCGCGCCCTGGAGCTGTTCCGCGCCGCCGGTTACCGGGCCGGTGAGGCGGAGGCGCTCAACGCGGTGGGCTGGTACCACGCCCAGCTCGGCGAGGTGCCGGAGGCGTTGGAGCACTGCGAGCGGGCGCTGGAGCTGTTCCGCCGCACCGGCGACACGCTCGGCGAGGCGGCCACCTCGGACAGTCTCGGCTACGCCCACCAGCGCGCCGGCCAGTACGACCGCGCGGTCGCCCGGTACCGGCACGCCGCCGAGTTGTTCCACGCCGTCGGTGACGGGTACCTGGAGGCCGCGACCCTCGACCGGCTCGGCGACGCCCACGCCGTGGCGGGCGATCGGGACGCGGCCCGCGACCTGTGGCGGCGGGCCCGGGAGATCCTGCGGCGGCTGGACCATCCGGACGCCGGCCGGATCGCCGAGAAGCTGGACGGGCCGGCGACGAGCCCGACCCGCTGAGGCGGGTGGGCCGCGCCGGTGGCGGAGGTGGGCCCGGGTCCGGCGCGGGATCGGGTCCCGGCATCGGGTCCGGCGCGAGGGCCGGCGCCGGCACGGGATCCGGCGGACGGGGAGGAGGAAGGGCTCGATGCAGGGCGAGCTGCAACGCATCGTCGACGCGGTGGCGGCGCGGGTGGGCCGGCCGGCGCTGATCGAGGACCGGCGCCAGCGGCTGCTGGTCTACAGCGAACAGACCGGGCTGATGGACGACGTCCGGCGCGCCTCGATCCTGCGCCGCCAGACCACCCCCGAGGTGATCGCGTGGTTCCGCGCCGTCGGCATCCTCAACGCCCGCGAGCCGGTACGCACCCCGGCCTGCCCGGAACTCGACCTGCTCCCCCGGGTCTGCGTCCCGATCCGCCACGACGACCTGCTGCTCGGCTTCGTCTGGTTCATCGACGCCGACGGCAGCATGACGGACGCCGACATCGCCACGGTGACCGACGCGACCGGGGACCTCTCCCTCGCGCTCTACCGGGAGAACCTGCTCGGTGAACTCGCCTCGCAGCGGGAGACCGAGGCGGTGCGCACCCTGCTGGTGGAGGGCCCGGCGGCACGGGCGCAGGCGGTACGGCTGCTGCTGGAGGAGGGCGCGATCGGCGGGGACGGTACGACCACCGCGCTGGTCGCCCAGCTCGTGACCGCGGACGGGCAGCTCCCCGACGAGGTGGCCCGGATCGCGCTGGAGCAGGCGCTCGTCGGTACCCGCCGCTGGCTGGGCAGCCGGGCGGGGCTGCACCTGGTCCGGCACGACCACGGGGTGCTGCTGCTCGGCGACGCCCGGGGCGGCGGGCGCCCCGACCCGGAGGCGGTCGCCCGGCACCTGGACGAGGCGCTGCGGCACGCCACCCGGGGGCTGGACTCGGTGACCCGTACCGTCGTCGGGATCGGGCAGGCCCGTCCGGGGTTGGTCGACGCCGTCGAGTCGTACCAGGAGGGTCTGCGGTCGGCCCGGGTCGGCGTGCGACTGCCGGCCCTGGGTCGGGTCGTCTCCTGGTCCGGCCTGGGCATCTACCGGGTGCTGTCCCGGCTGGACGGTGCGCGGCTCGACGTCGGCGGGGTGCATCCCGGCCTGGAGCGCCTGCTGCGCGGCGAGGCTAACCAGGTGCTGCTGGAGACCCTTGAGGTGTACCTGGACCTGGCGGGCAACGCGCACGCCACCGCCGAAGCGCTCCGGCTGCACCGGGCCACCCTCTACTACCGGCTGCAACGCGTCGAGCAGCTCGCCGGTACCGACCTGAAGGACGGCAACGAGCGGCTCTGCCTGCACCTGGCGTTGAAGCTGGGCCGGCTCACCGGCGACTACCGGCCGACGCGCTGACCCGGACGCCGACGGGAGTTCGCCCCTTACCCCCGGGTGTCATCGGGGGCCGGTAGGGTTCGCTACCGGACTTCGGGGAGGCTTGGCGTGCACCACGTGGAGACCTGGCTGGCGACGTTGCCCGCGGTGAGCATCTACCTGATCGTCGGGCTGGTGATCGGCGTCGAGAGCATGGGCATCCCGCTGCCCGGCGAGATCGTCCTGGTCAGCTCGGCCCTGCTGGCCGCGACCGGGGTGACCGAACCGCTCTGGGTGGCGACCGCGGCGGCGCTCGGCGCGATCGTCGGGGACTCCATCGGGTACGCGGTCGGCCGGCGCGGCGGGCGCGCCCTGCTGGAACGTCTCGGGCGCCGGTTCCCCCGGCACCTCGGCCCGGAGCACCTGGCCCGCGCCGAGCAGATGTTCGCCCGCTGGGGCGTCTGGGCGGTCTTCTTCGGCCGGTTCGTGGCGCTGCTGCGCATCCTGGCCGGCCCGCTCGCCGGCGCGCTGCGGGTGCCGTACCGCAGGTTCCTGCTCGCCAACGCGGCCGGCGGCCTGGTCTGGGCGTTCGGCACCACCTACCTGCTCTTCTCCCTCGGCCGGGTGGCCGAGCGCTGGCTCAAGGACCTCTCCTGGGTGGCCCTGGCCGTCGCGATCTGCTGCGGCCTGGGCAGCACGCTCTGGCTGCGCCACCGCGCCCGCCGGGCCGCCGCCGGGGCCGGGACGGCGCAGACCGGGACGGCGGACGGCGGGGCCGCCGCCGCGCCGGCCGTGGTACCGGAGCAGGCCGTGGCGGGGACCGAACCGGCCTGAGATCCGATTGGCGCCTCCCCGTCGGGGTGGCGGCTGACGGGGCGGCGGCGGGGTCACCAGGAGTGCATGGTGCCGTCCTCGAGCCGGTTCACCGGCAGCGACGCCGGCCGGTACGGGTATTGCGCGGCCAACTCCTCGTCGATGTCCACCCCGAGCCCCGGCTCCTCGGACGGGTGCAGGTACCCGTCGGCGAAGCGGTAGCCGTGCGGGAAGACGGCGTCGGTCTCCTCGGTGTGCCGCATGTACTCCTGCAGTCCGAAGTTGGGGATGGCGACGTCCAGGTGCAGGGCCGCCGCCATGCAGACCGGCGACAGGTCGGTGGCGCCGTGCGAGCCGCTGCGGACGTGGTGCAGCGCGGCCAGGTCGAAGATGCGGCGCAGGTGGGTGATCCCGCCCGCGTGCACCACGGTCGCGCGGACGTAGTCGATGAGCTGCTCGGAGATGAGCTGCTGGCAGTCCCAGACGGTGTTGAAGACCTCGCCGACCGCGATCGGCGTCGTCGTGTGCTGGCGGATCAGCCGGAAGCCCTCCTGGAGTTCGGCCGGTACCGGATCCTCCATCCAGGTCAGCGCGTACGGCTCCAGGCTGCGACCGAGCCGGGCCGCCTCGATCGGGGTGAGCCGGTGGTGCACGTCGTGCAGCAGTTTCAGCTCCGGGCCGAACTCGTCACGCACCCGGGCGAAGACGGTCGGTACGTGGTTCAGGTAGCGCTCCGTCGACCAGGCCGCCTCGGACGGGATCGCGGCGTCGGCCGGCTCGTAGAACATCCGGTCCTTGCCCACGCCGTACGTGGTCGCCAGGCCGGGGACGCCGGTCTGCACCCGTACCGCCCGGTAGCCGAGGTCGTGGTACCGGGCGACCTCGCTCAGCACCCCGTCGACGGTCTCGGCGTTGGCATGCCCGTACACGGTCACGCCCTCGCGGGAGCGACCACCGAGCAGCTGGTAGACCGGCAGGCCGGCGACCTTGCCCTTGATGTCCCAGAGCGCGGTGT
Source organism: Micromonospora sp. NPDC049559 (assembly GCF_040676675.1). Lineage (NCBI taxonomy): Bacteria > Bacillati > Actinomycetota > Actinomycetes > Micromonosporales > Micromonosporaceae > Micromonospora > Micromonospora sp. NPDC049559. The sequence goes on along the minus strand of NZ_JBFAPK010000014.1, from coordinate 93,263 downwards.
CCACGGCGGCGATGGCGCTCATCGTGACCGGGCCGCGCCGCCAGTACGCACCCTTGTAGAGGTACTGCCAGGTGTCCTCGATCCGGGCCGAGTCACGCCCGATCAGGGTGGGCAGGACGTGATCGGTCAGGTAGCTGGCGACGGCCAGCTCGCGGCCGTTGAGGGTGGCGTCACCGACCCCGCTGACCCCGTCCTCGGTGATCAGCTTCAGGGTGACGAAGTTACGACCCGGCGAGGTGACGATCACGCGGGCGTCGACGATGCGTCCGGACACTGCTGCGGCTCCTCCTCCACCCGGTTCCGTCGTCCGGGGGTGGGTGTGGTGCGCGGGCGCGGGAGCCGGGTACCGCAGGTTACCGAACCGCCGATGGAGGCTGGTCGCGCCCCCGAAGCGGGCTCGGGTGCTGGGCACCCGCCGTCACTGGGCGTAGGGTGGAGTCGGTGGGCCTGAACGGACGAGGGACCGGCCACCGTTTCGGGGGATGTCCCTGACCGCCGCAGACGGGAGCGGGTGTTTCGATGCGGGGCAGCGCGATCTGGCACGGACTCGCCCTCGGCGACCATGTCTGCGTACCGACCGCTGAGGTCTCCGACCAGCCGGCGATGCTCCACGAGTTCGCCGACGCCGGCCTGCGCGAGGGGCAGAAGGTTCTGCTCGCCACGAGCCGTCCCGCGCCGTCGGCCCTGGTCGACGCGCTCCGGGCGAAGCTTCCCGGTGCGCCCGACGCCCTGGCCCACGGGCAGCTGGTGGTCTCGGACGCCGCCGACATCTACTTCCCCGACGGACGGTTCGACCCGGAACGCACGCTACGTACCCTCGCCGCCGAGATCGACCTGGCGGAGCGGGAGGGCTATCCGGGGCTGCGGATCAGCGGAGATCTCACCTGGGCGGCCGCCCACGGCGTGGACGGCCGGCTGTTGGCCGACTACGAGACCCGGGCCAACCTGCTGTTCGTGGGCGGGCGGGCGCTGGGCGTGTGCCACTACGACCCGCGGCAGTTCGCCAGCACCGCCTGGCAGGAGCTGGTGGCGGCACATCCGGCCAGCCTCCGCCCGGCCACCCAGACGCCGGTGTCGGGTCTGCGCTGCGTGCTGACCGTGGCCCCGACCGGCCTCGCCGTGGACGGCGAGGCCGACCTGAGCAACCGGGCCGCGCTGTCGAGCGTGCTCTCGGCCGTGGTCCCGATGCCGGGACGCTGCGTGATCGACGCCACCGGGCTGCGCTTCGCCGACGCGTACGCGATGTCCTCGCTCGTGGACGTGGCGGTGGCCCGCGGCGACCGACCGACCACCCTGGTCTGCTCGCCCCGGCTGGCGCGGCTGCTCGACCTCCTCGACGTCGGGCGGGTGCCGGCGCTGTCGCTGCGGATCGGTACCGCGCGGTGATTCCACACACTGCGGAGAACCGGTTCTCGAACCCGGACGCGCAACACTTCGACCATCCGGCGCTGCTCTACCGCGGCATCGACGAATACCTGGCCGGCACGCTTCCCTTCATCCGCGCCGGACTCGACGCCGGCGATCCGGTCCTGGTCGCCGTGCCGGGGGCGAACCTCGCGGCGATCCGGGCGGCGCTGGGCGACGACGCCTCCCGGGTACGGCTGGACGACATGACCGTGGCCGGCCGCAACCCGGGACGGATCATCCCGGGCGTGCTGCTCGCCTTCGCCCGGGCGCATCCGGGCCGGCGCCCCCGGATCATCGGCGAGCCGATCTGGCCCGGCCGCAGCGAGCTGGAGTACCCCGCCTGCGCCCAGCACGAGGCCCTGATCAACGCCGCGTTCGCCGGGCGGAACGCGGAGATCCTCTGCCCGTACGACCTCGCCGACCTCGACCAGCGGGCGATCGACGACGCGTACCGGACCCATCCGACGCTCGCCATGGGCGCGCGCCGCTGGGCCTCCCCGCGCTACGGCGATCCGCTCGCGGTGGCCGCCGACTTCAACCGGCCGCTGCCACCGCCGCCCGGGCACGCGCCGACGCTGCCCGTGACGTTCGACGGGCTGTCGGCCCTGCGGCACGCCGTCGCCCGGTACGCCACGACGGCCGGGCTGCCCGACGACCGGGTCGAGGACCTGGTCCTGGCCGTGGGCGAGCTGGCCGCCAACACCGTCGAGCACGCGGGCGGCACCGGTTCGGTCACCCTCTGGACCGACGAGGAGCACCTGGTCTGCCAGGTCAGCGACGGTGGCCACCTCACGGACCCGCTCGCCGGCCGGATCCCGCCCGCCGGGACCGCGGCGACCGGCGGGCGGGGGTTGGTAATCGTTAACCAGCTCTGCGACCTGGTCCGGGTGCACACCCGGCCCGGCGCCACCACCGTCCGGCTCTACCTGCGCCGCTGACCCGCCACCGGTACGCCCGGCGACGGGTCAGCGCGGGTCGGCGCGCCGCCACGGGTCAACGCCGCTGCTGGACGTTCTCCTTCGACTCCCGCACCTGGCCCTGGATGTCCTGCGCCGCCGAGCGGCCCTGCTCCTGTACCGCCGAGGCGCCCTGCGTGGCACGCGACCGGACCGACTCCATCGCCTGCTGGGCCGGCTCCCGCAGGTTGTCCCGAACCTGCTGGGTCACGCCGACCGCCTGTTCCTTCAGCGGGCCGGCGTAGTCGCTGGCCCGTTCCCGGACCCGGCCTGCCACCTGCCGCTCCTGCCCGCTCGGCGGGAGCAGCGACGAGACGAGCACACCGAGGCCGAACGCGATGAGCCCGGCCGCCAGCGGGCTGCCCTGGGTCTGCTCCCGCTGCCGCTGCCCGAGCGTACCGGCCGTCTCGCGGACCTGGTGGGCCGCGGACGACGCCCGGTCGCGGACCTGGTGCGCCGCCGACGAGGCCTGCTGCGCGGCGCCCGACGCCCTGCCGGCGCCGGCCTCGCGGGTCTGGGACGCCGTACCCATGACCTTCTCGCGTACGGCCCCGAACATGCCGCGCGCCCGCTCCACCCGCTCGCCGGCGACCCGCTTGGGGTTCACCTTGTACGTGAGCGCGTCCACGTCGCTGCGCAGGTCGCCCCGGGTGCTCTCGATCTCCTGTCGGATCTGCTCCGGATCCATGCTCATGTCACCCTCCCTTCCGCTCAGCGGCCCCGGAACGTGCCCGGGAACTCCCGCACGGTCTCGGTCGTCTGCGGCAGGCGCCGTACCTGACGCATGCGTCGCCGGGCCATCACGAAGAGAAGCCCGCCGATCACCGCCCAGACCACGCCGACGATCAGCGCGGACACACCCTCGTCCAGCACGTTCGACAGGCCCCACCAGAAGGCGAAGGAGAGGAAGAGCAGCACCATGTAGCCGGCGAAGCCGGCGGCGCCGAACATCCCGGCCGACTGGCCGGCCATCTTGACTTCCTGCCGCAGCTCCGCCTTGGCGAGCTGCACCTCTTGGCGCACCAGTGTGGACATGTCCTGGGTAATCCCGGCGAGCAGATCCCCGATCGAGGCCTGGGCGGAGTCGGGCTCGACCCGGCGCGGTGACGTCGTGCTCACGGACCCACCTCCCGTCGCTCGGCGTCCGGCGTCCCGGTGCCGGGCTGGCCGGAATGCCCGTCCGGCCGCGGCGCCTCCTGCTCCATCGACGCCATACCGAACTGCGGACCGCCCCGTCCCGCCGGCTGACCGCCCTGTTCCGCCGGCTGACCGTCGCCACCGCCGCCGGCGAGGTTCCGGGTGAGCCGGCCCGCGATCACGCCGGCCAACGCGGCGCCGGCCAGGAACAGCCCGGGATGCCGGCGCGCGTAGTCGCGCACCTCCTCGACCACCGCGCCCGGTTCACGGTGTTCCAACCACTCGGCGACCCGGTGCGCCCGGTCCGACGCCTGCCGGACCAGGTCCTCCGCCATACCGGGACCGGCCTGGCCGGACATGGACTGCAACTGGTCGCCGAGCGTGCGCAGCCGCTGCGCGGCCTCCTTCTGTCGCATGCCGGCCTGCTGCTGGACCTGCGAACTCGCCTGTCCGAGCAGGTTGCGAGCCTGCTGTGCCCCCTCGGCCGCGGTCTGCCGGCCCTGTGCCATGGCCCCCTGTGCCACGCCCCCGCCGACCTGCGCGGCGCGATGGCTCGTGGCGGAGACCTGTTCCCGGGCCTCGCCGGCCGCCGACTGCTGGCCGGAACGGCTCTCCTGTTGCGTCATCTCGGCGTTCCTCCCCTTGCCGCCGTACCGGATCGACTCCGGGTTGACCCCGTGCGGCTACCCGCTCCACCGGCGGTGATACCTCGTCCGCTCAGGTCATCGGCGCGGTCTGCGGGGTACGGGACGCCCACCGACCGATCGCGGTACCGGTTGCCCGCGTATCCGCCTGGGACAGCGCTGGGAAGTTGGCCACATCGTGGTTAGGCGTCCCGGCCGGGGGTAGGAGCGCCGCCATGGGTGTGCTCGGAACCGACCCGACGTGCCGAAACCCGCTGGCCGCCCGCTTCGCGCCCGGTCGGCCCAGGACGGGCCGGAGCCGGCACAGAACGGGTCTTCGTGCCGATCGGGATCGACTACGGGAGGGGGAGCCGTGCGGATAGCCATCGTCTCGGACCAGGCCGGAGGATACGAGCAGGCCGGGGCATACGAGCAGGTCGGCGCGCCGGAGCGGACCGGGGCAGCGGCGCGGGCCGGGGCCGGGACAGCCGGGACAGCCGGGACAGCCGCGCCACCCGGGGGGCCAGGGGGCGTCGGTGGACCGGTGGGCGGGCAGAGCGTGCACGTGGCCGAGGTGTCGACCGCGCTGGCGAACGCGGGTCATGACGTACGGGTCTACACGCGCCGGGACGATCCGTCCGGGCCGCTGGCGGTACCGGTGCGCGACGGGCTCACCGTGGTGCGCGTACCGGCGGGCCCGGCCGAACCGGTGGCCCGGGACGGGCTGCTGCCGCACGTGGGCGAGTTCGGCCGTTGGCTGACGCGGCACTGGCGCGACGAGCTGTGGCGGCCGGACGTGGTACACGCCCACCACTGGATGAGCGGACTCGCGGGGTTGACGGCGGGCCGGCAGTTGGGGGTGCCGGTGGTGCAGACCTACCACGGTCTCGGCGCGGTCAAGCGACGGCACCAGGGCGGCGCGGACAGCGGCCCGCCCCGCCGGGTGGGGTTCGAGCGGATCCTGGGACAGGCCGTGGACCGGGTGGTCGCGCAGTGCCAGGACGAGGTGCGGGAGCTGATCCGGCTGGGCGTCGCCCGCACCCGCATCACCCTCGTCCCGCCGGGCGTGGACCAGCGGATCTTCCACCCGGAAGGTCCGGCGGTCGCGCGGGACCGGGGCCGGCCGCGGGTGCTGTCGGTGGGGCGGCTGGTGGAGCGCAAGGGCTTCCAGGACGTGATCCGGGCGATGCGCGGCGTACCGGACGCCGAGTGCGTGGTGGTGGGCGCCCCGCCCGGCCCGGCGTTGCCCGCCGACCCCTTCGCGAACCGGCTGCGCGGGCTGGCCGAGTCCTGCGGCGTGGCGGACCGGTTCCGGTTGGTCGGTGCGGTGCCGCGGGAGGAGCTGGCGGCCTGGTACCGCTCGGCGGACGTGGTGGTCGCCGCGCCCTGGTACGAGCCGTTCGGGTTGACCCCGCTGGAGGCGATGGCCTGCGGGGTGCCCGTGGTGGCCAGCGGGGTGGGCGGGCTGGCCGACAGCGTGGTCGACGGGCTGACCGGGGACCTCGTGCCGCCGCGCGACCCCCGTGCGCTCGGCACCGCCCTGCGCCGGCTGCTCGGCGACCGGGTGCGCCGGATGACGTACGGCACCGCCGGGCTGGACCGGATCCGGCAGCGCTACTCCTGGACCCGTACCGCACAGCAGCTCGGCGCGCTCTACCAGGCGGTGGCCCGGCCGCGCCGGGCGAGCGAGGCCGTGGCCTGACGCACCGGACGGGCGGGCGGGGCGGGGTCCTCGTCCCCGCCGGCCGGGCGCCGGGCGCGCGCTGCCCGCACCGGCCCTTCGCGGACGACGGTGCCGGCGCCGACCGGGTGCCCGCCGGTACCGATTCCGTCTCCCGTGCCGACGGGGAGTGCGCATGCGCCACACCCTCGACAACCCCGCCGGCGTCGCCGGCGAGCACGACGGCGCAGGTCAGCTGCCTGTTTCTCGCCGGGACGCGGCTGGAGGTGGAGGTGACCGCCGCGGTCGCCGGCGCGGCCGGAGGGGCGTGACGGCCGGTCCGGCGGGTATGGGTCAGGCGGAGGGACCCTCACCGACACGCCGACCCTGACAGGAGCGCCGCCGTGACCGCGACCACCATGCCGATGCTGCGGGCGTACCCAGCAGAGATCAACTTTGACCGGGACAAGCTGGGCCGCACGATCGACATCCTGACCGCCTGCGCCCAGGCCTGCACCGCCTGCGCCGACTCGTGCCTGAGCGAGGCGAACGTCGGCACGCTGGCCAAGTGCGTCCGCACCGACCTGGACTGCGCCGACATCTGCACCACCACCGCCCGGGTCCTCTCCCGGCACACCGGGTACGACGCCAACCTCACCCGCGGCCTGCTGGAGGCCTGCGCGACGGCCTGCCGGGCCTGCGGCGACGAGTGCCAGCGGCACGCCGCGATGCACGAGCACTGCCGGATCTGCTGCGAGAGCTGCCGCGTCTGCGAGAACGCCTGCCGGGAGCTGCTGGCCGCCATGAGCTGAGCCGGAACGGGCCGGCCCGCCGCCAACGAGCCGGCGCGGGAACGTGAACCGGCCGCCGCCACCGGTCCGGGCAGAACCGGAGGGTTCGGTCGCCGCCCGGCGGGGTACGAAGATCCACCGGAGCGCGACGGCCGTGGCGGGCCCCGGCGGCGGGCCACCCCGTCGATCTAGGGCAAATCGCGGTGATTAGAGATCCTCTCACGAGGATTTGCCCTAGATCGCGGAAGGGAGGCGAGGTGTCCACCGTACTGACGGTCAACGCCGGCTCCGCGAGCCTGCACCTCGCGTACCTGCGCGACGGGACGGTCACCGACCGGCTGGACCTCTCCGGCTCGCCCGGCTCCGAGGAGGTCGGCCGGGCCGTGACGGAGTTCGTGGCCCGGCACGACCGGCCCGACGCGGTCGGCCACCGGCTCGTGCACGGCGGCGACGTGCTGCGCGCCCCCGCGCGGGTCGACGACGCCACCCGGGCCGCGCTGGAGCCGCTCGCCGAGCTGGCGCCGCTGCACCTGCCGCCCGCGCTGGCCCTGCTCGACCGGCTCCGCGCGGGACTGCCGGACGTACCGCACGTGGTCTGCCCGGACACCGCCTTCCACGCGGACCTGCCCGACGCCGCCGCCACCTATCCACTGCCCGCCGAGTGGCGGCGCCGCTGGGGGCTGCGCCGGTACGGCTTTCACGGCCTGTCGTACGCCTACGCCACCCGGCGGGCCGCCCGGCTGCTCGACCGGCCCGTCGCCGAGCTGCGACTGGTCCTGGCCCACCTCGGCGGTGGTGCCTCGGTCTGCGCGGTACGCGAGGGGCGCAGCGTGGACACCTCGATGGGCTTCACGCCGCTCGACGGCATCCCGATGAGCAGGCGCTCCGGCGCGGTCGACCCGGGCATGCTGCTCTGGCTGCTCGACGGCCGGCTCGACCGGGAGGAACTGGCCGACGGGCTGTACCACCAGTCCGGGCTGCTGGGGCTGGCGGACGGGCGGTCGGACGACACCCGGGACCTGGTCGCCGCCGCGCCGGACGACCCGGCCGCGGCCCTGGCGCTGCGGGTCTACGCGCACCAGGTACGCCGGGAGATCGCCGCCGCCGCGACCAGCCTGGACCGCGTCGACGCGCTGGTCTTCACCGGCGAGATCGGCTGGGACCAGCCGGAGGTGCGGTACGACATCTGCGCCGGCCTGGGGCCGCTCGGGGTACCGCTGCCGGTGGGCGGCAACCGGGCGAGCGACGGCCCGGTCAGCCCGCCCGGCGCGGCGATACCGGTGCTCGTGGTGGAGCCGCGCGAGGAGATGCAGCTCGCCGAGGAGACGCTCCGGGTGCTCGACGCGGTACCGGCGTCGGCGAGCGGGCGGGGGCTGCGCGTTCCCGCGCCGTCGGCCGGCATCGCCAACCCGGACGCCTACGGTGTCTGAGCGCGCCCGGGCGGCGGTTCGGACGTTCGCCGGCAGCGCCGTCGGGTTGGGAATTCTCGGCGCGCTGGCGCTGGCGACCGGCCAGCCGTGGCTCTTTCCCAGCCTCGGTCCGACCGTCATGCTGCACGTCGAGCGTCCGCAGGACCCCTCCTCGGCCCCGCGCAACACGCTGATCGGGCACGCCGTGGCGCTGCTCGCCGGCTACGGCCTGCTGGCCGCGACCGGGCTGGCGGACACGCCGTCGGTGCTCCAGGTCGGGGTGAGCACGGAACGGATCATCGCCGCCGCGGGCTCGGTCGCGGTCACCGCGCTGGTGCTGATCCTGCTGGACGCCAACCACGCCCCCGCCGGCGCGACCACCCTGCTCGTGAGCCTCGGCCTGCTGCGCACGCCGACCCAACTACTCGTCGTCGCGGCCGCGGTCGCGCTGCTGACGATGCTCGACTGGCTCTTCAACCGCGCCACCGGCCGACCGATGCCGGCGTGGCGGAGCCGAACCGGAGGAGACCGAGATGACTGACCGGATCGCGGACCCGTGGGGTCCCCGTACCCCCTACGGGCCGGACCCCTCGGCGGCCGGCCGCCCGGCGGAGCCGGCGGGCTCGTCCTGGCCGGTGCGGGTGGACACGTACCTCGACGACGGGCTCGACGAGCGCGACGTGCAGCGGTGGGTGCAGGCGGCGTCGCTGCTGCACTCCAACGGCGACGCGATGGACATCGCGGTCCGCGACGGGCGGATCGTCGGGGTACGCGGCCGGGCCGTCGACCGGGTCAACCACGGCCGGCTGGACCCCAAGGACCTGTACGGCTGGCAGGCGAACAACGCCCCGGACCGGTTGCGGCGTCCGCTGATCCGCGAGGGCGGCGAGCTGGTCGAGACCGACTGGGACACCGCCATGGGGCGGGTGGTGGCGCGCTCTCGGGAACTGCTGGACCAGCCGGGCGGCTGGGGGCACTTCGGCTTCTACACCAGCGGCCAGCTGTTCCTGGAGGACTACTACACGCTCGGCGTCATCGGCAAGGCGGGCATCGGTACGCCGCACATGGACGGCAACACCCGGCTCTGCACCGCCACCGCCGCCTCGGCACTGAAGGCGAGCTTCGGCACCGACGGTCAGCCCGGCTCGTACACCGACGTGGACCACTGCGACGCGCTCGCGCTCTGGGGGCACAACGTCGCCGAGACGCAGGCCGTGCTCTGGATGCGGATGCTGGACCGCCGGCGCGGCCCGAACCCGCCGGCGATGCTCGCGGTCGACCCGCGCCCGACCCCGGTGGCCCGGGAGGCCGACGTGCACCTGCCGGTACGCCCCGGCACCAACCTGGCGCTGTTGAACGGGCTGCTGCGCGAGGTGATCCGCAACGGCTGGTACGACGAGGCGTACGTCGCCGCCCACACGCTCGGCTTCGAGGAGCTGTGCCGGGTGGTCGACCGGTATCCGCCGCGCCGGGTGGCCGAGATCTGCGGCGTACCGGCCGCGCGGATCGAGGCGGCGGCGGAGCTGCTCGGGCACGCGGACCGGCTCTTCTCCACCGTGCTCCAGGGCTTCTACCAGTCCAACCAGGCCACCGCCGCGGCCTGCCAGGTCAACAACCTGCACCTGATCCGGGGCATGATCGGTCGCCCGGGCGCGGGCGTCTGCCAGATGAACGGGCAGCCGACGGCGCAGAACACCCGCGAGACCGGCGCCGACGGCGACCTGCCCGGCCTGCGCAACTGGGCGAATCCGGAGCACATCCGGCAGCTCGCCGAGCTGTGGAACGTCGACGTCGACACCATCCCGCACTGGGCGCCGCCGACGCACGCCATGCAGATCTTCCGGTACGCCGAACAGGGCTCGATCAAGCTGCTCTGGATCTCGGCGACCAACCCGGCGGTCTCCCTGCCCGAGCTGGCCCGGATCCGGCGCATCCTCGCCCAGCCGGACCTCTTCGTGGTGGTGCAGGACCTGTTCCTGACCGAGACGGCCCGGCTGGCCGACGTGGTGCTGCCCGCCGCGACCTGGGGCGAGAAGCTGGGCACCTTCACCAACGCCGACCGTACCGTGCACCTCTGCGAGCCGGCCGTGGCGCCGCCCGGCGAGGCCCGCCCCGACCTGGACATCTTCCTGGACTACGCGCGCCGGATGGACTTCCGTGACCGCGACGGCGCGCCGCTGATCACGTGGACGGACCCGGAGTCGGCGTTCGAGGCCTGGAAGCGCTGCTCGGCCGGGCGGCCCTGCGACTACACCGGCATCACCTACGACCGGCTGCGCGGCGGCAGCGGCATCCAGTGGCCGTGCACGGAGGAGACGCCCGACGGCGTCGAGCGGCTCTACGGCGACGGGGTGTTCCACACCGACCCGGACTACTGCGAGAGCTACGGGCAGGACCTCGAAACCGGCGCGGAGCTGGATGAGGCCGCCTACCGGGCCAAGCGCCCCGACGGACGCGCGTTCCTGCACGCCCTCGACTACGCGCCCGGCCCCGAGGCACCGGACGACGAGTTCCCGCTCCAGCTCACCACCGGCCGTACCGTCTACCAGTTCCACACCCGGACCAAGACGGGCCGGGCCCCGCAGCTCAACGCCGCGGCGCCGCAGGTGTGGGTCGAGGTGGAGCCGGGCGACGGCCGGCGCCTGGAGCTGGCCGAGGGGGACCTGGTCCGGGTGGAGTCGCGCCGGGGCGCGGTGCGGGCCCGGGTACGGCTGACCGGGATCCGCCCCGGCACGGTCTTCGTACCGTTCCACTACGGCTACTGGGACGAGCCGGAGGGGCCCGACTCCCCGCACGAGCGGGCGGCGAACGAGCTGACCCTCACCGCCTGGGATCCGGTCTCCAAGCAGCCGCTGTTCAAGAACGCGGCGGTACGCCTGGTCAAGCTCGCCGGCTCGGACGGCACGCCGGCGCCCGCGCCGGTGGTCGGCGGGTCCGCTCCCCTACCGCCCCGGGAGGCGTGAGATGCAACTGGCCCACTACCTCGGTCTGCTCCACCGCACCCTCGACAACCTGGGCGCCGCGTACCGGGAGGTCGGCACGGCGCACGGCGACGAGCCGGACGTGCGGCAGAACTGCGAGCGGCTGGCCCGGCACTGCGCCGAGCAGGCCGAGGCGCTGCTGCCGTTCGTCGGCCGGTACCGCGAACAGGCGCCGGACGAGCCGGACCGGCTGCACTCGGAGCTGTTCACCGGCGTGCGCAGCGGCCCGCTCGGGCTGCTGCGGGACCTGCAGGACCTCTACCTGATGGCCGCCGAGTGCGAGATCAGCTGGACGGTGATCGGGCAGGCGGCGCAGGGCGCGCGCGACCATGACCTGCTGGCGACCGTCCGCGCCGGCGAGCAGCGGACGGCGATCGACCTCGCCTGGCTGCGCACCCGGATGAAGCAGGCCGCACCGCAGGCGCTCGTGGTGGCCGGCTGAGCGTGGTGCGCGGGGGCGTGTCGGGGAGGCGGGGGATGAGCGAGGTGACCAGCGGGTTCTTCGAGCACCTGGGCGAGCGGGTGTACGAGTTGCTGCCGCGGAAGGTCCAGGCACAGTCCGGTTCGACCTGCGCCGCGACGCCGGCGTCGAGTACTGGTTCGTGGCGATACGGCACGGCAGCATGCTCGTCCCGCGAGACCGGCGGGACGCCGACTGCGTGGTGCACCTCCGGGAGGAGCTGTTCGACCGGATCGCCACCGGCGACGCCTCCCTCATCTCCGCGATGATCCGTACCGAGTGCGTGCTGGAGGGGGACATCGCGCTGCTCCTGAAGTTCCGCCGGTTCTTCCCGCCGTCCCGCGACGCCGTCGACCCGCGCCGGATGGTCCGCGAGCGGGAGCCGCGACGACCCGGCCGGTCAGCGTCCTCGACGGCGCCACGTTCGTGGTCAGCGACCGCAACGGCGACATCGATCCGTCGCCCAACTACCCCACCGGCCTCTTCTCGCTGGACACGCGGTTCATCTCGCGCTGGGAACTCACCGTCGACGGGCAGCCGCTGCACTCGCTCTCCGTCGACGACCTGCGGTACTTCCAGGCCAGCTTCTTCCTGGCCCCGGGCGAGCCGACCCACTACCTCGACGCGAAGGCGTCGGTGATCCGGCAGCGCCGGGTCGGCGGCGGGTTCGAGGAACGGTTGACCGTGCTGAACCACGAGGAGGAGCCGGCCGAGTACACCCTGCGGATCGAGATGGACGGCGACTTCGCGGACCTCTTCGAGGTCAAGAACCTGCTGCCCAAGCGGGGACGGGTGACCGCCACCGTCGAGGAGGACCGGCTCCGGCTGCGGTACCGACGGGAGGCGTTCGTCCGCGAGACGGTGATCTCGTCGAGCAGCCCGGCGGAGATCGACGAGCACGGGATGACGTTCCGCGTCCGGGTCGAGCCGCACGGCGCGTGGAGCACGCTGCTGCGGGTGATCACGCTGTTCAGCGGCGACGAGTCGGCCCTGGAGGAGCTGGAGCGGCACGAACGCGGGCGGGGCCGGCCCGAGGTGCAGCGCCGGCTGGACGAGTGGCTGGCGCGGGCGCCCAGGTTGACCTGCGACTGCGAGCCGCTGAGCGATTCGTACCAGCGCAGTCTCACCGACCTGGCCGCGCTGCGCTACACGGGGCTGCTGCGCAAGGAGAAGCTGCCGGCGGCCGGATTGCCGTGGTTCATGACGCTGTTCGGGCGGGACAGCATCTTCACCTGTCTGCGCACCCCGCAGGCGTGGTCGGCGGGGGCGCCGATGCTGCTGCTGCGCACGATGCTCGGGCTGGAACCGCAGGGCGACGGGCTCACTGTCCGCCCCGCCGTGCCGGCCAGCCTGGGGCGGATCGAACTGATCGGCGTGCCCGGCCGGTGGGGCCGCGTCGACGTCTTCGGCCGGGGCCGGCTCAGCACCGGGTCCGGGCGGGCGGACGAGACGGGACCGGCCTAGCGGCGCGGCCCGGGTCTGACGGACTGGCACCAGCCGGGCGGCCCGGACCTGGCGGACCGGCCTAGCCGTGCGCCCCGGGCCCGACGGACCGGTCGGCGGCGGGCCAGGCGGGCGTCGGCGACACGAGCGTCCCGGGGCCGGTCGGCGGCGGTTGGCCCGGTAGGATCGCCCGGTCTCGCCGCACCGGTACCTCGCGTTCGTCGATCTCTCGCCCCGCCCGCCCCTCGCCCCGCCCGCCCCTCGCCTCGTCCGCCCCTCGCCTCGTCCGCCCCCTCGCCTAGGAGCCCGGCCATGGCCGACCCGAATTCCGAGCTCGCCGCGCAGCTGCAATTCGAGGTGCCGCACGCGGCGCGGATCTGGAACTACTGGATGGGCGGCAAGGACAACTTCCAGTCCGACCGGGCGGCCGGGGAGGCCGTGGCCGAGGTGTACCCGGAGATCGTCGTGATGGCGCGACAGTCCCGGCGCTTCCTCATCCGGGCCGTGCGTTTCCTGGCCGCCGAGGCGGGCATCCGGCAGTTCGTCGACGTCGGCACCGGGCTGCCCACGATGGAGAACACCCACGAGACCGCCCAGCGGGTCGCTCCGGAGTCCCGGATCGTCTACGTCGACAACGACCCGATGGTGCTGGTACACGCCCGCGCGCTGCTGGCCAACACCACCCGCGAGGGCGCCACGACCTACGTGCATGCCGACTACCACGACCCGGAGAAGATCCTCGCCGAGGCGGCGAAGACGCTGGACTTCCGGCAGCCGGTCGCGGTGATGTTCATGGGAGTGCTGGGCTACGAGCCGGACCTGGCGGTGGTCCGCTCCATCGTGGCGCGGATGGTGGAGGCCGCCGCCTCCGGCAGCTACCTGGTGCTCTGGGACGGCACCGACACGAGCCCGGCGGTGGTGGACGGCGCCGACAAGCTCGTGGAGAGTGGCGGCGTCCCCTACATCCTGCGCAGCCCGGCGCAGCTCGCCGAGTGCTTCGAGGGCCTGACGATGGTGGAGCCCGGGCTCGTACCGATCACGCGGTGGCGCCCGGACAACCCCGACGCCAAGGCGATCGACGCGTACGGCGCGGTCGCCCGCAAGCCCTGATCCGACCCCGCCCGCCCCGTTCCCGCGCTCGCGTCAGCACGCGCGTGCCGCGCGGCGTCCCGCGTTCCTGCCCGGCGCCCGTTCCCGCGACGTTCCCGCGCGGCGTCCCGCGTCTCCGCGCGCCGTCGTTGACAGGCTGAGTTCAGGCTCACTATCGTCAAATTGAGTCGGGACTCATTTTATCCGGCCGCCACGACCGGACCGATCACCCCACGGTGGACGGAGACGCCGATGACCAGGCAGCGGTCGTTCTGGCTGGACCACGGGTACGACCGGACCCACGCGGTGGCCGGCACGGGCCGGTACGCGCGGCGGGTCCACGACGGCGCGGCCGAGTTCACCGACGCGTACGGGGACATCGCCCCGGTCACCTTCGCCTGCGTCGCCTGGCGGCTCGCCACCCCGCCGGCCCTCTCCCCCGGCTTCGTGCGCTGGCATCCCCGGATCATCTCGGCCACCTGCCGCCGTAACCGCTGGGACGGCACGCTCACCGCCGAGGTGACCCTGGTGGCGGGGTGGCCGGAGGAGCTGCGCGCCGCGCGGCACTGGTGGCGGGACCGGGGCTGGCGGGACTGGCCGCAGCGCTTCGGCCAGTGGCTCGACCCGACCGAGGAGGACCTCAGCCGCCGGCCCCACCTGCGCGCCTCGCTGCTGGTCGAGGCGCCCGTACCGGTGGAGCGGCTGCCGGCCGCCCCCGACGGGCCGCACGACCGGCTGGCGGAGGCGGCCCGGCGGGCGGTCACCGTGCTGGCGCGGGAGCTGGACGAGCTACTCACCCCGGTGATCGAGCAGCTCGAATCCGACCCGGCCCGCGAAACCGGCCACTGAGGACGGTCACCCGTACCGGCATCGACCGGGGACCGCTCCGTCATCTAGGCTCCCGCCTGCACCGAGACCCGTGATGGTTAACGGGAACTCAGCCGGACCACTGGCGCGAGCCGGGGCTGACTGCGATGATCAGCACGGCTCTGCCGCCTCCCACCGAGGGAGTGCCGACGATGAACAGTAACCCCGCCGTATTCGGCGTGCTCGGCCCGCTGCAGGTCTGGGACGGTTCGCGTACCGTCCTCGCCCGGGGCACCAAACGCGATCTGCTGCTCGCCACCCTCCTGCTGCGGGCCAACCGGTTCGTACCGGTCGAGGAGCTGGTCGAGGCCGTCTGGCAGACCCCGCCCCGATCGGCGCTGGCCAACGTGCACACCTATGTCAGCGGGCTGCGGCTCGCGCTGCCGCCACCGCCCTCCTCGGGCGCCCGGCTGGAACGCTCGCGCCACGGCTACCTGCTGCGCGCCGAACCCGAGGAGATCGACGCGGGCCGATTCCAGCACTGGGTGGCCGAGGCCGAGCAGCACCGCGCCCAGGGCGCGTACGGCGAGGCCCTCGCCCTGCTGGAACGGGCGCTCGGGCTCTGGCGCGGACACCCGCTGGCCGGCATGCCGGCCGCGCCGGCCTGGCAGGACAGCGTGGAGCAGCTCGTCACGCAGCACCGCGCGGCACGGGAGCTGCGGACCCTGCTCCTGCTGCGACAGGAGCAGTACGAGTCGGCCACGGCCGAGCTGCGGGCGCTGGTCGAGGAGGACCCGTTCCGCGAGGAGCTCTGGGGTCAGCTGATCCGGGTGCTGGGCGCCACCGGCCAGCGGGCCGCGGCGCTGCGCACGTACCAGCGGGCCCGCGCGCTGCTCGTCGCGGAGCTGGGGATAGAGCCGGGGCCGGCGCTGCGTCAGGCACACACGGCCGTGCTGCGGGGGCACGGTCGCGATCTGCTGTCGGACGCGGAGCCGGCCGGTACGAGCGACGAGGCGAC
Source organism: Micromonospora sp. NPDC049559 (assembly GCF_040676675.1). NCBI lineage: Bacteria > Bacillati > Actinomycetota > Actinomycetes > Micromonosporales > Micromonosporaceae > Micromonospora > Micromonospora sp. NPDC049559. Next base: position 77,482 of record NZ_JBFAPK010000014.1, on the reverse strand, counting down.
GGCCGGCGACCCGGACGTCGCGGTACCGGTCGCCCCGGCCGGGTCGGCCACCGCCGCGACCGGGTACTCCGGCGAGGTGCTCGCGCCCGAGCCGGCCATGTTGCAGCTGCCGCCGGACATCGCGGACTTCACCGGTCGGGCCGCCGACGTCGCCGCCCTGCTCGACCGGCTCGACCCGCTCGCCCGCGCCGCGGGTGACGGGGGCGCCGCGGGCGACGCGGGCGACAGGGGCGACAGGGGCGACGCGCCGACCATCGCGGTGGTCGTCGGGCCGCCGGGCGTCGGGAAGAGCACCCTGGCCGTGCACGCCGCGCACCGGCTCACCGCGCGCTATCCGGACGGGCAGCTCTACGTGGAGCTGGACGGCACGGCCCATCCGGACCGGGGCGCCGGCGAGGCGCTCGCCGAGCTGCTGCGGACGCTGGGGGTCGCCGGTACGGCGCTGCCGGACAGCGTCGCCGGTCGGGCGGCCCGGTACCGGTCGCTGATCCGGGGCCGGCGGGTCCTCGTGGTCCTCGACGACGCGGCCGGCGCGGACCAGGTCCGCGCCCTGCTGCCGCCCGACGGTGGCAGCGCGCTGCTGGTCACCGCCCGGCGGCGGGTGCCGGGCCTGCCCGGCGCGCACGAACTGGACCTGGACGTGCTCCCGCCCGACGACGCCCGCGCCCTGCTCGGACGGCTGATCGGCGCCGAGCGCGTCGGCGCGGAGCGGGGCGAGGCGGACCGGATCATCGAGGCGTGTGGCCGGCTGCCGCTCGGCATCCGCATCGCCGGGGCCCGGCTCGCCGGACGCCGACCCTGGTCGCTGCGGACCCTGGCGGACCGGCTCCGCGACCGGACCGGCCGCCTCGACGAACTCTCCGTCGGCGACCTCGGCGTACGGGCCAGCTTCGACCTCAGCGTCCGCTCCCTGCCCCCGTCGGCGGCGCGCGCCTTCGCCCGGCTGGGCCCGCTCGGTCCGGTGGAGCTGCCCGGCTGGGTGGTCGGGCGGCTGCTGGACCAGCCGGACGGGCAGCCCGAGCTGGACGCCCTGATCGACGCGAGCCTGGTCCGGGTGACCGGTCCGGACGCCGCCGGCGAGCCCCGGTACCGGCTGCACGACCTGCTCCGGGTATTCGCGGCCGAATCCGCCGCGGCCGAGGATCCGGCGGTACGCCGCGAGGCGCTGGTCCGGGTACTCGCCGGCTGGCTCGCGCTCGCCGAACGGGCCGCCGCCGGGCTGCCGCCGTGCGTGTTCCGGCCGGGCCCGGGCCGGGCCCCGCGCTGGCGGCCCGATCCGGCGCTGCTCGACCTGGTCACGGCCCGGCCGCTGGCCTGGTTCGACGCAGAGCGGGCCGCGCTGGTCAACGCCGTCGAGCTGGCCGCCGCCGCGGGGCTGGACGAGTTGGCCTGGGAGCTGGCGGCGACGATGATGCCGTACCTGGACCTGCGCGGCTACCTGGACGAGTGGCAGCGCGCCCAGCGCGGCGCGCTGCGGGCGGTACGGGCCGCCGGCAACCGGCGCGGCGAGGCGGCGCTGCTGCGCGGGCTCGGGCAGGTCGCGCTCTACCAGGACCGGTACGACGAGGCGTACGAGCTGCTCGACCTGTCCCGGCGGCTCGCCCGCGAGCTGGGCGACCCCGGCGCGGAGGCGGTGGCGGTCGCCGGCCTCGGTACCGTCGACCGGGTCGTCGGCGATCCGCTGCGGGCGATCCGCTCCTACCGGCGCGCGCTGGCCAGCTTCGTCGCGACCGGCAACCGGCACGCCGAGGCCCAGGCGCGCAACGGCATCGGCATGGTCTACCGCTCGCTGGGCGACCTCGGCCGGGCTCGGAGCTGGCTGACCGGGGCGCTGCGACTGGCCACAGAGGTCGGCGACCAGCACCGGGTGGCCTGCGTGCTGACCCAGATCGGCGAGCTGCAACTGGCCGAGAACTCCCCCTACGCGGCCCTGCGTACGCTGCACCGGGCGCAGACCCTCTTCCGCTCGCTGGAGGACGACCGCTGCCGCGCGTACACGATCGAGCCGCTGGCCCGCGCGTTGATCGCCTGCGACCAGCCGGACGCGGCGATCGTCGAGCTGGACTGGGCGACCGGGGTGCTGCACGACTCGGGCGACCGGCGGGGCGAGGCGATGACCACGTCCCTGCTCGCCACCCTGTACGGCCAGGGCCAGGACCGGACCGCCGGCGAGCGGTACCTGCGCCGCTCCGCGCTGCTCTGGCGCGAGGTCGACCCGAACGTGCAGCGGCTGCCCGAACGCGACGAGCCGCTGCTCGGGCCGGCGCCGGCAACCGGGGCGCGGGCGGCGATGTAGTAGGGATGTAGCGGTTCCGCCCACCCTTGGCTGAGATCCACCGGTTCCGTACCGGTACCACTCACGGGAGGCGCCCAGATGTCGTACTTCACCAGGCGGCGGATGCCGTTAGCTACCAGACGGGGATGGGGCGCCGAGGCGTCGGCCCTGGCGTCCGGGCGCCGCGCCGGCCGACGGTTGGGCCGCCGGGTGCTCGCCGGCGCGGGGCTGGCCCTCGCGTCGGTGCTGCTGCTCGCCAGCCCGGCCGCCGCCGCGGTCAACGGTACGGTGCGCACCTCCGGCATTGCGCTCAACGTCCGCTCCGCCCCGAGCACCTCGGCCAGCATCGTCGGTACGGTGGCCAACGGCGCCACCATCTCGATCGACTGCCAGATCACCGGCACGACGGTGACCGGCTACTACGGTACGAGTTCGCTCTGGGACCACATCGCCGGCAAGGGCTACGTGTCGGACACCTACGTCTACACCGGCTCGAACGGCTGGGTGGCGCCGGCCTGCGACGCGGGCGACGGCGGGGACACGTCCGAGTGCGACGTGTCGACCATCCACAACCCGCGCACCTGCGCGGAGGCGGTCACCTGGGCGAACCAGCACATCACCACCAACTACGTGGCCGACTACTACCAGCGCTGCGACCACATCATGGGGCTCGCCTACGGGTACAGCGCCAGCGGCTTCGCCTCAGCGAAGGTGCACTGGGAGAGCACCCCGAGCCAGTACAAGCACCCCGGCGACCGCGACGCGCCGGTCGGGACGTTGGTCTTCTTCACCACCGGCCAGTACGGCCACGTCGCGATCGTCACCGCCCCCGGGCAGTTGGCGTCGAACGACATCCACGGCAACGGCACCTTCACGTACACCACCATCGCGGAGCTGGAGCAGCGGTGGGGCGCCGGCTACCTCGGTTGGACCAACCCCTGGTTCAACCACTGACCGGTAGAGCTGGAGCAGCGGCGGGCCGTCTTCCCGGTGCGGGGAGGGCGGCCCGCCGTCGCTTCCCCCGGGTACGCCGAAGGCGAGCACCACCGGGGCTTTCCCGTGCGGGAGGCGGCCGGCCATGGTTGAGTGGATCGTGCAGGTCGAGCCGCGACTGGTGAGGGGGCGAGCGGTCATGACGGGCGCGGACATCCTGGTCGACGCGTTCGGGCGGATCCGGGAGCTGGTGCACGATGTCGTCGACGGGCTGACGCCGGAACAGTTGGCCGTCCGGGTCGACCCGGAGGCGAACTCGATCGCCTGGCTGGTGTGGCACCTGACCCGCATCCAGGACGACCACGTGGCCGACGTGGCCGGTACCGGGCAGGTCTGGACCACCGACGGCTGGGCCGAGCGGTTCGGGCTGCCGTTCGACCCGTCGGACACCGGCTACGGGCACGGCGGTGACGACGTGGCGGCGGTACGGGTCGACGCCGAACTGCTCGCCGGATACCACGCCGCGGTCAGCGAGCGCACCGTCGCGTACGTCTCGAAGCTGCGCGACGAGGAGTTCGACCGGGTCGTGGACGAGGCCTGGGATCCGCCGGTGACCCTCGGCGTCCGGCTCGTCAGCGTGGTCGGCGACGACCTCCAGCACGCCGGTCAGGCGGCGTTCGTCCGGGGCATCCTGCTCCGCCGCTGAGTCCTGGCCCCGGAGGTAAGAACCGCCGCCACGGCCGCGGTGGCGGCGGTGACGGCAGCAGCGGCAGCGGACCTCGGGGTGGAGCGGTCCGTCGTCGGGTGATCCGGTCGGCTCACCCGCGATGAGTCGCTCTCAGTCGAAGTGGGCGTGCGACTTCGCGTCGTCCGCACCACGGACGGTGGCCACGGCGACGGCCGCGGCGAGGCTGTCGCCGCTGGCAGAGGCACCGTCAGCACTGGCAGCCGAGGCGGGACCCGCGAGAAGTACCGCCACGCCGGTGGCCACCCCCGCGGCGCTACCCACCGCCACGATCCTGAGCAGCCGTCCGAGCGTACCCATCGATTCGTTTCTCCTTCTGCCAGCAAGGGGCGTTCGCCGGTCGGCTCGGTGAACCCCGCCGGCCGGCATTTCTGTGACTTCGCTGAAGGACGCGACTCCGTTACCACCCGTGGAGCCAAGCGTTGATTACTACGCGCGCACTACCGATACGAGTCGCCGCAGCAACGCAACGTCCTCCCCTCAGGAACCCGTACGTACGCGGATAACACCGAAGGTCGCCGCGCAGGGAAGCACGCTAGCACGACCTAGGTCATCTCGGCTAATTTCCCACGATCTATTGGTTAGCCGGATGACAAGGACGTACGTTGTCAAACCAGGCAAGCGCTTCTACCTGCAATTTCTCTCGGACCGGCGGCATCGACGGGCACCGACCGGCCGCTGGGGGCGCCCGCTGACCAGCGGTTCGGGGTGGTAGCGGCACGATCGGGGACCCAGCGACGCGCAATCCTTGGCACGCCACACCTTCGCGGCCGGCGCCAGCCGGCACCGCCGGCGGGCCGGCGCCTCGTGGCCGACCCGGCGACGGCTAGGACTCGACGATGTACTGGTCCCCGCCGGCCTGGTAGATATTGCCGTGCGAGATTGCCGTCATCGATACCAATGGCATGGGATCAGCGGTCCCGGAAACGGTCGGCCGCTCCTTTGTCCCGGCGTTCTCGTCCCGCCCCGAATTCGCGCCCTCCGACGGCGTCGGCGAATCACTGCGGGCAGTTCCGTCCACCAAACGGCGATCGGTCCGGACCGATTCTTCTTCGATCAGCTCGCGGTTACCCGCCTCGGCCATCAATCGTCGGGCGAGGGTACCGACGGCGGGCGAGGGCCGGAGTTGCACCGCCTCCCACATTCGCCGTTCCGCGCGTTCCAGGAATTGCGGGACGTCCGCGTGTCGCCCGCAGTACGCGAGGCCGTAGAGGCCCAGCTTGATCAACCGGTCGGTGGGCACCACCTCGTCGATCAGCTGGTCGACCCGCCCGGCGACCGCGTCGTGGGCGCCGATCCTGAGTTGCTGGTCAAGAAGTCCGCACCACGCCTCCAGCCGCTCCCGCCGGAGCAGATCCCGGCGTCGATCGGCCCACTCTCCGGTGACGCCGGTCAATGGATCTCCATCCCATTGATCCAGCGCGCGACGGTACGCGGACACCGCCTGATCATTTTCCGCCCGCGCGGCCAGGGCGCGCGCCGTGGTGATCGAATCCGCGAACCGGTGATAGTCGACCGCGCTGCGCTCGACGCGCAGCAGGTACGCCCGAGGCCGCCTATTGACCAGCCAATCGCGCGCCCCGCCCGCCCGCTCCACGACCCGTCGCACGGCGCGGACGTACGACGCGATGGACTCGTCCGCCTTCGCCGGAGGCTCGTCCCCCCAGACCCGCTCGACGAGCGTCTCGACGGGGATCGGGCGGCCCGGTTCGAGCGCGAACACCGCGAGCACGCAGCGCTCGCCGGCCCGGTCCAGCGTCAGGAAGCGGTCGCCCGCGCGGATCCCGACCTCCCCCAGTACCCGCAGGTCCATGCCGCCTCCCACCCGGAGCTGGCCCAGCTGCCGTCGCTGGCAGTGTCACACCAACCGGCGCCGATCGGCAGTCGACATTTTTTCGCCGCGCGACGAGGCCGCCGAGCTGCGCCGTCCGGACCGCCGTCCGGACCCGCGTCCGCTCTCGTGTCCGGACCGGTGCCCGGGGTGGCGTCGCAGCCTGGGTCCACCTCCGCGGAGAGCGGGGACGGGACAGGGAGGCGAGAGTGAAACGTCCAGAGTGGAATTGGCGCGCGCCGGCCGGACCGGCGGCGTCGCGGTGCGGACGGGGCGCGCGGTGAGCGCGCGGGAGTGGTTGCGGGTACCGGTCGGCCGGGACGCCGACCGGTGGCGGACCGCCGCGACCCGACGGACGGTCCTCGCGGTGGTGCACACGATGGCCACCGCCGGGCACGTCCTGGACGCGGCCGAGCTGGTCGAGAGCGACACCCGGGTCCAGACGGTCTTCACCCAGGCACCGGACCTGTTCGGCGGCGGCGTGGCCGCGCACCTGCGGGACCTAGGTGCGGTCGTCGTGCCGTGGCGGCAGGCGGTGCAGACCCGCTTCGACCTGGTGCTGACGGGCGACTGCGCCGGGGTGCACGAGCTGGCCGGGCCGGTGGCGATGCTCGCGCACGGCATCGCGAACAACAAGCTGGCGCCGGCCGCGCTCGGCGGACCGGCGAGCGGGCAGGTGGTGGGGCTGGCCGCGCCGTGGCTGACCTGGTACGGGCGGCTCGTACCGGCCCTGGTCGCGCTCTCCCACGCCGACGTGCTGCCGGTGCTGGCCCGGCAGTGCCCGCAGGCGGTACCGGTGGCGGCCGTCACCGGCGACCTCTGCCTGGACCGGCTCCGCGCGGCCCGGCCCGGGCGGGAGGCGTACCGGCGGGCGCTCGGCGTCGAGCCGGGACAGACCGTGGTGGCGGTCAGCTCGACCTGGGGCGCGGACTCGCTGCTCGGAAGCCACTGGCGGACGCTGTTCGACCTGCTGGCGCAGCTGCCGCCGGACCGGTACGCGGTCCGGCTCGCGGCCCATCCCGCCGTCTACTGGGGACACGGCCCTCGCCAGGTACGGGGCTGGCTGCGCCGCGAGCAGCACCCGGGGCTGCGCGTGGTGCACCCGTCGAGCTGGCGCGGCCTGGTTGCGGCGGCGGACGTGCTGATCGGCGACCACGGCTCGGCCACCACGTACGCCGCCGCGGCGGGGGTGCCGGTGCTGCGCGCCGTCGCCCCGCCCGGTGCCACGGCGCCGGGCTCCCCGACCGAGCTGCTCGCCCGGCTGGCACCGGTACTGACACCGCACCGGCGGCTGTCCGACCAGCTCGACCAGGCCCGGTCGGCGAGCCTCGCGCCGGACTACCCGGCGGTGGCCCGGGCCGTGACCTCCGAGCCGGGCCGGGCCGCCCGGCTGCTCCGCGCGCGGCTCTACCACCTGATGGCGCTCGCCGAACCGGACGGCGACGCGCCGGCCGTACCGCTGCCCGCGCCGCTGCTGGCCGACGGCTGAGGGGACGGTCGTGATGGGAAGCAAGATCGTGGTGGCCGGGGTGGCCAGCCTGGCCGTGCACCTGGCGGTGGAGGAGTTCCCGGTGCGCTACACGCCGGTGAGCACGCCGGCCTGGATGGAGACCGGTCCCGGGGGCGCGGGCGCGCAGATCGCCGGGATCCTGCGGGCACTCGGCGACGATGTCGACCTCTGTACCGTCGTCGGCCCGGACCCGGCCGGCAGCCTGGTCCGGGCCCAGCTGCGCGCGGCCGGACTGGACGGTCCGGGCGTGGTCGACGGGCCGGCCTCCTCGCAGACCGTGGTGCTGGTGGCGCCGGACGGCCGGCGGATGGTCTACCCACACCTGGCGACGGTCAACGCCGTGCGCTATCCGGAGGAGCTGTTCGCCCAGGCCGTCACCGGCGCCGACCTCGCTATATTGACAAATACCGATTTTGTACGCCGGCTGCTGCCCTCCGCCGTGCTGCGGGGCGTACCGATCGCGGTGGACGTCAACGTGATCGCCGACGTGAACGAGGAGTACTACCGGCCCTGGCTGGACGTCGCCGACGTGATCTTCTGTAGCGACGAGCGGTTGCCCTGCCCACCGCCGGAGTGGATCGCCCGGGTGCTGACCCGCTACCCGGGCGCCGCCATCGCGGCCGTCGGCTGCGGCTCCCGGGGCAGTCTGCTCGGCCTGCGCGACGGGCGGCTGGTCCGCGCCGGTGCGGTCGCGCCGCTCGGCGTGCGCAACACGTCGTCGGCCGGCGACTCGCTCTTCGCGGCCTTCCTGCACGGTTGGCTGGCCACGGGAAATCCGGTCGAGGCGCTCGCCGACGCGGTCGTCCTCGCGGGCTGGCGGATCGGGCACCGGCAGCCCACCTCCGTGCTGCTCAGCGAGGCGGAGCTGGCCGGGCTACGGCTGCGGCACCCGGTCCGGGTCAGCGTCGACCGGTGGGACCAGGGCGGTTAGCTCGCGTACCCGCGCGGCCTCGGCGTCGCCGAGCCGCTCGTAGATCCGCGACGCCGCCTCCAGACGGGTACGGGCCTCGGCGAACTCGCGTCCGGCCAGCGCGAGTTCGCCGAGGCGGTGCAGCGCCTGGGCCTCGCCCCGGGGCGAGTCGAGGCGACGCAGCTCGGCCAGCGCGGCGGTCAGCTCGGCGCGGGCGCTCACCCGCTCCCCCAAGGCCCCCAGCGCCCGGCCCAGCTCGACCCGGACCCGGGCCGCGTTGTACGGGTCGACGCCGCCGAACTCCGCGAAGATCGCCTCCGCCTCCCGCAGGTACGCGACGGCCTCCCGGTACCGGGCCGACTCGGTGCCGACAGTGCCGAGGTTCAGCAGGGCCAGCCCGCAGCGCCGCCGTTCCCCGAGCTCCCGGCAGAGCCGAAGCTGCCGGTCGAAGTGACCGACCGCCTCCGGGTAGCGGCGCTGGGCGAGCGCCACCGTGCCCAGCCCCTCGTACGCCGAGGCCTGCCCGTACCGGTCGGCCAGCTCCCGGCTGAGGGAGAGCAGGCGGGTGAACAGCTCCCCCGCCTCGTCCAGCCGGCCCACGTCGAAGTGCCCGAACGCGAGCCGCCGCAGCATTCGGGCCTCGCGTTTCCGGTCGCCGAGCGCCTGGGCGCACCGCACCGCGAGCCGATCCACCCGCAGCCGGTCGGCGTGGTGGCGGTGGTGGTGGAACAGCGGCCACATGGCGTACGCGAGCTGCCAGGCCAGCAGCGGCAGCTCCGGCGCGGCGGCGGCGACGGCCGACACGAGGTTCGTCCGCTCCCGCTCCAGGAAGCTCAACGCCGCGTCCCGGTCGGCCAGCGCCACGGCGTCGGGCGCCAGCAGCGTCAGCGCCGGCTCCGGCTCGCCCCGCCGGTACGGGGTGAGCAGCCGGTCGGCGGCGAGCGCGCCGGCGAGGTACCACTCCAGGAGGCGGCGGGTGAGCAGCGCGTGGTCGGGCTCGGCGACGGCCCGCTGCCGGGCGTGCAGCCGGACCAGGTCGTGCATCCGGTACCGCTCGTCCCCCGGATCCTCGGCGACGCCGGTCTCGCCGAACGCCCCGGTCTCGCCGGCCGTGCCGACCTCGCCGAGCAGGTTCGCCTCCAGCAGCGCGTCCAGCAGCTCGGCGGCCTCGTCCGCGGAGACGTCCAGCCCGGCCGCCACGACCGGAACGCCGAACTCGGCCCCCGGGTGCAGCCCGAGCAGCCGGTAGCAGCGCGCGACCGGCGCCGGCAGCCCCCGGTATGACAGGTCGAAGGTGGTCCGCACGGTCGCCTCCCCCGGGCCGCCGAGGGCGTGCAGCCGCCGGCTCTCCTCGGCCAGCTCGCCGGCCACCCGCCGCAGCGGCCAGCGGGGCCGGGTGGCCAGCCGCGCCCCGGTCACCACCAGGGCGATCGGCAGCCCGCCGCAGAGGCGTACCAGCGACGATGTCGCCTCGGGCTCCCCGGCGGTACGCTCCGCGCCGACCGTACGGGCCAGCAGCTCGGCCCCGGCGTCGGCCGGCAGCGGCTCCAGCGGCAGGAACCGCGCCCCCTCGGTGGCGAGCGCGCCGAGCCGCGACCGCGCGGTCACCAGCACCGCGCAGCCGGGCGAGGCGGGCAGCAGCGGGCGCACCTGTGCCGCCGAGACGGCGTTGTCGAGCAGGACGAGCAGGCGCCGCCCGGCGGCCAGCGACCGGAACAGCGCGGACCGCTCCCCCGTCTCGACCGGTACCCGCTGCGCCGGCACCCCCAGCGACCGCAGCAGCCGCCCGAGCGGCTCGCCCGGGGCGGCCGGACCCTCCGGGTCGAAGGCGCCGAGCTGCGCGTAGAGCTGCCCGTCCGGGAAGCGCGCGGCGGCGCGGTGCGCCCAGGCCAGGGCCAACGCGGACTTGCCCACGCCGCCCACCCCGGTCACCACGGCCAGCGGCGGGGCGGTCCCACCCGCCGCGAGGCACCGGTCCAGTTCGGCCAGCTCCGCCGCCCGGCCGACGAGGTGCGCGGGCGGCGCCGGTACCTGTCGAGGGGCCGGAAGTTCCGTCGCGGGCTCGTGGAAGTGGACGCCCCCGTACACGGCTCCGGCCTGGACGGTCGGTCCCGCGATCGTGCCGCGCAGCACGTTGCTGACCTCGCCCGGCGCGGTCGCGGCGGTCTCGGACCGGGAGTCCGTCATCGGCGGCCCGGGTCGACCGGGGCGGGAGCGCCGAAGACGATGCCGCCCTGCACGTCGCGCGCCTGCACCACGGTGCCGCTGACCGGGCCGGACGCCTGGTTGACCACGCCGCCGTCCACGGCGGTGGAGCCGGTCTCGCGCAGGCCGCGCCAGAGCCGCCCCAGCTCGTCGGCGAAGCGGGGGTCCCGGCTCGCGGCGCGCTCCAGCGCGGCGGCGAGGTGGCCCACCCGGTCGTCGTCGGCCGGTTCGGCCTCGGCCGAGTCGAGTACGGCGGACTCGTCGTGGTCGCGCAATCGGCCGCGGACCAGCCGGACGAGGGCGGCGAGGGCGCTCCGGCCTCCCTCGGTCAGGCCCTCGGCGGCCTTGGTCGCGACCGCCGTCGCCACGGCGAGCATCACTGGATCGGTCACCATCCACCTCCGGCGAGAGGGCCAGTACCCCACGCTACCGACCGGACCACCGTCGAGTAAGGCACCAAATACCGAGAGTGCCGTACCGATGCAATTTCCACGGAGTCAAGCGCGTCGATGGACGTGAATACGTGAAAGAGCGTGACGGAATCGGGTGAATGAGAGGGTTATCCGATCATTACTCATCGGCCGACACCGAAGGTAGTCACTCGTCACGGCCGGTCAGGATGCTGACGCCCCGATCAGTCCGCCGCGAAAGACCCGACATAGCAGGCAGCGTGGGCCGTCGGCGATGTCTGGGCACCATCGACTTGCCTCTCTACCTTGAGCCTCAGGATCACTTTTAGTCAGGGGGAGCATCGTGCTGGCAGGAGCAGGAAAGCACACCATTATGTCCATCCCGACGTCGTCGCGTCCGGACGCCACCGCCGTTCCGGCGCCGGCCGGCGGCAGGTCACTCGACGGATCACCCACACCGGACCGACCGTGATGGCCGGCGCGTGCGAGCAGCCCCGGCCGGAGCCGGCCGGCGGGCCGGAGCCGGCCACCGCGCCGGGCGCGCGGAACCTGCGGGCCTACGGCACCGACCGGGTGTACCAGGCCGCCGGGAACCAGTACATCTACCAGAAGCCGCCGCCGGCGCCGGCCACGGCGAGCAACATCCTGCCGCGCGACACGCCCGCGTTCACCGGCCGCGAGCGGGAACTGCGGCGCCTGCTGGATCGCGTCACGGCGCCGGACGCCGACGGCGCGCCGCTGCCGATCTACACGATCGAGGGCATGCCCGGGGTCGGCAAGAGCGCGCTGGCCGTACACGCCGGACACGTGCTCGCCACCCGCTTCCCGGACGGGCAGTTCTTCATCGACCTGCACGGGTACACGGCCGGCCGGACCCCGGTACGCCCCGCCGAGGCGCTCTACGCCCTGCTCTGCGCCGACGGTGTGGCGCCCGCCCGGGTGCCCGACGGCGTCGACGCGCGGGCCGCCTCCTGGCGCGGCCGGATGGCCGGCAAACGCGCCCTGCTGATCCTCGACAACGCCGCCGGCCGGTGGCAGGTCGAGCAGCTGCTGCCGGGCGGTGCCGGCTGCCTGGTCCTGGTCACCAGCCGGCGCCGGCTGGCCGGTCTCGGCGCCCAGCAGGCCGCCGAGACGCTGTCGCTCGGGACCCTGCCGCCCGAGGACGCCACCGCGCTCTTCTCGACCGTGGCCGGTCGTCCCGGCGGCGACGAGGCGGACGCGGTCGAGGAGCTGGTCCACCGCTGCGGCCTGCTGCCGCTGGCCATCTGCCTGCTCGCCGCGAAGCTGCGGCCCGAGCCGGGCTGGCGGGTCGCCGACCTGGTCCGGGAGATGGGCCCGGCCCGGCACCCGCTCGGCGCCATGCGGGCCGAGGACGTCGCCGTCGACGCGGCCTTCGACCTGTCGTACCGGTTGCTGCCGCTCACCCGGCGGCGCTTCCTGCGCCGACTCAGCCTGCACCCCGGTCCCGACCTGGACGCCTACGCGGCGGCCGCGCTCGACGGCACCACGCTGCAGCGGGCGCGCCGGCAACTCGACGCGCTCTACGAGGACCACCTGCTGGACCAGCCGGTCCTGGGTCGGTACCGGCTGCACGACCTGATCGGCGAGTACGCCCGGGCGAAGGCCGACGACGATCCGGGCCGGGAGCGGGACGACGCGGTCGGGCGCCTGCTGGACTACTACCAGCACGGCGCCCACCTTGCCGACCGGCGATTGTCCCGGCCCGGGCGGCCGGCCGGCGGCGCGGCGGTGCGGCCCGGGCCGGCGGTGCCCGAGCTGCCCGACGACCGGATGGCCGCCGCGTGGCTGGAGCGCGAGCGGGCCAACCTCGTCGCCTGCGCGACCCTGCTCCACCGGGAGCCCGAGCCGCGCCGCCTGATCGACCTCGCCGCGGCCCTCGCCGCCTACCTGCGCAAGACCGGGCCGTGGGAACAGGCCATCGCGCTGCATCGCGCGGCGGCGCGGGCCGCCCTCGAGACCGGTGACCCACTGGCCGAGGCCGACGCCCGGCGCGAACTCGGCCTGGCGTACGGGTTGACCGGCCGGTACCCGCAGGCGGAAGAGGCGCTGGGCCAGGCCCTGGAGCTGTACCTGCGGCTGGGGCGCGACGACCGGCGGGCGAACGCGCTGACCCAGCTGGCCACCCTGCGCCGACGGCGCGGCGAGCCGCTCGCCGCCGTGGCGGAGCTGGAACAGGCTCTGGCGCTCTGCCAGCGCCTCGGCGACCCGTACGGACACGCGGACGTCCTGGACGAGCTGGGTGTGGTGCGCCACCTGACCGGGGACCACGCGGGCGCGGTACGCATCCTGCGCGAGTCGCTGGCCATCCGCGAGGAGCTCGACGACGACCACGGCCAGGCGAGCACGCTCAAGCAGCTCGGCACGCTCCAGCAACGCAGCTGCGAGTACCGCGCCGCCAAGGAGGCGTACGAACGCGCCCTGGTGCTGTACCGCCGGCTCGGGGACCGCAACGGGCAGGACCGGGTCCTCGGCCTGCAGGGGCTGGTGCTGATCGAGCTCGGCGAGCACCGGGCGGCCGAGCGGACGCTCACCGAGACGCTGCGGCGGCATCGGGAACTCGGCTACCGGCAGGGCGAGGCGCACGCCCTGAACTACCTGGGCGACCTGCACAGCCGAACCGGCGAGTACGCGGCCGCCGAACGGGAGCTCGCCGAGGCCCTGCGGCTGTACCGCGAAATCGAGGACCCGGACGGCGAGGCCGACGCCCTGAACCTGCTCGGCGTACTCCTGCGCCTGCGCGGGGAACACGGCGCCGCGCGTGACGCCTGCGAGCGGGCGTTGGCGCTGTTCCGGCGGCGCGGTCTCTGCCTGGGCCAGGCGGAGGCGCTGAACCAGCTCGGTCTGCTCCTGTTGACCGGTAACGAGCCGACCGAGGCCGCCGGCCGGTACCGGGCGGCGCTGCGGCTGGCGCGACGCGCGGGCAACCCTCGCGAGGAGGCGCGCGCGCTGGCGGGGATCGGCCGCTGCGCGCAGCGCCTGGGCAACTCGCGGGACGCGGCGCAGAAGCTGCGCCAGGCCCGCGCGATCCACGAGCGGATCGGCGCGGTACCGGAGGCGTGGGCCGCGTCGGACGGCGAGGTGCTCCTTCCGGAGGCGAGCTGACTCCCGCCGCGGCGGGCCCCGTGCCCGACGGCACCGGCCGCCGGGCACGGGGCACGAGGCGCGGAGGCGCGAGGGCGCGGGATCGACTGTCTTGACAGTTTGGAAAAGTCGGCGTAACACTTCGACGGCGGGACGGAGAGCGCTCTCCAAGCGCGACCGCACCGCGCCCGGCACGCCACCCCGACCGGCGACCCCGCTCCCCCACCCCCACCCGCCGGGCCGTGCCGACCGCCCCGCCAGCCGCCCCCTCCAGGCAGGAGTGCACCCGTGAAACCGGCTTTCCCGCCCCGCCCCGACCGGTGGCCGATCCCGCCCCGACCCTGGCGAATCCTGCTGCCGGTCGCCCTGGCCGCGCTGCTCGCCGCCCTGCTGACCGGTACGCCGCCGGGCGCCGGGGCGGCACCGTACGCCGCCCGCGCCGCGGCGGCCGACTGCGGCACGACCGACGCCGCCCAGGGCCGCCCGGCGACGGCCTCCTCGGAGGAGGGCGCCGGCACCCCGGCCGCCGCCGCCTTCGACGGCGACCCGAACACCCGCTGGTCGAGCCAGTTCTCCGATCCGCAGTGGATCCGGGTCGACCTCGGCGCCGTCCGGTCGATCTGCCGGGTGCTGCTGCGCTGGGAGGCCGCGTACGGGCGGACCTTCGCGATCCAGACCTCGGTGGACGGTACGAGCTGGACCGACGTCTACACCACCGGCAGCGGGCCGGGTGGCGTGCAGGACCTCACCGTCGCCGGCTCCGGCCGCTTCGTGCGGATGTACGGCACCGCACGGGCCAACGGCTACGGCTACTCGCTCTGGGAGTTCGGCGTCTACACCGGCACCGACGGCACCCCGACGCCCGGGCCGACCGGCTCCCCCGACCCGGTGCCCGGCAGCTGGACGACGGTGTGGAGCGACGACTTCACCGGCGGCGCCAACAGCTCGCCGTCGGCCGCCAACTGGCTGCTGCGCACCGGTACGCAGTATCCGGGTGGCGCCCCGAACTGGGGTACCGGCTCGGTCGAGACCGCCAGCGCGGGTACCGCGAACGTCTACCTCGACGGCGCCGGGCACCTCAACATCCGGGCGCTGCGCGACGGCGCCGGCAACTGGACCTCCGGGCGGCTGGAGACCCAGCGGGCCGACTTCGCCCCGAACCCGGGCGAGCTGCTGAAGTTCAGCGCCGTGTTGCGGCAGCCCGACGTGGCGGTCGGCCTCGGCTACTGGCCCGGCTTCCGGGCCACCGGCGCCGCCTACCGGGGCAACTTCACCAACTGGCCGGGCGTCGGCGAAACGGACATCATGACCGACGTCAACGGCCGGGACCAGCTCGCGCAGACCCTGCACTGCGGCACCGCGCCGGGCGGGCCGTGCAACGAGTACGACGGCCGGACCAGCGGCTTCGCCAGCTGCGTCGGCTGCCAGGGCGGCTACCACGAGTACAGCCAGGTCATCGACCGTACGAAGACCGACGAGGAGATCCGGTTCTAC
This sequence comes from Micromonospora sp. NPDC049559, assembly GCF_040676675.1. NCBI lineage: Bacteria > Bacillati > Actinomycetota > Actinomycetes > Micromonosporales > Micromonosporaceae > Micromonospora > Micromonospora sp. NPDC049559. The sequence continues at coordinate 62,067 of NZ_JBFAPK010000014.1, read as the reverse complement.
CTCGACGGGCGGCAGACCTGGGTCGTCCGGGAGAGCCAGGTCGGGGTGACCGCCTGGCGCGACGCGGTGCAGCACGGGTTCTACCTGCGGCTGGACCTCGCCATCGGCGGTTCGCTGCCGAACGCGGTCGCCGGCCGCACCACCCCGACGCCCGAGACCACGTCCGGCGGAGTCCTCAGCGTCGACTCGGTCTCCGTCGCCCGCGCCAGCGGGACCGTACCGGCGGCGATGACCGACCCGGCCACCCCGGCCGGCCCGAGCGTGGTACGGGTGACCGGCTCCCAGGGCAACTGGCAGCTCCAGGTCAACGGCGCGCCGTACGAGGTGCGCGGGATCACCTACGGCCCACCGCAGGGTGCCGCCGACGGCTACCTGCGGGACCTGCGGAACATGGGCGTCAACACGATCCGCACCTGGGGCGTGGACGACGCGCAGACGCCGGTGCTGCTCGACCGGGCCGCCCAGCAGGGCGTGAAGGTCATCGTCGGGCACTGGCTCAACCAGGGCGCCGACTACGTCAACGACACCACCTACAAGAACAACGTGAAGAACGAGATCGTCGCGCGGGTCAACGCCCTGAAGAACCGCCAGGGCGTGCTGCTCTGGGACGTGGGCAACGAGGTCATCCTGACCATGCAGGACCACGGCCTGCCCGCCGCCGAGGTGGAGGCCCGGCGGGTGGCGTACGCCAGGTTCGTCAACGAGGTGGCCGTGGCGATCCACGCCGCGGACCCCAACCACCCGGTCACCTCCACCGACGCGTGGACCGGCGCCTGGCCCTACTACCGGACGTACGCCCCGGCGCTGGACCTGCTGGCGGTCAACTCGTACGGCGCGATCGGCACGGTGAAGTCGGACTGGATCGCGGGCGGCTACACCAAGCCGTACCTGATCACCGAGGGCGGGCCGGCCGGCGAGTGGGAGGTGCCCGCCGACGTCAACGGGGTGCCGTCCGAGCCGACCGACGCGCAGAAGCGGGCCGGCTACACCGCGAGCTGGAACGCGGTGCGGTCGCACCCCGGCGTGGCCCTCGGGGCGACCGAGTTCCACTACGGGCTGGAGAACGACTTCGGCGGGGTGTGGCTCAACACGACCACGGGCGGCTGGCGCCGGCAGGGCTACCACGCGCTGCGGCAGGCGTACACGGGCCAGGCGTCGGCGAACACGCCGCCGGAGTTCGGCGCCATGACGGTGACCCCGCAGACCGCGGTGCCGGCCGGCGGGCAGTTCACCGTGGACGCGCCGGCCACCGACCCGCAGGGCGACACCGTCCGCTACAACCTGATGTTCAGCGACAAGCACATCACCGGCAACACCGGCCTGCGGCACGTCCGCTTCACCCAGACCAGCCCCGGCCACTTCTCGGTCACCGCGCCGGAGCAGCTGGGGGTCTGGAAGGTCTACGTCTACGCGTACGACGGGCAGGGCAACGTCGGGATCGAGCAGCGCTCGTTCCGGGTGGTGCCGCCCACGGTCCCCGGTACCAACGTGGCGCTGAACCGGCCGGTCACCGCCTCGTCGTACCAGCCGACCGGGCCGAGCGGCCCGCAGCTGCCGGCGTACGCCGTCGACGGCGACTACGGCACCCGCTGGGCGAGCGACTGGACGCCGGCCGAGTGGATCCGTATCGACCTCGGCGCGAACACCACCTTCGCGCACGTGCTGCTCGCCTGGGAGGCGGCGTACGCGAAGTCGTACCAGATCCAGACCTCGCCGGACGGCGACACCTGGACCACCGTCTACTCGACCACCAGCGGCGACGGCGGCTTCGACCGCGTCGACGTGGCCGGGTCCGGCCGGTACGTCCGGATGAACGGCACCGAGCGCGGCACCGGGTACGGCTACTCGCTCTGGGAGTTCGGCGTCTACCGCTGAGGCGGTGCTGGGGAGGGGCCTTCCGGGGTTCCTCCCCAGCGGACCCGCGCGGCGGGAGAGCGCTCTCCCAGCGCTGTGCTATAAATGCCGCCATGACGTCACGGGGCGCGCCACGATGAGCACCGACCGGCGCGGCGGGACCCGGCTGCCCACCCTGGAGGACGTCGCCCAGGTCGCCGGGGTCTCCCGGGCCACCGTCTCCCGGGTCATCAACGGCGTGCGCAACGTCGATCCCCGCCTGCACGAGGTGGTGTGGAACGCGGTCGACGCGACCGGGTACGTCCCCAACCGCGCGGCCCGGTCGCTGGTGACCCGGCGCACCGGCACCGTCGCCCTGGTCGTCTCCGACTCCGAGGAGCACGCCGAGGACGACCCGTTCATGGGCCGGTTCTTCACCGACCCGTTCTTCGGGCGGGTGGTCGGCGGGCTGATGAGCGTGCTCCGCCCGGCCGGCGTCCAGCTCGCCCTCCAACTGGTCGGTTCCACCGACGCGCGCACCCGGCTCGTCGGCGACCTGCGGCAGGGTCAGGCCGACGGCGTCGTCCTGCTCTCCCTGCACCCGGAGGACGAGCTGCCGCGCCTGCTGGCCGAGGCCGGCCTCGCGGCCGTGATGATCGGGCGACCGGCCCGGCCGCTGCCGATCAGCTACGTCGACCTCGCCAACGAGACCGGCGGCGCGCTCGCGGCCGACCGGCTCGCCGCGCGCGGCTGCCGCCGTGTCGCCATGATCTCCGGGCCGGTGGACGTGCCGGCCAGCGCCGACCGGATGGCCGGCTTCCGGCGGGCGATGGCCCGGCACGGCCACGCCTGGTTCCCCTGCGTCCCCGGCAACTTCACCCACGACAGCGGGGAACGGGCGATGCGGCGGCTGCTGGCGGAGCAGCCGGAGCTGGACGGCGTCTTCGTCGCCAACGACCTGATGGCCCAGGGCGCGCTGGCCGCGCTGCGGGATGCGGGCCGGGCGGTCCCGCAGGAGGTCGCGGTGATCGGCTTCGACGACAGCAGCGCGGCGCTCGCCGCCCGGCCCGCGCTGACCACGATCCGGCATCCGCTGGAGGACATGGCGGCCGAGAGCGCCCGGCTGCTGCTCGCCCGGGTGGACGACCCCACCCTGCGCCCCACCTCGGTGATCTTCGAGCCGACCCTGGTACCGCGCCAGTCGGCGTAGCGCCCGGTCCGCCGCCCTACCGTCGCGTCGTGCGCCTGATCGGCGCGTCGACCGTCGGGCAGGCGAACGCCAGCGCGAAATGACCGACGGTGACGGCCAGCGGGCCCTTGCCCGGCAGGGCGTACGGCGGACCGCTCCACGGCACGTCGAGGCCGCCCACCGTCGGCTGCCCCGCCCAGCTGAGGAGGGCCGACACGAACAACAGCAGCCAGACGACGGTGACCCAGCCGGCCACCCGGCCCTGCGCGACCGTCACCACGATCGCCGCCAGCGCGACGACGAGGCAGACTCCCGCCAGGAGCAGCGCGAGTCCCTGACCGTACGCGCCCCGCGCGGCGCCGACCTCGACGTTGTTCGCCATGAACCAGTCCGCGAACCTGAGGTAGCCGATGCCGACCCGCCGGTCGGGAAAGCGGAGTTCGACCCACGGCAGCACCAGGAATCCGAAGAGCATCAGCCCGGCGGCGACGGCGAAGAGCGGCATTCTCCAGGCCAACGACGCCACCAGCGACTTCGACGGCGCCGGGGCCTCCGGGGCCGGCACCCCCGGCCTCGCCGCCGGACCGGGCTGCGCGGGGAGCGCGGGAGGCTCGGGCGGGCCGGCCGGACCGGGCGGGCCAGCGACAACCGGAGCCGAGGGTGGACCCGGGACCGGGGCCAACCCGGGGGTCGGGGCCGAGGGTGGACCAGCAGCCGGGGAGGAACCGGGAACCGGAGCGCCCGGCGGGGGCGGCGGATCGACCACCGGGCGTTGCCATCCGTCCAGGGCCTGCGGCGTCCACTCCGTACCGTCGTACCAGCGCAGCGGCTGCCGTCCGAACGGATCCGGGTACCAGCCCGCCCGCATGCCCGCCTCCCCCGCCACTCCCGACGCACCGGACGAAGCGAGCCTAGACGAGTACGTCCGAGCCGGGGCGGTGGTCGTATGCGGTCGAAGGCCGCGTGCTGCTCAGCAGACGTGCGGCGGTATGACGTCGTGGATGATCCAGTTGTCGATCTTGTCGTACTTGCCGCCGATCCCCTGCCCAGGAACTCCAGCACCCGTCCGGCCCGGGTCATCACCGCCTTCTTGTCCAGCTCGACGATGTCCTCCAGCTCCTCGAAGTTGCTCTTCGGCCGCCTGATGTACCGCAGGCCGCGCTCGATCACGTACTCGGTCAGCCCGTCACCGGTCTTGCGGACGACGATGTTGACCACCTGGCCGCTCACCCCGAACCGTCGGCGAGGGTCCGCCAGAGCACCGGAGTGAACGCGCCCGCGCCGGTGCTGCCCGCTGCGGCCCGCGGTCGAGCCGGCGGCGGGGTGAACTTCGCCTTCGCGCCGGGCACCGACCGGTCCTGCGGTAACGGCGCCCACGACGGTCTCACCGCCGCCTCCGCCCGCCCTGGTGCGAACCCGACCGACGCCACCAGTACCAGCGCCAGCCACCTCGCACCCCAATGTCGCCGCACCCTCATTCAGCCCTCCTGGAGTCCGGGACTTCATTGAGCGCAAGCGATCGAGACCCGGACAAGGAGACGAGGAGACAGGGTCCGCTTCTGCCCACGGCGGCTGCCGAGCGCGCTCGGTCCCGCTCGGTCGCCAGGCCGGATGCCCGTTCGACGGAGAGCGCGGTGGCGGAACGTCGGCGCAGCACGGCCCGTTGTCGGGAACCGGACGGCGCCCGACCCGGCAAGGCTGTATTCGCATCTTTCGATGTCACGGCCCGACTTCGAATCGAGTCACCGTGCGCTGTGGACGATGACGAGAGGAGCCTTCATGCGACGCAGATGGGTAACCCTGGGGATGGCGCTGGCGCTCGCCCTGGGCGGCCTGGTCGGGGTCGGCGCCGCGCCGGCCGGCGCCGACCCGGTGGGTGGCACGCTACGCGGCGTCTACTCCGACGGTCAGTTCTGCAACAGCTACGGCAGCGAGGGGGTCCAGACCGGCCAGTGGAGCTGGTACTACTGCGAGTACCGCCAGTACGGGCCCACCGGCCCCGGCTTCTACTTCCTCTGGACCTTCACCTACTGACCGTCGGGGGCTCGCGGACGCCCCGGACCACGATCTTCGTCTGTCGGCCGGGCGTACCGGCGTGGTCGACACGCACGGGGCGGGTGGCCCGCGTGGGAGCCACCCGCTCCGTGCCGTGTTCCGGAGCGGTCGCGCCGATGGGACAGGCCATAATGGAGCGCATGGTCAGATGGGAGTACGCCCTGCTCGTCCGGCGCCGCACCGCCGAGGGTCAGGGCTGGGGAATCAGCTTCACCTGGTACGGGCCGGACGGCTCCCGGCGCGACGTGACGCAGTTCGGCGACACCGCGATCGCGCACCTGAACCGGGCCGGCGCGGACGGCTGGGAGCTGGTCTCGGCGGAGGAGGACGTCAACAATCTCCAGGGCACCACGGAGATCCACCGCTACCACCTGAAGCGCCCACTGGATTGACCGCCCGCACCCCGTAGCGACTCCGATCGTCACCCGCCGACGTCACGGTCGGCGGGACCGACGGCGGTAACGTCATCGCGCACTCCCGGACGGACCGCCAACCGCGCTCACCCGCCCACTACCAATCGGCCCGCCACTACCAATCGCCCCGGCCGGCGCGAATCGGCCGGTGCGACGCGAATCGGCCCAGCACCAATCGTTCCGCCCGTGCGATTCCCCGTCCCGCCGCGAATCGCCGTCGGCCTACTCCGCACCGCTGCGCCACGGGTCCCGAATCCCGGCGCCGGCCGGCCCGTGCCGGCGTGGAATTTCCATCTCGCCCACGCGGGGGTTGCGCGCCGACGGCCCGGCCGCCCACCTCCGCCCGTGTCGCCACCGACCGGAACCCGCGCCCAGCACGCCCGCCGAACCGCGGCCGCGCCGGTCGTACCGACGGTTTCGCGGAGTCCTTGATTCGACAGTTCCGCCCGCGGAACATCATCCGCTCGGCCAATTGCCATTGATTGACCGGCCCCGAATCGTGCCACGGCACGTCCCGTTTCCGCGCCTGAAGGGATTCATCGGCTGGATCGAGTCACTTCCTCGGGTGAAGATGAGAAACCGAGGGAGGAATCGCGATGGGAACAGGCCACCGGATCAGGATCATTCTCGCGGCTGTCGTGCTGATTCCCATCGCACTTGCCACCGGATACAGTTCCTGGCTCTCGACCGTGCAACTCGTCGCCGCCGCCGGTACCGGGGCGCTGCTGACGTACCTGGTGGTGCTGATCGTCCGGTACCGCCGCTCCGCCGCCCCGCCCGTGGCGGTCGTCCCCGGCGGCCTCGACCGCACCGCGCACGACGAGCGGCACCAGGCGGTCGCCCCGGCCGAGCTGCCACCGCCGCCCGGGCTCCTGGTCGGACGGGAGCGGCAGCTCGCGACGCTCTCGGCGTACCTCGGCGATCCGGCCGGCGGCCGGCGTGAACCGCTGCTGGTCGTGCTGCACGGACCACCGGGCGTCGGCCGGACCGCGCTCGCGGTGAGCGTGGCGCACCTGGTGGCGCGCGACTATCCGGACGGGCAACTGCTGCTGCGGTTCGACCGCGGTCGCGACACGAGCGTCAACGAGCAGCTCGGTACGTTCGTCTGGGCGCTGAAGGGACCGCGCGACCCGGACCCCGACCCGACCGACTATCAGAGCTGGTACCGGGAACGGACCCGGCGCCGGCGGGTCCTGGTGATCCTCGACGACGCGCCGACGGCGGAGCGGGTCCTGCCGCTCGTGCCGGCCGGACCGCGCTGCCTGGCCATCGTCACCGCCGAGCGAGACCTGCCCGAGCTGGCCGAACGGTACCCCCGACGACTCAGCCTGGTCGTGCCGCCGCTCGACCCAGACCACGCCCGTGAACTGCTCGGTCAGCTCGTGGGCGGCGACCGGGTCGACCAGGAGCCCGCGGAGGCCGACCGGATCGTGGCGGCCGCCGGCGGCTACCCTATCGCGCTCTCGATCGCCGGCGCCGTGCTCGCGGCGCGTCGCAACTGGATGCTGGAGGTCACCGTCCGCCGGATGACCGAGGCGCGTACGGACCCTTCGGTGCTGCCCGACGTGGCCTTCGCGGGCATCCTCGACCTGGCGTTCGCCCTGCTCACCCGCTCGGAGCAGGAGGCGCTGGCGCTGCTCGGGCTGGCCGACACCCACCGGGTCGAGCCGTGGATGCTCGCCGCGCTGCTGCGGGGCGCGCGGCCCGGTCAGGAGGTCCCGCTGGCGCGGGCCGGCCGGCTGCTCGACCGGCTCGCCCGGGCCCGCCTGTTGGAACGGCAGCTCGACGAGGGGTCCGGACTGCCGAGCTACGGTCTGCCGACACACACCCGGGCGTACGCCGCGGCGCGGCTCGCAGAGCTCTTCCCGCGGGCACCGGAGGAGATCCGCCAGGAGCTGCGGGCCGCGCGCGAACGGCGCGTCGCCCAGGACGCCGAGCTGTCGCTGCGGCAGGCGGTCTACCAGCGGCTGGGCGAGGGCCGGCTCAACGAGGCGTTGGAGGGGGCGCGGGAGGCGCTGGCGTTGTGCCGGGAGCGGCGCGCGTCGCGGGCGGGCGCGACCGCGGCGTTCGACGTCGAGGAGGCGTTCATCCTCGTCGCGCTCGGTGACGTGCTCGCCGAGTTCGGCTGGTTCGACGCCGCGGCGATGTACGCCGACGAGGCCCGGGACCGGGGCGGCGACTCGTACCTGGTCACGTCCCGGGCCATGCGACTTCGGGGCAGCCTGCGCCGGCGCCTGCACCAGGTCGCCCAGGCCGAGCGCGACCTCGACGATGCGTACTCGGCGCTCGTGCGCGCCGACGACGACCGGATCGAGCGGATCCAGGTGCTCCGCGAGCTGATCCTGTTGCAGGCGCTGCGCGGCGACCCGGTCGCGGGGCGCTCGTACGCCGAGCACGCGCGCGCCTGGTGCGAGCGCAACGGGGAGCCCGGCCGGCGGGAGCTGGCCACGGTGCTGCTGGCTCACGGCACGGTGGAGCAGGCGTGCGGCGACCGGGACGAGGCCGCGCGGCTGCTCGCCACCGCCGAGCGGCTGACCGTCGAGTCGGCGCAGCCGCTGCCGCGCTGCTGGATCCGGTTGCAGCGCGCGCTGCTCCTGTTCGACGAGGGCCGCTACGACCAGAGCCGCGAATTCAGTTCGACCGCGCTGGCCGGGTTCACCGCGCTGCAACACCGGTACGGTGCCGGGCACGCCCGGCTCGCGCTCGGCCGTGCCCACCTCGACCAGGGGCACGTGCGGCGGGCGATCCCGATGCTGGAGGAGTGCCACGGCACCTTCCGCCGCTGCGGCGACCGATGGATCATGGCGAGCGCCGCGACCGCGCTGGCCGACGCGTACCGCCTCGCCGGACGGGGCGCCGAGGCGGTACGGCTGCTGGAGGCGGCGAAGCAGGCGTTCATGAACGTCGACGACGCCGAGGGTCGCCGGCTCGCCGAGCAGTTGCTCTGGCAGGTGGTCTCGGACGAGGCCGGCGCCGGGGGCCCGGAACGGCCCCGCCGGCACCGCCCGGGGCGTCCCGGCCCGATCGGCACCGACCGGGTGACGCGATGAGCTACGACCCCGACGGGCGCCCCGGCGAGCGCGTATCGCTGTCACGCGGAATCCGGCTCCGGACGTGGCTGCGGACGTGGCTGCGCCGCCTACGCCGGTTCCGGCTGCCGGCCGTGCTGCTCGCCACCGTGCTCTCGGTCAGCCTGAGCACCGTCTACGACGACATACCGCCCCACCTGCAGATCGTCGCCCTCGTGGTGCTGGGTGTCGCGGGCGCGATCGGCGCCCTGCCGACCGAACCGGGCGGTGAGCCGGCCATGGCGGGCGGGCACCTTGCGCCCACCGGTTCGTCCCGGCACACCGGCCGGTCGGGCGGCGCCACGCCGAAGAGGAAGCGCCGGCGCGAGCGGCGGAAGCGGAAGTCGCGCGCCGGCCGGGTGTGGTGGCGCTGGCTGCCGCGCCGGCGGGTGCGGGCCGTGCCCACCCTGCCGCCGCGCGACGTGCTCTTCGTGGGCCGGGCGGGTGAGCTCGTGGAGCTGCGGGAGCGGCACGACCGGCAGCGCGCCGAGCGCGACGCCGCGTCGCGACGCCGGCTGGGCTGGCGGCGGGCGGGCGGGGTCCGGGCCCCGGCCACGGGTCCGGTGATGTTGCTGGTGCACGGCGCCCCGGGGGTCGGCAAGAGCGCCCTCGTCGACGGGCTGGCCCGCAGCCTCGCCGACCGGTACCCCGACGGCCAGGTCTACGTCAGCCTGGGCACCGGCAGCACCGCACGCAGCCCGAACGAGGTCCTCCAGGAGCTGCTGCTCGCGCTCGGCTGGGACGAGAAGGAGATGCGCAAGAAGCGGACCACCGCCGACCGCGCGCTGGTGTTCCGGTCGCTCACGGCCCGCAAGCGGATCCTGTTCATCTTCGACGCCGCCCGCCACGCCGAGCAGGTCCGCGCGGTGATGCCGAGCGATCCGGCCACCGCCGTACTGATCACCAGCCGGCGGGAACTGCTCTGGCCGGACCCGCTGCCCTACCCCTCGTACCGGCTCGGGCTGCCCGACGCCGACGACGCGCTCGCCATGTTCCACACGATCTCGGGCGTCGAGGAGGGGCTGCGACCCGAGTGCGTCGCCGAGGTCATCGAGTACTGCGGTCGGCTGCCGCTGGCGATCCGGGCCGCGGCGGAGCGGGTCTCCGAGGACCGGGCGGACGTCTGCCAGGTCGCGGGGCTGCTGCGGGAGAAGCGGTCCCGGCTGGCCTGGCTGGTGCGTCCCGGCCGCTCGCTGCGCGGGCACCTGATGACCGAGTACCAGCGGTTGCTCCCCGAGGAGCAGCGCGCGTTGATGCTGCTCGCCCTGGTGCCGTCGGCGACCTTCGTACCGTCGGTGCTCTGTCCGCTGCTGGAGCTGCCGCCGGGCGAGGCGGAGGCGCTGGTCGACCGGTTGGCCGCGGCGCAACTGCTGGACGACCGTGGCATGGACCCGACCGAGCGGGTGGCCCGGTACGGGATACACCCGCTGACCCGGCTCTTCGCCTTCGAGCAGGCGGTGCGGCTCCCGGAGGACGAGGTCGGGCGGGCGTTCGCCCGGTTGGACGCGGCCTACCTCGACGTGGTCACCGCCGCCCTGAAGGCGCTGGACGAGGAGTCCGCGCCGGCCCGGTCGCTGGCGAGGCGGATCGCGGACTACCCGCAGCGGTGGGTGCGCAACGAGTACCCGAACCTGCTCCGGCTGATCCGCGCGCCCGGTACCGCCGACGCCGTCCGCTGGCGGATCGGCGCCTGGCTCGACGGCTGCGTGGTCGCGGACGTGCCGCTGCGCGCCAGCCTGGGGGCGTACGAGGAGGCGGTGCGCGCGGCCGAGCGGGAGGGGGAACGGCTGGGGCAGGTCGACGTGCTGCTCGCCCAGGGCACGTTCCTGGTCGCGGTCGAGCGGTACCGCGACGCCGAGCGGAGCTTCACCCTGGCGCTGCACCTCTGCCTCCGGTTGCGGGACGGCGGCCCGACCGAGGAGGTACGGGCGACGGCGAGCCGCCGGTTCACCAAGGTGCTGCGCAAGCGCGGCGAGGCGTACCTGCAGGCCGCCCGGCACCGGCAGGCGATCGACGCGCTGGAGGCGGCGTACCGCAACGCGGAGGCGACCGGTGACCGGCCCGAGCAGCGCCTGATCCGGGTGCTGCTGGGCGAGGCGCACCACGTCGACACGCCGGAGGCGGCAAAGGACGAACTGCTCGACCCGGTGGTGCCGGACGCGACCCGGTACCGGATCCTGCTCTCCCTGGCCGAGGCGGGCCGGCGGCGCGGTGACTGGCACAGCGCGACCGACTACTTCGGCGCGGTGCTCTCCTTCGTCGAGCAGGACCAGCGCCGCCGGGCGACGGTGCAGTACCGGATGGCGCGGTTCCTGCTCGGCCAGGCCGCCGCGCCCCGCGACGAGCTGGCCGATCCGCGGCCCGGTACGGCGCCCGCGGTACTGGCGACCAGGCGGGCGGCGGACGCGGCGGTGCTCTTCCGGCAGATGGAGAACCCGGTCGGCGAGGTGCGCGCCTACTGCATGCTGGCGCGTACGGTGCTCCAGTTGGGCCGGTCGGTGGAGGCCGACCGGCTCGCGCACGTCGCGGGCGGGAAGCTGGGCCTGCTGCACGCCGCCGGCGAGCCGCGGGAGGTGCTCGCGCCGCTGGCCGCGCGGCTGGACCGGGTCCGCGGCGAGATCCGCCTGCGGGCGGGCGACTACGAGGGTGGCCGGCACCTGCTGATGACCGCCGCCGCCATGTTCGCGGCGCAGGAGGACTGGGCCGCGCTGCGGGACGTCCTGCGGTCACTGGAGGTGAACCGGCCGGCCGCGCGCAGTCCCGTCGTCTCCCCCGGCCCGGAGCCGCTCGGTGTGGACGACGCGCGCGCGGGCCGGGTCTTCTCCGCCGTGCCCGCCGGCCTGTCGGTGACCATGACCGAACGCCTCGCGGAGCCGGTGCCGACCGAGCCGGCGACGCGCGGGAACTCCGGTACGCGGGTACCCGTGGCGCGGACGCCCGAGGCGGACCCACCCGGTCCCAACGGTGTGCCCGGTCCCGACGCCGTGGCCGGTTCCGCCGGCACGGCCGGTTCCGACGCCGTGGCGGGTTCCGACGGCGTGGCGGGTTAGGCACCCGGGTACCGGCGGGGCCGGGACCACCGGCGGCCGACCACGTCCCGCTTTCCGGGCGTACCTGGACAGTGTGGTGTGACCGATGGTACACAGAAAGGCAGCTGGCATACTGTATGCAATGGAGGCACCCATGACGGACTCCAGCACGACCGCCGTACGCGAGATCCGCGACGTATATGGCCGCCGCTACCGGGTCGGGGAGACCGACCGGGAACTCATCGGACGGTCCCGCGCCTGGATGATCCGCCTCTCCTGGGCCTCGATGCTGGCGATCAGCCTGTTCCAGTACGGGTTCGGCGCCGCGATCCCCGCCCTCACCGGGGCCAACGGGTGGTCCCACGGCGACGCGTTCGCCGTACTGGCGCTCTGGGTGGTGTGCCAGGCCGGCAGCTCTCCCCTGGCCGCGTGGTGGTACCGCCGCCTGCGCGCCCGGCCCGCCGTACCGATGCTGGTCGGCGCCGCCGGATGCCTGGTCGCGCTGGTGACGCTGGGACACTCCGGCGACCTCGCCACGGTCCTGCTGGGCTACTCCGTGCTCGGCGGCGTCGGCGCCGGTTTGGTCTACATGACCTGCATCGCCACCGTCACCGAGTGGTTCCCCGAACGGACCGCGGGGCGGGTCGGCCTGGTCAGCGGCGCGTTCGGCTACGGTGCGCTGCCGTTCGTCGCGGTCGCCGCGTACGCCCTCGGCGTCGACAACCGGGCCGCGATCCTGGACGCCACCGCCGCCGTGGTCTTCGTGGTGGTCGCCACCGCCGCACTGCTGCTGCGCAAGCCACCCGCGCACTGGTGGCCGCCGCACATCGACCCGCAGCGCTGGGCGGTCGACCGCCGGCTCAACCGCAGCATCCCGAACAACACCCCGGCGATCCGGCCGCACTCCCCCCGGGCCGCGCTGCGCAGCGGCATGCTGCCGATCATGTTCCTGGTCGTCGTCCTGACCTCGGGTATCGCGCTCTTCGACATCGCGTACCTCGGCGGGTACGCCCGGACCGCACAGAGCGCACCGCTCGTGCTGCTCGCCTCGATCGGCGCGCTGGCTGCCGCGACCGGCATCGGCCGTACCGTCACCAGCTCGCTCTCGGACCGGTTCGGCCGCCGGCGCACCCTCGGGCTCTCGCTCGGCCTCGGCGCGGTGGCCCAGTTCGGGCTGCTCGCGTCCCTGCACGCCGAGCAGACGGTCGCGGTGGTCGGCTTCGCGGCGCTGGCGGGCGCCGGCACGGGCGCGGGCTACTCGCTCATGGTCAGCGTGGTGCGCGACTGGTTCGGCGGCGAGGCGAACCTCACCAACTACGGCATCGTCTACAGCGGCAAGGCGGTCGGCGGCGTACTCGGCATCTGGCTCGCCGGGCTGGTGGTGGCCGCTCCGGGAGCGATCGTCGCGTCGGTCGTCGCCGGGTGCCTGGGGCTGGTCGGCGCGCTGCTCACCGCGCGGCTGCGCCAGCCGGGACGGCCCGCGCTGCCCCTGCCCCAGCACCTTCGCGCCGGCGGCTGACCGCCGTCCACGCAGGAGACCACCGGCGCGTTGGGGAGCGTGCCGGTACCGGGAGAGCCGCCGGCCCCGCCGGCGGCTCTCCGCCTGCCCGGCGCTGGTCCACCCACCCGACCTGGCAGGATCCCGTTCCGGAAGCCGGGCCGCGCGCCGCAGAACTTCCGGAGGAGGAAACCGTGCCGACCTACCGTCAACCCGGCACCGTCGTCACCGACCACCATTTCCAGGTACCGCTCGACCACGCGGAGCCGGCCGGTGAGCAGATCGAGGTGTACGCCCGCGAGGTGGTCGCGGCCGGCAAGGATCCCGACACGCTGCCGTGGCTGCTGTTCCTCCAGGGCGGCCCCGGCGGCCGGTCACCCCGCCCGGTGGGCCGGGACAGCTGGCTGGACCGGGCGCTGGACGACTACCGGGTGCTGCTGCTGGACCAGCGCGGTACCGGCCGCTCCACCCCCGCCGACCGGCACACCCTGCCCCGGCGCGGGGACGCGGCGGCGCAGGCCGGCTACCTCGCGCACTTCCGGGCCGACTCGATCGTGCGGGACTGCGAGCTGCTCCGCCGGCAACTGCTCGGCGAGCAGGGCCGGTGGAGTGTGCTCGGCCAGAGCTTCGGCGGCTTCTGCACCCTCACCTACCTGTCGTACGCGCCGGAGGGCATCCGCGAGGCGTTCGTGACCGGCGGCCTGCCCGGGCTGGACCGCACGGCCGAGGACGTCTACCGGGCCGCCTACCCGCGCGTACGGCGGAAGGTCGAGGCGCACTACGCCCGCTACCCCCGGGACGTCGAGACCGTCCGCGCCGTCGTACGACACCTACGGGAGCACGAGGTACGGCTGCCCGGCGGTGGGCTGCTGACCGCCGAGGCGTTCCAGGCGCTCGGCATGATGCTCGGCACCGGCAACGGCTCACACACGCTGCACTACCTCCTGGAAGACGCGTTCCTGCCGGGCAGCGAGCTCGGCGACGCGTTCCTCGCCCAGGTCCAGGGCCACCTGTCGTTCGCCGTCAACCCGCTCTTCGCGGTGCTGCACGAGCCGAGCTACGGGCAGCGCTCGGTGTCGCCGTACGGCACCGGGTGGGCGGCCCAGGCGGTCCGCGCCGAGTTCCCGCGCTTCGACGTCGACCGGGCGCTGGCGGACGAGCTTCCCGTGCTGCTGACCGGCGAGATGATCTACCCCTGGATGTTCACCACCGACCCGGCGCTGGCGCCGCTGCGCGAGGTGGCGGAGCTGCTGGCGCGGTGGGAGCGGTGGCCCGACCTGTACGACCCGCGACAGCTGGCGCGCAACGAGGTACCGGTGGTCGCCGCCGTCTACCACGACGACATGTACGTCGACACCGCCCACTCGCTGGAGACGGCCGACTCGGTACGCGGTCTGCGTACCTGGATCACCAACGAGTACGAGCACGACGGTCTGCGGGTCAGCGGTGGCCGCGTCCTCGACCGGCTGATCCGGATGATCCGCGACGAGCTGTGACACCCCACCGCCTTGTGCGGGTTCGGTGAAGATCCGTCACGGCGACTTCGTCGGCGGCGATGCACGCCCTAGCGTCGTGATCGTGATCTTCTTCGAGGACGATCCGGAGCCGGCCGAGCCGCGGACCAGACGCGATTTCGCGGGGTCCATCGCCCGGTCCTTGGCTACGCACGGCGCCGTCTTCGCCGGGCTGGTCGCGCTGACCAGCGCCGGCATTGTCGCGCTGCTCGCGGCTCTCGGCCTCGGGCCGTTCATCGCATGGCGCCTGGTACTGATGATCCTTGTCTCCCGCGACGGGTAGGTCGGCAGGCGCGCCCACGGCGCCGCCCATCCCGTCCGGCCAAGCGCGTCACGTTCGCCGGCGCCGGCTCGTCCTTGTGGCAACCCAGAAGGAGACAGCCCATGTTCGCCGCCTACGTCACGGTCACCGTCCTCGCGTCGGTCCTCAACGGCATCGCCGCCGTCACCTACCTGATCGGCCACGACTATCCGAGAGCCCAGGCGGACATGAAGGGCGTGCCACGGTCGTGGGTACCGGTGTTGGGCGTGCTGCTGGCGGCGGGCTCCCTCGGGCTGCTGGCCGGCTTCGCCGTGCCGTGGCTGGGGACATTGGCGGCCGGCGGTCTCGTGCTGTACTTCGTCGGAGCGCTTGTCGCGCACCTGCGGGTGGGCTCCCGCCAACTCGTCGGATGGGCCGTCTTCTTCACCACCGCGGTCGCCGCCCTGGCCGTGCGGCTGAGCCAGCAGGGGTGACGAGTCCGCTGTCGGTGGGCGCCCACACCGGACGGCCGCCACGCGGACCACGGACGGAAAGCACCGCGCACACCACGGACGGGACGCGGAGCGCGGACCGCGGTACGGGCTCCCGCGCCGCGGTCCGTCACCTCACGGAACGTACGTCACTTCCGGGAAGGCCGGGCTCGGACCGTCGAGCAGGCGTCCCCGCCGGCCGCGCAGGTGCAGGTCGAAGAAGGCGAGCGGGTACGCCTGCTGGATGCGCGTCGCCCGGACCGGGTCGAGGGTGCCGATCCAGCCGCGCAGCTCCTCGTCGCTCATCCCGACGACCCGCGCCAACTGCGGGATGAGCACCTGGTTGTCGCCGTACGACGAGTGGACCGCGCCCTCGGCGTGCACGTTGAGCCGCCATCCGCGCAGGTGTGACCAGAACTCGGCGACGCTCGGCTCCGCGGCCCGGGTGAAGACGGCGGTCATCAGCATGAAGGGCCGATCCAGGTCGGTGCCGAGGGGCGGCTGCGCCTGCATCGGGCCGTCGATGCTCAGCCCGGCCCGGACCCGTGGGTCGTCGACCATGACGAGGGCCGTCGCCGTTGCGCCCTTCGACCAGCCGAACATGCCGACCCGGCGCAGGTCGAGGGCGCCCCGCAGGTCGGCCGGCAGCGGCCGGTGTCCGGCGTCGGGGTTGCGTCCGGCGGCCAGGTCCTCGACGCGGTCGAGGACGAATCGGATGTCCGTCGCGAAGTCCGCCGGGTACAACGCGTGCTCGGGATCGTCGAGCGGAACGGTGAGCCGGCCGTCGGGGAACTCGCTGAACGCGTCGTACGTGTGGTCCACCGTGACCACGACGTACCCGTGGCTGGCGAGTTCCTGCACCACGATCGTGGTGTCGGCGCGGTGGTCGTGCGCGCCGTGGGAGAAGACCACGACGGGGAACGGTCCGCCCGTCCGCCGCACCGGGGCGCCCTCGTGTCCGGCGGTGAACGGCGCGAGCACGGCGTCGGCCGCGAACCCCCCGGACACCAGGTACGCCCGCAGGGTGGCGGCGGGCATCCAGCTCGCCCGCGGATACCGCCCGACGTTCCGGGCCGGGTACCAGAGGCTCACCATCAGCTCGCGGTGACGCCCCGGGCCGGCCACGGGATCGGGCCGGGAGCCGTCGACGAGGTGCAGTCGCGCCGTGCCCACCGAATACGGTCCGGTGGGCACGGGCAGGGTGAGCCGTACCGGGCCCGGGGTGGCCCGCGCCGCCGACGCGTGGCTCGCCGCGCCGACCGGCAGGCCGGCTCCCACCACCAGTGCCGCTTCGAGCAGGCGTCGGCGCGTCATCCGTACCCGGTCGACGCGTGCCGTGAATGCTGCCGCCATCTCTGTCCTCCCGCCGTGTGGACAACCTGCGTCCACTGTCTCGGTGGGCGGCGGCGATGTCGTCGGTCCGTGGGACTGTTCGACGGGCGGACAGGTAGCCCGCGGGCGTAATCCTGGCGACCCGGTCGCGGGCGCGGCGCGCTACGTCGGCGCGCGGCCCGCGACCCGGACCGGGTATGGCCCGCACCCCCGGACCGGCGGGTATCCCGCGCGGTGGCTCGCGCGGGATACCCGGCCCCCCTCACTTGGCCTGTGACTGGATGATCTCCCGCATCAGCGCCGCGGCCTCGGACGGCGTCTTGCCGACCTTGACGCCGACCGCCTCCAGCGCCTCCTGCTTGGCCGCTGCCGTGCCCGACGAGCCGGAGACGATCGCCCCGGCGTGCCCCATGGTCTTGCCCTCCGGCGCGGTGAAGCCGGCGACGTAGCCGACGACCGGCTTGGTGATGTTGGCCCGGATGTACTCGGCGGCCCGCTCTTCCGCGTCGCCGCCGATTTCGCCGATCAGCACGATCGCGTCGGTCTCGGGGTCGTCCTGGAATGCCTGGAGGCAGTCGATGTGGGTGGTCCCGATGATCGGGTCACCGCCGATGCCGACGCAGGTGGAGAAGCCGAAGTCGCGCAGTTCGTACATCATCTGGTACGTCAGGGTGCCGCTCTTGCTGACCAGTCCGATCCGGCCCCGCTTGGTGATGTCGGCGGGGATGATGCCGGCGTTGGACTGGCCGGGGCTGATCAGGCCCGGGCAGTTGGGGCCGATGATGCGGGTCCGGTTGCCGTTGGCGCAGGCGTACGCCCAGAAGGCCGCCGTGTCGTGCACCGGGATGCCCTCGGTCAGCACCACCACGAGCCCGATCCCCGCGTCGATCGCCTCGACCACCGCGGCCCGGGCGAACCGGGGCGGTACGAAGACGACGGAGACGTCCGCGCCGGTGGCCTGTACCGCCTCGCCGACGCCGCCGAAGACCGGGATGCCGTCGACCTCCTGGCCGCCCTTGCCCGGGGTGACGCCGGCGACGATGTTCGTGCCGGCCGCGACCATCCGGCGGGTGTGCTTCGTGCCCTCGGTACCGGTGATGCCCTGGACCAGCACCCTGCTGTTCTCGGTGAGGAAGATTGCCATCTCGGTCAGGCCCCCTTGCTGGCGAGTTCGGCGGCGAGCGCCGCCGCGCCGTCCATCGTTTCGGCGGTACGTACGCAGTCCAGGGCGGCCTCGGCGAGGATCCGGCGCCCCTCGGCGGCGTTGTTGCCGTCCAACCGGACCACCAGCGGCTTGTCGATGACCTCGCCCCTGCGGGTGAGCAGGTCGATGGCTTGGACGATGCCGTTGGCGACGGCGTCGCAGGCGGTGATGCCGCCGAAGACGTTGACGAAGACGCTCCGCACGGCCGGGTCACCGAGGATGATGTCGAGCCCGTTCGCCATCACCTCGGCCGAGGCGCCGCCGCCGATGTCGAGGAAGTTGGCCGGCTTGACGCCGCCGAACCGCTCGCCCGCGTACGCCACGACGTCGAGGGTGCTCATCACGAGCCCGGCGCCGTTGCCGATCACGCCCACCTCGCCGTCGAGCTTGACGTAGTTGAGGTGCTTCTCCGCGGCCCGCAGTTCGAGCGGGTCGGTCGCGGCGTTGTCGACGAACGCGGCGTGGCCGGGCTGCCGGAAGCGCGCGTTGTCGTCCACGGTCACCTTGCCGTCCAGCGCGCGTACCGAGCCGTCCGCGAGCCGGGCCAGTGGGTTGATCTCGACAAGGGTGGCGTCCTCGCCGCGGAAGACGTCCCAGAGCTTGATGAGCACCTCGCCGACCTCGTCGTACACGTCCGACGGCAGCCCGGCGTCGGCGCAGAGCTGGTACGCGCCCTCGAGCTTCAGCCCGAGGGCCGGGTCCACCTCGAGCCGGGCCAGCGCCGCCGGGTCCTCGGCCGCGACCTGCTCGATGTCCATGCCCCCGGAGCGGGAGACCATGGCGAGGAAGGAGCGGTTGGCGCGGTCCAGCAGCAGGGCCGCGTAGTACTCGTCGGCGATCTCGCTCGCCTCGGTGACCAGCAGTTTCCGTACGGTGTGGCCCTTGATGTCCATGCCGAGGATCGCCTCGGCGGTCTCGTGGGCGGCGTCCGGCCCGGCGGCCAGCTTGACCCCACCGGCCTTGCCCCGCCCACCGGTCTTCACCTGTGCCTTGACGACGACCCGGCCACCGATCTCGGCGGCGGCGGTACGCGCCTCCTCGGCGGTGTGGACGACCTGCATGCGGCCCACCGGCACGCCGTACTTGGCGAAGAGTTCCTGGGCTTGATGCTCGTACAGATCCATTGTGGATCTCCCTTCGTGGCGCGGAGTCCGGGCGCACCCCGGTGCGGGTCGGGACGGGTACCGGGTAACGCGCGCGGGCAGGCGCGGATCACCGGGACCGGTGGTGGGGGCGGAACCGGCATGGCTTCGCCGAAAACGTTCTGCCACCCCCTAGACACCCCACTGTCACAAGGGGCACGATATTGCCTACCCCATACGGTATGCAATCCCCGACGAATGCGGAGGGCTCCGATGACTCGTTTCCCGGGTCAGCCAGGTAGGACCCGCCCGCACCGCCGTCCGGAGGGCTTTTCCCGCCGCCCGTCGCGCGGAAACGGGACCGCCGCCGGGCGCACGTAGCGGACTTATCAGCATCGATCGGCAAAGGCGTGTCGCGTACAGGAGGTTGACTCATGGGTAAGGCACTCGAGGGCGTCCGGGTCCTCGACATGACGCATGTGCAGTCCGGTCCCTCGTCCACGCAGATCCTCGCGTGGCTCGGCGCCGACGTCATCAAGCTCGAGGCCCCCGGCCAGGGCGACATCACCCGCAGCCAGCTCCGGGACATCCCCGACGTCGACAGCCTCTACTTCACGATGCTCAACGGCAACAAGCGCAGCATCACGCTGAACATGAAGAGCGAGCAGGGCAAGGAGGTCTTCACCCGGCTCGTCTCCGGGGTCGACATCCTGGTCGAGAACTTCGGGCCCGGCGTGGTGGAGCGCTTCGGCTTCCCCTGGGAGAAGCTCCAGGAGATCAACCCCGGGCTCATCTACGCCTCCATCAAGGGCTTCGGGCCCGGCCGCTACGCCAACTTCAAGGCGTACGAGGTGATCGCGCAGGCGATGGCCGGCTCGATGAGCACCACCGGCTTCGAGGACGGCCCGCCGACCGCGACCGGCGCCCAGATCGGCGACTCCGGCACCGGTATCCACCTGGTCGCCGGCATCCTCGCGGCGCTGTACCAGCGCACCCACAGCGGCCGGGGGCAGCGGGTCCAGGTCGCGATGCAGGACGCGGTGCTGAACCTGTGCCGGGTCAAGCTGCGCGACCAGCAGCGGCTCGCGCACGGACCGCTGAACGAGTACCCGAACCAGCACTTCGGCGACGAGGTACCGCGCAGCGGCAACGCCTCCGGCGGCGGCCAGCCCGGCTGGGCGGTGCGCTGCGCGCCCGGCGGCCCCAACGACTACATCTACGTGATCATCCAGCCCGTCGGCTGGAAGCCGATCACCGACCTGATCGGCCGGCCGGAGCTGGCGGACGACCCCGCGTGGAGCACCCCGCAGGCGCGCCTCAACAAGCTCGACAAGGCGTTCGCGCTGATCGAGGAGTGGACCGAGAAGCACACCAAGTGGGAGGTCATGGAGAAGCTCAACGCCCACAACATCCCGTGCGGTCCGATCCTGTCGACCAAGGAGCTGATCGAGGACGAGACCCTCGCCGAGCTGGGCGCCGTCGTCGAGGTCGCCCACCCCAAGCGCGGCTCGTACAAGACGGTCGGCAACCCGATCAAGCTCTCGGACTCCTTCGTCGAGGTCGAGCGCTCGCCGCTGCTGGGCGAGCACACCGATCAGGTGCTCGCCGAGCTCGGCTACGACGAGCAGCAGATCGGTGAGCTGCGCACCGCCGGCGCCATCTGACCACCCGCGAATCAACCGGAACCGCCGGAGCCGGCGGGGCAACCGTTTGCAAGGAGTCGAGGACATGCCAGAGAACGAACAGCGCTACGACCGCGACGCCGTACGGCGGGTCATCGACCAGGTCAAGGCCGAGGGGCGCAGCTCGCTGACCGCCCCCGAGGGCCGCGCCGTGGCCGAGGCGTACGGCATCGCCACGCCGGGCGAGGGCCTGGCCACCACCGCCGAGGAGGCGGTACGGCTGGCCATCGAGATCGGCCTGCCGGTCGTACTGAAGATCGTCTCGCCGGACATCCTGCACAAGACCGAGGCGGGCGGCGTACTGGTCGGGCTGAAGACCCCCGACGAGGTCTCCGCGGGCTTCGACACCATCGTCGCCAACGCCCGCGCATACAAGGCGGACGCCAACATCCTCGGGGTCCAGGTGCAGCAGCAGCTCACCTCCGGTCACGAGGTCATCATCGGTACGGTCACCGACCCGACCTTCGGCAAGGTCGTCGCGTTCGGGCTCGGCGGCGTACTGGTCGAGGTGCTCAAGGACGTCACCTTCCGGCTCGCCCCGACGGACCACCCGACCGCGCTGTCGATGGTCGACGGCATCGCCTCGGCCGAGATCCTGCGGGGCGTACGCGGCGCCGAGGGGGCGGACCGGGAGCTGCTGGCCGACCTGATCGTCCGGGTCTCGAACCTGGTCACCGACTTCCCGGAGCTCTCCGAGGTCGACCTCAACCCGGTGCTGGCCACGCCGAACGGTGCGACCGCGGTGGACGTTCGGATCCTGGTCGACGACAACGCCGCCAAGGAGCCGGTCCGGTTCAGCCGGGAGGAGATCCTGGCGTCGATGAACCGGATCATGAAGCCGGCCTCGATCGCCGTGATCGGCGCCTCGGCCGAGGCCGGGAAGATCGGGAACTCGGTGATGAAGAACCTGGTGAACGGCGGTTACCAGGGCGAGATCTACCCGATCAACCCGAAGGCCAGCGAGATCCTGGAACGCAAGGCGTTCCGCAGCATCAGCGACGTACCCGGCGACGTGGACGTCGCTGTTTTCGCGATCCCGGCCAAGTTCGTGCCGGCGGCGCTGGAGGAGGCCGGGGCCAAGGGCGTCGCGGGCGCCATCCTCATCCCCTCGGGCTTCGGCGAGACCGGCAACCACGAGCTGCAGGAGGAGGTCGTCGCGGTCGCCCGCCGGCACGGCGTACGGATCCTCGGGCCGAACATCTACGGCTACTACTACACGCCGCAGAACCTCTCCGCGACGTTCTGCACCCCGTACGACGTCAAGGGCGGCGTCGCGCTCTCCTCGCAGTCCGGCGGCATCGGCATGGCCATCCTGGGCTTCAGCCGCTCGGCCCAGATGGGCGTCTCGGCGATCGTCGGCGTGGGCAACAAGGCCGACATCGACGAGGACGACCTGCTCACCTTCTTCGAGAGCGACGAGAACACCAACCTCATCGCGATGCACCTGGAGGACCTCAAGGACGGCCGGTCGTTCGCGGAGACCGCCAAGCGGGTCTCGGTGACCAAGCCGGTCGTCGTGCTCAAGGCCGGCCGCACCGACCAGGGCGCCAAGGCGGCCAGCTCGCACACCGGCGCGCTGGCCGGCAACGACAAGGTCTACGACGACATCCTGCGGTCCAGCGGCGTGATCCGCGCTCCCGGCCTCAACGACCTGCTCGAGTACGCCCGCGGCATCCCGCTGCTGCCCACCCCGCAGGGCGAGAACGTCGTCATCATCACCGGCGCCGGCGGCTCGGGCGTACTGCTCTCCGACGCGTGCGTGGACAACGGCCTGACGCTGATGTCCATCCCGCCGGACCTGGACGAGGCGTTCCGGAAGTTCATTCCGCCGTTCGGCGCGGCCGGCAACCCGGTGGACATCACCGGCGGCGAGCCGCCGTCGACGTACCGGAACACCATCGCGCTCGGCCTCTCCGACCCGCGCATCCACTCGCTGATCCTGGGCTACTGGCACACCATCGTGACGCCGCCCATGGTCTTCGCCGAGCTGGTCGTTGACGTGGTCGAGGAGTTCCGGGCCAAGGGCATCCACAAGCCCGTCGTCGCCTCGCTCGCCGGCGACGTCGAGGTCGAGCAGGCCAGCGAGCACCTGTACCGCCACGGCATCGTGGCGTACCCCTACACGACCGAGAAACCGGTCGCGGTACTCGGCGCGAAGTACCGCTGGGCCCGGTCCGCCGGCCTGCTCGGCGGCCGCCCGCACGGCGACGGCTGACAGCTCCATCCCGCGCGACGTATCAGCCAGGGGGACGGCCACCCCGCGTGGCCGTCCCGTGAACAGGGGGCGACAAGGACAAACGCGTCAGGGTTCTGGATCCGTCCCCCAGACCCCGTACAGCCACTAGGCAAACCGAGGAGGTCCAGCGTGGAGGCTTCGAAAAAGCCTGCCCCGAGCCAGCAGGTGGGCAGCGCGACCGGCTCATCGGCACCACCCAGCGGGGATCCATCCATCACCACCGCGACCGTCGGCGGCGGCGCGACGACCCAGGAGCGGGTCTGGCGGGCCGGTCGGCTCGAACCGATGCCGATCCGGGAACTGCCGGACCCGCCGCCGTCGGTCCATCTGCTCGGTCCCACCGTCTTCCTCGTCGCGCTCGGCGTCGGGATGGGCGAGGCGTACATGTGGCCCCGCCTGGTCCTGGTCTTCGGGCCGGAGATCCGGTGGTTGTTCCTGATCG
The DNA here is from genome assembly GCF_040676675.1 of Micromonospora sp. NPDC049559. NCBI lineage: Bacteria > Bacillati > Actinomycetota > Actinomycetes > Micromonosporales > Micromonosporaceae > Micromonospora > Micromonospora sp. NPDC049559. The sequence continues at coordinate 38,758 of NZ_JBFAPK010000014.1, read as the reverse complement.
GCGTGACCCTCCAGGCCTTCGTCATGCTGGAGATGGCCCGGTACGCCATGGCGACCGGCGAGAGCATCTTCTTCGGGGCCGCCCGGGTCTTCAAACCACTGATGTGGTTCTTCTTCACAGCGGCGATCCTGGTCTACATCTGGCCGGGTCACCTCTCCACCGGCGCGGCGGCGTTCGAGCAGGTCACCGGCATACCCTGGGTGGTCACCGCGATCGTCGGTCTGATCGCGGTCGGCATCATCTTCAGCCTCGCGTCGGTCATCTACTCGCTGCTGGAGAACGTGCTCGGCATCCTGATCGGCGTCCTGGTCGTCGGTACCGCCGTGGCGGCCTCGCTGGTCGGCCAGTGGAGCGACGTCACCGCCACCCTCGGCGGCATGTTCCACTTCGGCTACTTCCCGGAGGGCTCGCTCTCCAAGACGTGGTTCCCGGTCCTGGTCGGGGCGATCGCGTTCGCCGGTCCGTCCGGCATGCAGCAGATGTGGTACACGCTGCACCTGCGCGACTCGGGCGCCGGCATGGGGGCGCACATCCCCAAGGTACGCGGGCTGCGGGCGGCGGGCGACGAGGAGGAGATGCCGTCGCGCGGCTTCATGTTCGACACCGACAACCCGGCCGAGATGCGCAAGTGGAAGGGCTGGCGGCGGTGGGTGACCTTCGACGCGCTGCTGCTCTTCTGGGGCGTGACGATGCTGGTCACCATCTCGTTCACGGTGCTGGCGCGGACCGCCGCGCGGGAGAACCCGGCCGTTGGAGACATCATCAGGGGTGGCGACCGGGAAGCCTCGCTGACCGCGATGGCGGACGCCTTCGCCTCCGCCGGCGCGCCGGTGCTGCACGGGATCTTCCTCGGCTTCATCGCGCTGATCGGCCTCAACGCCACGCTCGGGCTGTTCGACTCGTTCTCCCGGGGCCAGTCGGACATGACCTACCACTTCGTACCGGGCGCCAAGCGGTTCGGGGTGTCGAAGCTCTACGCGGGCTTCCTCTGGGGTGTCATCACGTTCGGGATCGTCATCCTGCTCTTCGGTCCGGCCGACGGTCCGGGCGCGATCCTGGACGTGCTGGCCTTCCTCTCCACCTTCGCGATGGGCGCCTACTGCGTCGTCCTGCTGCTGGTCAACAACCGGATGCTGCCCAAGCCGATCCGGCCGGGCATCGTCCAGAACGCGGTGATCGGTTTCGGCGCGGTCTTCTACCTGGGCATGCTCTTCTACAGCCTGATCCGGTTCGGCGTGGTCGTGGACTGACATGACGACGAATCGGATGCGAGAGCTGGCCGAGTTGGCCGTGCCCGGCGCCGCGATCGGCGCGGCCGCCGGTCCGGTGGCCATGGCGATGGCGCTGGTCGTGAGCCAGCCCGTCGACTGGGCCGCCGCCCAGGGGCTGGCCCTGGGACTGCCGCTGGCGCTGCTCGGTGGCGGGTTCGGGCTGCTGCTCGGTACCGGTCGGGTCCGGCCGGGGGTCTTCGCCCCGGCCGCGCTCTACTGGTTCCTGGGCTTCCCGCTCGCCCGGTTGCTGCACGAGGTGCTGGCCGGCCTGCTCATCGCGGGCCGGCCGGCCCCGCCGGCCGACACCCTCGGCTTCCTCGCCTACCAGGCGATGGTCAGTTTCGGGTTCGCGCTCGGTTTCACCTGGTTGCACGAGCGGTTCGCACCGCGGTGGCTGCACCGGATCCGCGCCCACAACCCACGGGCCGACCGGTTGTACGGCTACTACCTGCGGCACGCGGAGGCGCAGTGGCAGACCCGGGAGAACCGGCGGCGGGCCCGGGCGGACCGGCGGGTGGTGCGGCAACCGGCCCTGTCCCGTACCAAGGGAGAATCATGAACGTACCGGTCTGGGTATGGGCCGTCACGATCGCCGGCTTCGCCGTGATGATCGCGTTCGACTTCTACCTGGTCGCCCGCAATCCCCGGGAGCCGTCGGTCCGCGAGTGCGTGGCCTGGGTGACCTTCTACGTGCTGGCGGCGGTCGCCTTCGGCGGCGTCCTCCTGGCGACCGCGGGCAGCTCGTACGGCGGTGAGTTCTTCGCCGGCTGGTTGACCGAGTACTCGCTGAGCGTGGACAACCTCTTCGTCTTCGTGATCATCATGAGCCGGTTCGCGGTGCCCCTCCAGTACCGCCAGAAGGTGCTGCTCATCGGCATCGTCCTGGCGCTGCTGATGCGGGGCGCGTTCATCGCGGCCGGCGCCCAGGCGATCGCGCGGTTCGACTGGATGTTCTACATCTTCGGCGCGTTCCTGGTCTACACCGCGATCAAGCTGGTCGGGCCGCAGCAGGAGGACGAGTTCTCCGAGAACATCGCGCTGCGTACCGCCAAGCGCATCCTGCCGACCACCGACTCCTACCGGGGCGCCTCCGTGCTGGCCCGGGTGGACGGTCGGCTGCTGGTGACGCCGATGTTGATCGTCATGGTCGCCATCGGCACCACCGACCTGTTGTTCGCGCTCGACTCGATTCCGGCGATCTTCGGTCTGACCAAGGAGCCGTACCTGGTCTTCGCCGCGAACACGTTCGCGCTGATGGGGTTGCGCCAGCTCTTCTTCCTCATCGGCGCGTTGCTGGACCGGCTGGTCTACCTCAGCAAGGGGCTGGCGCTCATCCTCGCCTTCATCGGCGTGAAGCTGGTCCTGGAGGCGCTGCACCACGACGGCGTCGGCTGGGCGCCGGAGCTGCCCATCCTGGTCTCGCTCGGGGTGATTCTCGGCACGCTGGCCATCACCACCGTGGCCAGCCTGGCGAAGTCACGGCGGGACGAGCGGCGGGCCCAATCCGCCGCTCGTCCCGCCCCTGATCAGGCGCCGGAAGAGGTGTCCCGTACCTCCGACGTGGCCCTGGCGGAACGCGATGTCCGCTGAGCGGTCACCGCGACACCAGGTCGCCCCCGGTGGGCCCGCTGAGGTTCTCCCCAGCGTGCCCGGCGAGGAAGCGCTCGATCTCCTCGTCCGTCGGCTGGCTGGCTCGCTGCTGGCGCTGCAGCGCGCTGGCCAGCCCCAGGCCGAGCGTACGGCCGTCCGCCACGAACCCGCGGGGCAGCGCGAGACCACGCCCCAGTCGGGTGAGGAAGCGTACGGCGGTTCGTCGGGTAGTCATGACAACATCACCTCGGTTAGCGACTGGTTTCACTCCACCCGGGTTGACGTCCCGGGTGGCAGGACGCGACACCGCTACCGGCTGTGTCCGGCGGTGGCCCCGCCATCCCCGGCAGGACCCGGGGCTCCGTCGGGCACGGCCGGTGTCGTTCGGTCGCGTCGGTATCGGTCGGCCCGGCGCGGCGTCACTGCCGCGACGGGCGGGGCCGGCGAGTCGGTTCCGTCCCGCCGACGGCCGGGTCTCGCCCGGTGCCGCCCGACGGAATGGACTGTTCCGGCTCACCACGACCTGCTCAACCCTCGATCCATCAGGCCTTACGGCTCCAGCATACAGGCTTTTGTATGCAGTAGATGATTTAGTGGCGGACGCCACCCCCTCTCGTGAGAGCGGGTCACCGTGCTTACTACCCATCCTGGACGGGCTTGAACACCGGCCGGTGTCGCGGGCGTTACGCCCGCGGCACCGGCACGCCCATGTCCCGTGGCCTGGCGATCATCGAGGTCGCCGCCGTCGCGCCCGGGGTCCGATGTGGTCCGCCGGGGTGGCGAAAAACCTAGCGTCACCCCCTAGACACCCCACTATCAGGTGCGCAACGATATTGCCTACCGAATACGGTATGCAATCTCCAGAGATGGCGGAGGAGTTCCAGTCCAACACCGCCGGACCCGGCACGACATCGCACGTAGGTCGCCGGCGGCGACTCAAGGGAGTTGAGAGAAATGGTTCAGACCGCGACCGAAGCCGTCGTGGACCCGATCCTGCAGGAGCCGAGCCGCGACCCCGAGCGCATCTCCGGCGGCCACCTCGTCGCCAAGGCGCTGAAGGCCGAGGGCATCGACGTCATCTTCACTCTCTGCGGCGGGCACATCATCGACATCTACGACGGGTGCGTAGACGAGGGCATCGAGGTCGTCGACGTCCGGCACGAACAGGTCGCCGCGCACGCGGCCGACGGCTACGCGCGGGTGACGGGCAAGCCCGGCTGCGCGGTCGTCACCGCCGGCCCGGGCACCACGGACGCCGTCACCGGCGTGGCCAACGCGTTCCGGGCCGAGAGCCCCATGCTCCTGATCGGCGGCCAGGGCGCCCTCAACCAGCACAAGATGGGCTCCCTGCAGGACCTGCCGCACGTCGACATGATGACGCCGATCACCAAGTTCGCCGCCACCGTGCCGCACACCGCCCGTACCGCCGACATGGTCTCGATGGCCTTCCGCGAGTGCTTCAACGGCGCGCCCGGGCCGTCGTTCCTGGAGATCCCGCGGGACGTGCTCGACGCCGAGGTGCCACTGGCGGACGTCACCATCCCCCAGGCCGGCGCGTACCGCGCCTCCACCAAGAGCGCCGGGGACCCGGCCGCGGTGGAGCGGCTCGCCGACATCCTGGTCCGGGCCGAGAAGCCGGTCGTGCTCTTCGGTACGCAGGTCTGGACGTCGCGCGGCACCGACGCCGCGATCGAGTTCGCCCGTACCCTCAACATCCCGGTCTTCATGAACGGCTCGGCGCGCGGCACCCTGCCCCCGGGCGACCCGCACCACTTCCACCTCTCCCGGCGGTACGGCTTCAACAACGCCGACGTCATCCTCATCGTCGGCACGCCGTTCGACTTCCGGATGGGCTACGGCCGCCGGCTGCCGAAGACCGCCACGGTGGTCCAAGTCGACATGGACTACCGCACCGTCGGCAAGAACCGCGACATCGACCTCGGCCTCGTCGGCGACCCCGGCACGATCCTCGCCGCGGTCACCCAGGCCGCCTCCGGCCGGCTCGGCAACGGCGCCGCCAAGCGCCAGCCGTGGTTCGCCGAGCTGCGCGCCCAGGAGACCGCCGCGTACGAGAAGCGGCTCCCCCGCCAGCTCTCCGACGCGAGCCCGATCCACCCGCTGCGGCTGGCCCACGAGATCAACGAGTTCCTCACCGAGGACTCGATCTACATCGGGGACGGTGGCGACATCGTCACCTTCTCCGGCGGCGTGGTACAGCCCAAGTCCCCGGGGCACTGGATGGACCCGGGCCCGCTCGGCACCCTCGGCGTCGGCATCCCCTTCGCCCTCGCCGCGAAGTACGCCCGGCCCGACAAGGAGGTCGTCGGCCTCTTCGGCGACGGCGCCTTCAGCCTCACCGGCTGGGACTTCGAGACGATGGTCCGGTTCAACCTGCCCTTCGTCGGCATCATCGGCAACAACTCGTCGATGAACCAGATCCGGTACGGGCAGATCCAGAAGTACGGCGCCGCCCGCGGCCGGGTCGGCAACACCCTCGGCGACGTCCCCTACGACCAGTTCGCCAAGATGCTCGGCGGGTACGGCGAGGAGGTCCGCAACCCGGAGGACATCGCCCCCGCCCTGCGCCGGGCGCGCGAGTCCGGCCTGCCCTCGCTGATCAACGTATGGGTCGACCCGGACGCGTACGCCCCGGGCACGATGAACCAGACGATGTACAAGTGACGGTTCCCGCGCCACGGTCGGGCGGTTGCGGGCCGGCCCCGCACCGACCGGCCGGCGCGGGGCCGGCGCCCCGGTCCGGCTGACACCGGAGACGGAAGCTACGGCGGTGTGCGTCGGCTCCCCACGGAGCGCCGGCCACACCGTCGCACGTCGTTCAGGGGACCCGCGGTCCCGACACGGCCCACCCCGGAGCCGGCTGGCAGGCCCAGCCGGCTCTCGTCGTACGCCGCTCACCCGCCGGGGACGGCCGCCGCGCGGACCGGTCGCCCCCGGCGCACGCGGCTGGCGTGGACGGTGTCGCCCGGGTTGCGCGGATCAGGCTTGCCGGACCGTCACCGCGCCGGGCCGCCGAGGCGGGTCTCGCCGGGGAGCGGCGTGGACGTCGCGGGGGCGACCGGCGGGCTCTGCCGGGAACCACGTAGGACCAGCATGGCGATGCCGCCCACCCCGGTGACGGCCAGCGCGATCACGGCCACCGGCGCGCCGACCAGGAGTCCCATCCGCCAACTCACCGCCCGCGCCACCGCACCGCCCACGACCGGCCCGAGCAGGAGCGCGGCGCCGAAGGCCACGCCGAGCACCAGCCGGGCCGGCGTACGCCAGTTGGCCACCTGACCGGAGAGAGCGAGGACGACACCGACGACCGTTCCGGCGCCCAACCCGGCGAGCACCCGGCCGACCGCCAGCACCACCGTACCGGGCGCGATCCCGCTCACCAGGGTCCCGAGCAGCAGGAGCACCAGTGCCGACAACACGGTCGCGTGGGGCCACCGCCGGCCGAGCAGGTAGCCGGGCGCGACCAGGGCCGCCGCCGCCACCACGTACGGTGCGACCACGGTCGCGATGACGGCCGCGCCGGTCAGTCCGAGGTCGCCCTGGATCGCGCTGGTCAGCGTTCCGATGGGCGCGGTGAGCAGCCCGGCGGCGAGCAGGGCGCCAAGCGCCGGGCCGCCGAGCGACCAGAGTGGGCGAACCACCGGGGGACGGGGCGGTGCGGGATATCCGGGTGAGAGCACGCGGCGAGCGTAATGCACCGGCGGCGCGACGCGGCACCAAGTTGATCTCGACCGCTCCCCGGCCGGCGAGCGGGTACGACCCTCAGATCACGCCCCGCTCGGCGGCCTCCTTGCGCCGCTGGTGGTAACTCTCCCGGGTGCGTTCGGTGTGCCGGCGCATCATGTCGCCCGCGCGCTTGCCGTTGCGGCTGGCGATCACCTCGATCAAGGCCCGGTGCTCCTCCCACGCCTCGGCGCCGCGGGAGCGCGCGATCGGCACGTAGTACCACCGCACCCGGCGGTCGACCAGGGCGATCAGCTCGGCGAGCACCTTGTTGCCCGACATCTCCACCACGTACGCGTGCAGGGCGGCGTTGGCGGCGACCAGGCCCTCCTGGTTGTCGTCGCTGAGCGCCTTCTCGCCGGCGCGCTGCAACTCCCAGAGGTGCTCGATCTGTTCCGGGGTGGCGCGCTTCGCGGCGAGCCGGGCCGACTCCGTCTCCAGCAACGTCCGCGTCGCCAGCAGCTCGTCCGCCTCGGCCTCGGTCGGTACGTGCACGAAGGCGCCGAGGGCCGGTCGCAGGTCGACCCAGCCCTCACTGTGCAGTCGTTGCAGCGCCTCCCGGACCGGCTGGCGGCTCACCCCCAACTGGGCCGCGAGCTCGTTCTCCACCAGGTGCTCACCGGGCTGCAGCTCGCGGTTGATAATCATCTCCGCGATCACGTCGTAGACCGCCTGCCGCAGCGGCGCGGGACGCTCCAAGGGCTGCCGTACGCCACGCGCCTCGGTGCGGCGTGCGGCGATCCGTCTGCCGCCGTTGGCGGCCGGCGAGGTCGAGCCCCATTCCGTCATGGAAACCTCCGGCGGTGCTGGGTCGGTCGGACGTCTTGCCGCCCGTTGCGGTTGATAGCATACAGTCTCCAAGATGCAAAGCGGTAACGCCGCTCCGCTGGAAACATGGCACGGGCATCGATAAGCAAGATCGCATACGGTACACAGTGCCGACCGAGGGCCGCGCGACCCGCCGGCCCGAACAGGCGAACCGCCCCCGGCGCCGCGCACCCGCCCACCCGAACCCGGCACGACGCCCGAGGCGAGTAACGGCCAACCGGCGCGCGTGTGCCACCGCACCCGGCCGCCCAGTGGACCGCGCGGACACACCCGGCCGCCCAGCAGACCGCGCGGGACGCGCCCGGCCGAGCGGCACCACCGCCATGCCGTCGAGGTACCGCGCCCGTTCCGCGCGTCCTCGGCGCGGGCCGTGCTCGGAGCCGCAGCGGCCGGCGACCACCGAACGCGCCCGCACGACGGCGCGCGACGCGTCGGTGGGGCCCGCCGTGCCCGGCGAAGACATCAAGCGTGACGGGCTTCGCCGGGTACGGCGGGCCCCTCCCCACACCCACGGCACCGCCAACCCGCGAGTCGCGGCCGGCCCCGGCGGCACCGACCGCGTGACCCCGGCTCGACCGAGCGCCACGTGACCCCGGCCCGGCCGCAGCACCGGCGTCACCCCGGCTCGACCGACGAACCACGTGACCCCGGCCCGGTCGCGCCAACCACGTGGCCCCGGCTCGGCGCACGAGCCACCCGGACCGAGCGGCGGGACCACCCGACCGGTCGATGCCGGAACCACCCTAGGCTTGACGGGTGGCTGACCGCACTGAATCCCGGCCGACCGAGGCGAGTCTGCGTCGCGCGCTGCGCCGCGCCGCCGACGGCCGCGCGCTCGACGTCGACGAGGCCGCCACGCTGCTCACCGCGCGTGGCGCCCAGCTCGACGAACTGCTCGCCATCGCGGGCGCGATCCGCGACGCGGGGCTGCGCGACGCCGGTCGTCCCGGGGTGGTCACCTTCTCCAAGAAGGTCTTCATCCCGCTGACCCGGCTCTGCCGGGACCGGTGCCACTACTGCACGTTCGCCACCGTGCCGCACCGGCTGCCCGCCGCGTACCTGGAGCGGGACGAGGTGCTGGAGATCGCCCGGGCGGGCGCCGCGCAGGGCTGCAAGGAGGCGCTCTTCACGCTGGGCGATCGGCCGGAGGAGCGCTGGCCGGCCGCGCGCGCGTGGCTCGACGAGCGGGGCTACGACTCCACACTGGACTACGTACGGGCCAGCGCGATCGCCGTGCTCGAAGAGACCGGGCTGCTGCCGCACCTGAACCCCGGGGTGCTGAGCTGGGCCGAGTTGCAGCGGCTCAAGCCCGTGGCGCCGAGCATGGGCATGATGCTGGAGACCACCGCCACCCGACTCTGGTCGGAGCCGGGCGGCCCGCACTACGGTTCGCCGGACAAGGAACCGGCGGTACGGCTGCGGGTGCTCGACGACGCGGGCCGGGTGGCCGTGCCGTTCACCACGGGCATCCTGATCGGCATCGGCGAGACGCTCGCCGAGCGGGTCGACTCGATCTTCGCGATCCGGCGCGCCGACCGCGAGTACGGCCACATCCAGGAAGTCATCGTGCAGAACTTCCGGGCCAAGCCGGACACGGCGATGCGGGGCATGCCCGACGCCGAGCTGCACGACCTGGCCGCCACGGTGGCGGTGGCGCGGATCCTGCTCGGCCCGGCGGCCCGGATCCAGGCGCCGCCCAACCTGATCGAGGGCGAGTACGAGCTGCTGCTGCGCGCGGGCATCGACGACTGGGGCGGCGTCTCCCCGGTGACACCGGACCACGTGAACCCGGAGCGGCCCTGGCCGCAGCTGGACGAGCTGGCCAAGTGGTCGGCGGCGGCCGGGTTCACGCTGCGCGAGCGACTGACCATCTATCCCGAGTACGTCCGCCGCGGCGACCCGTGGCTCGATCCCCGGCTGCTGCCGCACGTCACGGCGTTGGCGCGGCCGGAGACCGGGATGGCGGTCGAGGAGGCGCTGCCGGTGGGCCGCCCCTGGCAGGAGCCGGACGACGCGTTCGTGCCGGGTGGCCGTACGGACCTGCACGCGACGATCGACACGACGGGGCGTACCGGCGACCGGCGGGGCGACTTCGACAGCGTCTACGGCGACTGGTCGGAGGTCGCCACCCGGGTCGGCGGCGCGCCGGGTCCGATCGGGGAGACCGCCGCGAGCGCGCCGGGTCTGGCGGACGCCGATCCCCAGCTGCGGGCGGGGCTCCGGCTGGCCGCCACCGATCCGGCGGCGCTGCTGGAGCCGCGGCACACGGAGGCCGCCCTGGCGCTCTTCGCCGCGGCCGGTCCGGCGCTGGACGAGCTGTGCCGGATCGCCGACGACCTGCGGCGGGACGCGGTCGGCGAGGACGTGACCTACGTGGTCAACCGCAACATCAACTTCACGAACGTCTGCTACGTGGGCTGCCGTTTCTGCGCCTTCGCCCAGCGTGAGCGGGACGCCGACGCGTTCCGGCTCTCGGTGGAGCAGGTCGCCGACCGGGCCGAGGAGGCCTGGCGGGCCGGTGCCACCGAGGTCTGCATGCAGGGTGGGATCGACCCGAAGCTGCCGGTGACGGCGTACGCGGAGCTGGTGCGGGCGATCAAGCAGCGGGTACCGGAGCTGCACGTCCACGCGTTCTCGCCCATGGAGATCGTCACGGCGGCGGCCAAGGCGGGCGTACCGGTGCGCGAGTGGCTGGGCCTGATGCGCGACGCCGGGCTGGACACCATTCCGGGCACGGCCGCCGAGATCCTCGACGACGACGTGCGCTGGGTGCTGACCAAGGGCAAGCTGCCGGCGGCCACCTGGGTCGAGGTGGTCAGCACCGCGCACGAGTTGGGCATCCGGTCCAGCTCGACCATGATGTACGGTCACGTCGACCATCCCGGACAGTGGCTGGCCCACTTCCGGGTGCTCGCCGGGGTGCAGGACCGTACCGGCGGCTTCACCGAGTTCGTGGCGCTGCCGTTCGTGCACACCAACGCGCCGATCTACCTCGCCGGCATCGCGCGTCCGGGCCCGACCTGGCGGGAGAACCGCGTCGTGCACGCGATGGCCCGCGTGCTCCTGCACGGCCGGATCGACAATATCCAGTGCTCCTGGGTGAAGCTCGGCGACGAGGGCACGGTCGAGATGCTCCGCGGCGGTTGCAACGATCTGGGCGGGACGCTGATGGAGGAGACGATTTCGCGAATGGCGGGATCGGCGAACGGCTCCGCCCGTACCGTGGCCCAGTTGGAGGCCATCGCGGCGGCCGCCGGTCGTCCGGCCCGCCAGCGCACCACGGCGTACGGATACGTCGGCTGATCTTTCCGTCCGCACCGGATGCGGAACCGCCGGTCCTGTTTGATCATGGAGCCAGGCGCGGTCGTCGCCGCCCGGTGGGGTGCCGCATATCCGTCGTACGGCGGCCCGACACACCCGTCCGGCCGGCGCGCCACGCCGATATCTCGGGCAACTCGCCGGTGCGGGCGTTACCCGCGCCGGGTCTGAATCGATAGGGCAGGTTGCGAGGCTGGACGGCTCGACGAGCCGTGCTCGGCACTGGCGAAAGGGTGATCCCGTGTATCAGGTTCGGCTTGACGACGCACGGATTACACGCGTGTAATTTCGTAGGGGTTGTCCGAACGGAGCGCATCGAATTGCCACCGGACGGGCAAAAATCACGCCTTCCGCGTGGGGGGTTGCAGCGGCGCTGACGCCGTTGCGCGAAAAGGAGGCAGCTGGATGGACGGCCGACTCGAGGTGGCCGACCTGCTCGGGAATGCGCCGGAGTGGCAGGAGCGGGCCCTGTGCTCGCAGACCGACCCGGAGGCATTCTTTCCCGAGAAGGGCGGCTCGACCCGCGAGGCGAAGCGGATCTGCTCACGTTGCGAAGTCAAGGCCGAGTGCCTCGAATACGCGCTCGGGCACGACGAACGGTTCGGCATCTGGGGCGGGCTTTCCGAGCGGGAGCGCCGCAAGCTCAAGCGCCGGGCGGCCTGACCCGTCGCAGCGGTCCGAACGTTCGCACGGGGCGCGCGAACGCCGCACGGGGGCGCGGCGGACGCGTCGCCGACGAGGTACGCCGATTCGGGCGGTGGGGGCCGCCCGACTCAGGCCAGCTCGTCGGGGTCGACGCCGAGCAGATTGGCCACCTGCTCGATGATCACATCGTGTACCAGGTCGGCGAGGTCCTCCCGGTCCATCGCCCGGAACTCCAGCGGCCGGCGGTACAGCACGATCCGGGGCGGCACCTCCTGACGGCCCGGCCGGCCGGGCAGGAGCCGCGCCAGCGGTACCTCGCCGTCCTCCAGCACGTCCGAGTCGTAGACGTTGAGGTCCGGCGGCACGTCCTCGACGGCGAACTCGACACCCGCCAACTCCTTGGCGAACCGCCGTTCGAGCGTCTCCACCGTGTCCAGCACCAGGTCGTCGAAGATCTCGGCCTTCGTCCGGGCCAGCGGTACCGTCGCCGGGACGAGGCGGCCGCGCAGCCCACGCCCGTGGCGGTCCCGGTGGGTGCGGCGTCCGGTGACCGGCCGGCGGCGGTCCGGACTCGTCATGGCCTCTCCTCGCTCCGCTGGTCGGTGCCAGGACCTTCGTCGGGGCCATGACCGGGGCGGCTGAGCCGTCGGGTTGCCCGGCGGCGGGGTTCACTGAGCACAGGGTAGCCCCAGCGGGGCCGGGTAACCGCGCACGCCCGGCCGTGTCGAACGCCACCGGCGGCGGAATTTGTGATCACCGTTGCCGGCGTGTCGGACCGTCAACCGTGGTGCGGAAGCCGGTAATGGAGATACCGTGCCGCGGTGAGGTCGACACGGCGTTGCTCGCGTAACGGCTGCCCCCGACAGGCCGTCGCCACGTTGACCTATGTCTATAACGAGTCGACGGCGGTGGTGGGGCCGCTCGCCGCGTTCGCCGAGCCGCACACGTACGACCTGTGCGAGCAGCACGCGCGCAGCCTGACCGCACCCCGTGGCTGGCAGGTCGTGCGGCACGAGGGCGAGTTCGAGCCCCCGCCGCCGACCACGGACGACCTGGTCGCGCTCGCCGAGGCGGTACGCGAGGCGGCCCGACCGGTGCAGCGCCCGGAGGAGATCGACGTCGACCCGAACAGCGGCCCCCAGACCGGCCGTCGGGGACATCTCCGGGTGATACCGCCCGCGCACTGAGCGGACACCCGTTCCGCCCGTTCCCGGTACGACCGGCGCCGGAGCGCCCACCGGCGGACGCGGCCGACCGAAGTAGGCTGCCGGCGTGGAGCTGACCCCGTTCCTGCTGGCCGGTCGGGCGGCCGAGAGCGACGACCTCCTGCCGGTCCGGCACCCGTACGACGGCCGGCTGGTCGGCCGTACCAGCAATGCCACGCCCGAGCAGGTCGAGGCCGCGGTGGCCGCCGCGGCCGAGGTCGCCGAGCGGGCCGCGGCGCTGCCGGCGCACGTCCGGGCCGCCGCCCTGGACCACGTCTCCCGGCGGCTCGCCGAGCGGGCCGAGGAGGTCGCCCGGCTGATCACCGCCGAGAACGGCAAGCCGGTCAAGTGGGCCCGGATCGAGGTCTCGCGGGCGATCTCGACGTTCCGGTGGGCGGCCGAGGAGGCCCGGCGCTTCTCCGGGGAGTTGCAGCGGCTGGACACCGATCCGGCCGCCGACGGCCGGCTCGCGGTGGTCCGCCGGGTGCCGCGCGGCCCGGTACTGGGGATCTCGCCGTTCAACTTCCCGCTCAACCTGGTCGCCCACAAGATCGCGCCGGCGCTGGCGGTCGGCGCCCCGATCGTGCTCAAGCCCGCGCCGGCGACCCCGCTCTCCGCGCTGCTGCTCGGCGCGCTCCTCGCCGAGGTCACCGAGCCCGACGGCCCCGGCACCGGGCTGCCCGCCGGGATGGTGTCGGTGCTGCCGGTACCGAACGACCGCGCCCCGGCGCTGGTCGCCGACCCCCGGCTGCCGGTGGTCTCCTTCACCGGCTCCGGCCCGGTCGGTGCCGCGATCCGGCGCGCCGTCCCGGAGAAGCACGTCACCCTCGAACTCGGCGGCAACGCCGCCGTTCTGATCTGCGAGGACTGGGCCTCGGACGAGGACCTGACCTGGGCGGCCCGCCGGATCGCCACCTTCTCGAACTACCAGGCCGGCCAGAGCTGCATCGCCGTCCAGCGGGTCTACGTGCACGAGTGGCTCTACGACGGCTTCCTGCCCCGGCTGGTCGCGGCCGTACGCGAGCAGCGGGTGGGCGACCCGTTCGACGACGCCACCGACGTCGGGCCGCTGATCGACGAGGCCGCCGCCCGGCGGGTGGAGGAGTGGGTAGACGAGGCGGTGGCCGGCGGCGCGGATCCGCTCGTGGGCGGGAGACGCGAGGGCGTGAGCTACCCGCCGACGGTGCTCACCGGCGTACCGGCCGACGCCCGGGTCAGCACCGAGGAGGTCTTCGGCCCGGTGCTCGTGGCCGGCCCCGTGGCGGGGGACGCGGCCGGCTTCGCGGCGGTCAACGACTCGGCGTACGGCCTCCAGGCCGGCGTCTTCACGCACAGCCTGCAGACCGCGTTCGCGGCGCACCGGGCGTTGCGCGTCGGCGGCGTCGTCATCGGCGACGTGCCGTCGTACCGGGCGGACCAGATGCCGTACGGCGGGGTGAAGGGCAGCGGGACCGGACGCGAGGGAGTGCGCAGCGCCATGGACGACTACACCGAGCCGCGGGTCATGGTCCTCACCGGCCTCGAACTGTAGGGCGGGCTCCCGTTGTCGCGATCCGTACCCGAGCCGTTCCCGGCGACGTCGTCCCCGTTCGCAGGGTCTCCGTCGACAGCGTCCCCGTCGGCCGGGTCGGTCCCGCCGCCCGGGTGGCCTCGTACCGCCGAGGAGGCCCGCGCCGAGCAGGACCGGCTGCGTCCGCTGGCGGACCTCGTCGGCCCCGGGCCGGCCGCTCCCCGTACCGTCGCGGGTCTGGACGTGGCGTACGCCGAGGACGGCGACCGCCTCGCCGCGGCCGTGACCGTGCTCGACCCGCGGACGCTGGCGGTGGTCGACGCCGCCGTGAGCGTCGGGCGGCCGACCTTCGAGTACGTGCCCGGGCTCTTCGCCTTCCGCGAACTGCCCGGCCTGCTGGACGCGCTCGACCGGCTCTCCACCGTCCCCGACCTGCTGGTCTGCGACGGGCACGGGCTGGCCCACCCGCGCCGCTTCGGGCTCGCCTGCCACCTCGGCGTGCTCACCGGGCTGCCCGCGATCGGCGTCGGCAAGACCCCGCTGCTGGGGACCTGGGACGAGCCCGGGCCGCGTCGGGGCGACTCGGCGCCGCTGCGCGACGGTACCGAGACGGTGGGGCGGGTGCTGCGTACGCGGGACGGGGTGAAGCCCGTCTTCGTCTCCGTCGGCCACCGGATGAGCCTGGAGAACGCCTGCGCCCAGGTGCTGGCGCTCACGCCCCGGTACCGCCTGCCGGAGACGACCCGGCAGGCCGACCGGCTGTGCCGCGACGCCCTCGCGACGGTCCGGCCCCGACCCTGAAATCCGCGAGCCGGCCTCGATCCTGAAATCCGCCGTCCGACCCGGTCGGACGCTGAAATTCGCGGTCCGGCCCGGACCCTGGAATCCGCCGTCCGGCCCGGTCGGTGCCGGGATCCGCCCGCCCCGGCGTCGGATGGCCGACCATGGCGGCGTGGCCGACGGACTCGCTGGCGCGGGCGCGCCGGGGGGACACGGTAGCCTGTCCGCCGGACCCCAGCAGGACACAACGGCGAGGTGGAGATGCGGGTACGGCAGCAGGCGGCGCGGCTCGCGACGGTACTCGCCGTGCTCGGTGGGCTGGTCGCGCTCGGGGCGGCCCCGGCCGCGGCCGACGGCGAGGACAAGGTCAACCTGCGGGTGCCGAGCAGCTTCACCGCCGGTGGTTCGGCCGGCGCGGTGAGCGTGGGTGTGAGCAAGCGCAGCGGAGGCTGCGCCGTGGTCAGCACCGATTTGCGGATGCGGCTCGCCGGCCTCGCCGCGCACCAGGTCCAGGTCGAGTACGCGACGCGCCGCCAGTGGCGCCCCGTACCCCTCTCCGGCGGCGCGGGCGGGCTGGTCTTCACCGGCCGTACCACCCCGGACGAGCCGGTGCTCTGCGAGCGCAAGAGCGTGACGGTGCGGTACCGGGTGACGTTCCTGGCCGGGGCACCGGCCGGCACGCTGACCCTGGTCGGCGAGGCCGAGGCGGTGGGGGGCGGCCCGATCGAGCGGGACACCGCCACCGCGCGGCTCGTGAACCGGAACGCGTCGGCCTCGCCGAGCCGCTCCGCCACCGCGTCGCCGACCCCGGTGGAGGAGACCGAGGCCCCCGAGGTGCCGGCGGAGGTGGCCCCCACCCAGGCTGCCGCCGCCGTGCCGACCCCGCCCCCCGCCGACCAGGGCGGCGGCGGGCTCGGTGCCGGCGCGGTCGCGATGGGGTTCGGCGTGGCGCTGGTCGGTCTGGGCGGCGCGCTGCTGGTGTTCCTGCTGCGCCGCAACCGCCGCGGCGACGACCCGGCGGCGGCCGAGGCCGGACCGATCGACGCGTACCGGGGCATGCCGATCAACCAGACGCCGGTCCCGACGGTGTACGGCCAGCCGGCGGGCGCCGTGCCGGGCGGGCACGCGGCACCCACCGTGTACGGCCAGCGGCCGGCCGCGCAGCCCGCGCCGACGCTCTACGGGCAGCCCCCGGTCGCCCCCGGCGGCGACGCCACGCAGGTCGTCCCCCGGTCCGGCGGGCCGGTCCCCGGCGACCGGACGCGGGTGCTGCCGTCCGCCGGTGCCCCGGGTGGCGGCGAGGCCACGCAGGTCGTGCCGCCGGGCGGCGCGCCGGGCTTCGGCGAGGCGACGCAGATCATGCCCCGGGCCGGTGCCCCGGGTGGCGGCGAGGCCACGCAGGTCGTGCCGCCGGGCGGCGCGCCGCGCCTCGGCGAGGCCACGCAGATCATGCCGCGACTGCCGGACTGATCCCCGCCGGTGGCGGCGACCAGCGGGACTTGCCACCAGGCGGCGGGACCGGCTCCGATACGCTCAGGGGAGTTGATGCCGTCCCGCAGAGGAGCGAGACTCGTGTTCGATCTGTCCCTGATCGTCAAGGCGTACGACGTCCGTGGGACAGTGCCGGACCAGTGGGACGAGCGGTGCGCGGAGGCGCTCGGTACGGCGTTCGCGCAGCTCCTGCGGCAGGCGCCGGACCACCGGGACGCGGTGCTCATCGCGTACGACATGCGGGAGTCGTCCCCGGGGCTCGCCGCCGCCTTCGCCCGCGGGATCCGCGGCGAGGGGCTGGCCGTCATCGAGACCGGACTCGGCTCCACCGACATGCTCTACTACGCCTCCGGCGTGCTCGACCTGCCGGGCGCGATGTTCACGGCCAGCCACAACCCGGCCCGGTACAACGGGATCAAGATGTGCCGCGCCGGGGCGCGGCCGATCGGCCAGTCCAGCGGGCTCGCCGAGATCCGGGAGCGGGCCCAGGCGCTGCTCGACAGGGGCGAGGCGCGTCCGGCGGGCGAGCCGGTCGGGGCCCACGAGCGCCGGGACCTGCTCGCCGACTACGCCGCGCACCTGCGCGGGCTGGTCGACCTCTCCGGCATCCGCCCGCTCAAGCTGGTCATCGACGCGGGCAACGGGATGGGCGGCTACACGGTACCGGCGGTGCTCGGCGACGCCGTGCTGCCGGCGCTGCCGCTGACGATCGTGCCGCTCTACTTCGAACTCGACGGGACGTTCCCGAACCACGAGGCGAACCCGCTCGACCCGGACAACCTGGTGGATCTGCAGGTGGCGGTCCGCAAGCACGGTGCCGACCTGGGACTGGCGTTCGACGGCGACGCCGACCGCTGCTTCGTCGTGGACGAGCGCGGCGAGCCGGTCTCCCCGTCGGCGATCACCGGCCTGGTCGCGGTACGGGAGCTGGCCAAGTACCCGGGCGCCACGATCATCCACAACCTGATCACCTCGCAGGCGGTACCGGAGATCGTCCGCGAGCACGGGGGCGAACCGCTGCGCAGCCGGGTGGGCCACTCGTTCATCAAGGCGGAGATGGCCCGCACCAACGCCGTCTTCGGCGGCGAGCACTCGGCGCACTACTACTTCCGCGACTTCTGGTTCGCCGACACCGGCATGCTCGCCGCGCTGCACCTGCTCGCCGCGCTCGGCGAGCAGGAGCGCCCGCTGTCGGAGCTGGCCTGCGAGTTCGAGCGGTACGTCTCGTCCGGCGAGATCAACTCCACGGTGCCGGACCAGGCCGGGAAGCTGGCCGAGGTGAAGCGGGTCTACGGTGCGGCGGAGCTCGACGAGCTGGACGGACTGACGGTCCGCTTCGACGACGGCGCCTGGGTCAACCTGCGCCCCTCGAACACCGAGCCGCTGCTGCGGCTGAACGTCGAGGCATCGGACCGGGAGCGGATGACGGCGCTCCGCGACGAGCTGCTGGCGCTGATCCGCGGCTGACGGGCACCGCCGGGACGGCCCCGGGCCGCGTACCGCCCCGGCCGGAACGGTACGCGACATAGGATCCGGCAGCATAGGATCCCTGCGCCGGTGACGACCGCCGGTCGCTCGCCCGCCCGACGTGAAGGAGCCGATCGTGGCCCTGGACCCGCAGTTGCTCGAGATCCTCGCCTGCCCGGACACGCACCACGCTCCGCTGGACTACGACGCGGCGGCGCAGACGCTCACCTGCACGGAGTGCGGCCGGATCTTCGAGGTGCGCGACGACGTGCCGGTGCTGCTCCTGGACGAGGCGCGGGGCGGGCCGACCGCCGGTACGCAGTGAGTTCGCCCGGGGCGACGACGCTCCGGGGAGGCCAGAAGTGAAGACGATCGCGAGCCGCAAGGCCGAAGGGTGGCAGTGATGGAGGGCACGGCCGGCGTACGCGGGCGACGCGTTGCCGATGAGACCCTGCTCGACGACGTGACCGCGCTCGCCGACAGCGATCCGGGCGGCATGCTCCGGTTCACCGCGTCGGCCGGCGCGCAGGTACGCGAATCGGCGGCGCTCGCCGCGGAGGCGAACCTCGCCGCGCTCGGCGACGAGGGGCGGCCCCGTGCGGTGGTCATCGCCGGGATCGGTACGGCGGGCCGCACGGGCGACGTGCTCGCCACGGTCGCCGGACCGCGCTGTCCGGTACCGGTGATCGCGCACCGCAGCGCCGGCGTGCCCGGCTGGGTGGGCGCGGCGGACGTGGTGATCGCGGTCAGCGCCTCGGGACGCAGCCCGGAGGCGCTCGGCGCGGCCGAGGCGGCGGCCCGACGCGGCGCCCGCCTGGTGGCCGTCGGCGCCCCGGACTCGCAGCTCCAGTCGGTCGCCGAGCGGGCCCGGGCGCCGTTCATCCCGGTTCCCCGGCGCGCCCCGGCCCGGGCCAGCCTCTGGGCGCTCACCGTGCCGGTGCTGCTCGCCGCCCGTACGCTCGGCCTCGTGAAGGTCAACGAGGCGGACCTGGCGGAGACCGCGGCCCGGCTGGACGCGGACGCCGACCGCTGCCGTCCCGCCGCCGAGTCCTTCGTCAACCCGGCGAAGTCGCTGGCGCTGGGCCTCGCCGGTTCGGTCCCGATCGTCTGGGGCTCGTCGCCGCTGGCGACCGTGGCCGCCCGGCGCTTCGGCGACACCCTCTCGGCCAACGCGCGCTATCCCGTGGTCAGCGGCGCGCTGGGCGAGGCCGGGCGGGGTCGGGTCGGGCTGCTCGACGGCGTCTTCGGCGGGCTGGCCGAGTCGAGCCGGGACATCTTCGCCGACCCCGAGGAGGACGGGGTGGAGGCCACCCGGCTGCGGGTCGTGCTGCTGCGCGACGGCGGGCTCAACGCCGACGACGACACCGACGAGCCGCTCGCGGTGGAGGAGCGGCGCGCCGACGCGCTGCAGACCCTCGCCGAGCGGCGCGGCGTGCGCTGCGACGTGGTCACCGCCGAGGGCGGCTCCGCGCTGGAGCGGCTCGCGTCGCTGATCGCGGTGCCCGACTTCGCCTCGATCTATCTCGCCCTGGCCCATGGCCTGGACCCGATGGCGGTACCGGCCGTTACCGAGATGAAGGAGCTTGCCAACCCGTGAGCGAGCGGAGTGATCCCGCCCCGATGTCGCCCCACCCCGCGACCCGACGTACCGGCACCGCCCGATCGGGCGGAACGACGCGATGAGCGCCGGCGGCGGTACCAAGGCGATCGTCGCCGCGCTGGCGGCCAACCTCGGCATCGCGGTGACCAAGTTCGCCGCGTACCTGTTGACCCAGTCGTCGTCGATGCTCGCCGAGTCGATCCACTCGGTCGCGGACTCGGGCAACCAGGCGCTGCTGCTGCTCGGCGGTCGCCGGTCGCAGCGCCGGGCCACCCCGGAGCACCCCTTCGGGTACGGGCGGGAACGCTACATCTACGCCTTCATCGTCTCGATCGTCCTGTTCAGCCTCGGTGGGCTCTTCGCGCTCTACGAGGCGTACCACAAGTGGCACGACGGCGGCGCCATCGAGAGCTGGAAATGGGTGCCGGTGACGGTGCTGCTGGTGGCGATCGCGCTGGAGTCCTACTCGTTCCGCACCGCGATCAAAGAGTCGAACCTGGTCCGGGGCGACACCTCGTGGAAGGACTACATCCGCCGGGCCAAGGCGCCCGAGCTGCCGGTGGTGCTGCTGGAGGACTTCGGCGCCCTGCTCGGTCTGGTCTTCGCCCTCTTCGGCGTCTCGATGACCCTGGCGACCGGTAACGGCATCTGGGACGCCGTCGGTACCGCGATGATCGGCATCCTGCTCGTCGTGATCGCGATCGTGCTGGCGATCGAGACGAAGAGCCTGCTGCTCGGTGAGGGGGCGTCGCCGGAGCACGTCCGGAAGATCGAGACCGCGATCACCGAGGGGCCCGAGGTCGAGCGGATCATCCACATGAAGACGCTGCACCTCGGGCCGGAGGAACTGCTGGTCGCCGCCAAGGTCGCGGTCGGTGCGGCCGAGACGGCCGAGCACCTGGCCCGGGGGATCAACGCGGTCGAGTCCCGGATCCGCTCGGCGGTGCCGATCGCCCGGGTCATCTACCTGGAACCGGACATCTACCGCGCCTCGGCCGCCCCCGCTGGGGAAGCGGCCGGTACGGCGGGCGGGCCGGCCGCGTCCGGCGGCGAGTCGACCGCCAACGGCACCGCGTCCGGCGGCGGCGCCGCCGACCCGGCGGTGGCCGGCGGCGCGGCGGACGCGCAGCGGGCCGCCGGGAGCGGGGTCTGACGGTGGAGCGGCTCGATGGTCCCATCCGGGACTACGCGTGGGGTTCCCGCTCGGTCATCGCCGGTCTCCAGGGCCGGCCGGTACCGAGCGACGGCCCGGAGGCGGAACTGTGGTTGGGCGCGCACCCCGGCGCGCCCGCGACCGTACGCCGCATCGGCGGCGCGGTCAGCCTGCTCGACGTGCTCGCGGACGAGCCGGGGCGGTGGCTGGGCGAGGCACTGGTGCAGCGGTTCGGGCCCCGGCTGCCGTTCCTGCTGAAGGTGCTGGCCGCCGAGGAGCCGCTCTCGTTGCAGGCGCACCCGGACAGCGAGCACGCCCGCGCCGCGTACGCCGCGCAGCAGGACGCGCCCGAGGGGGCGCACCGCAACTACGCCGACCCGTACCACAAGCCGGAGTTGCTCGTCGCCCGTACGCCGTTCGAGGCGCTCTGCGGCTTCCGCGACCCGTACGCCTCGGCGGCGGTGATCGAGGCGTTCGACGTACCGGCGCTGGTGGGTGTGGTGGCCGCGCTGCGCACCGGCCCCGAGGGCCTGCGCGAGGCGGTCCGTACGCTGCTGACCTGGCCCGACGCGGACCGGGTCAAGCTGGTGGACGCGGTCGCCACGGCCGAGCTCGGCGCCGGCCTCGCGGCGGAGGCCGCGCTGGTGCGGATGCTCGCCGAGCGGTACCCGGGCGACCCGGGCGTCCTCGTCGCGCTGCTGCTCAACCACGTCACCCTCGGCGTGGACGAGGCGATCTGGATGCCGGCGGGCAACCTGCACGCGTACCTGCACGGCGCCGGCGTGGAGATCATGGCGGCCAGCGACAACGTGCTGCGCGGTGGCCTCACCCCGAAGCACGTGGACGTGCCCGAGCTGCTGCGGGTGCTGCGGTTCGAGGTGCTGGACGATCCGGTCGTCGCGCCGGCGCCGGTCGGGCCGGGTGTCGTCACCTGGCCGGTACCGATCGACGACTTCGCCCTGCACCGGGTCCGGCTCGACGAGGACGTGCCGGCGGTCCAGCTGGCCCCGCCGGGGCCCCGCGTGGTGCTCTGCTGGAGCGGCCGGTCGGAGGTACGGGACGCGGCCGGGAGCGTGACGCTCGATGCCGGACAGGCGGCGGTCGGCGCGGCCGACGGCGGCCCGCTGCACTTCGCCGGTGCGGCCGAGGCGTACGTGGCCTCCGCGGGCCTGGCGAGCCCCGGCCTGGACTGACGCCGCCCCGGGGGCCGGCGTGGTCCGCCGGACCCGCCGGGGCGCAGTCCACGCGCACCCGTGGCCGGCTCGCGTCCGTGACCGGCGGTCCTACGCGCGCTGTCGGGGCCGTCTCGGCGCGGGGCCGACTTGCCGGGATTACCGGGAATTTGCCGTTTCGCTTGACACGCCCACGCGCGGAGTGTGACTCTATAACCACGCAGCGTGACGGAGCGCAGAGCCTCGGAGTGTTGCGGGACAGCCAAACCGGGGGGATGCGCGGGGCGGGCGGACAGTGGGCGGAAGACCGTTCACGGCCGACCGCCCCGCGCGCTGTCCGCGTACGCCGGACGCCCCCGCGCTGTCCGCGTGGCCGACGGTGCGGAGAACCGGTGTCGCCCTCGCCCCGCGCGCTGTCCGCGTGCCCCCCGTCGCCGCGCGTCGGCGGGGGCGCGGCCCTGCGCTGGTGAGGCGGCCCGCCGCCGTCCGCCGGGACGGTCCGGGATCTGCCCGCCGACGGATCGGGTGGTCCTTCCGACGCGGTCGGTGTCCGCCTGACCGCTCACGGGGCGGCGGCCCCGGTAAGGTTGAGGGTCGCCCACCAGATCCGTCATGACAGGAGCTTCAATGACCAGCACCCTCCCGGCGCCCTCCGGCGGCGCTTCCCGCGAGGCCCGGCCCGGAACGGTCGCCGAGGGCGACTACAGGGTTGCGGACCTGTCGCTCGCCGAGTTCGGCCGCAAGGAGATCCAGCTGGCCGAGCACGAGATGCCCGGCCTGATGGCGCTGCGGCGGGAGTACGCCGCCGCCCAGCCGCTGCGCGGTGCCCGGATCACCGGATCACTGCACATGACCATCCAGACCGCGGTTCTGATCGAGACCCTGGTCGCGCTCGGCGCGCAGGTGCGCTGGGCCTCGTGCAACATCTTCTCCACCCAGGACCACGCCGCCGCGGCGGTGGTGGTGGGTCCGGAAGGGACCGCCGAGAAGCCGGCCGGGGTGCCGGTGTACGCCTGGAAGGGCGAGTCGCTCCAGGAGTACTGGTGGTGCACCGAGCAGGTGCTGCTCTGGCCGGACGGCGCGGGTCCGAACATGATCCTCGACGACGGTGGTGACGCGACGCTGCTGGTGCACCGCGGCGCGCAGTTCGAGGGTGCCGGGGCGGTGCCGCCGGTGGAGAGCGCGGACTCGGAGGAGTACGCGGTGATCCTGGAACTGCTGCACCGCTCGCTGGCGGAGGACGGCCAGCGCTGGACCCGGATCGCCGCCGGCATCAAGGGCGTGACGGAGGAGACGACGACCGGGGTGCACCGGCTGTACGAGATGCAGCAGAACGGCACGCTGCTCTTCCCGGCGATCAACGTCAACGACTCGGTGACGAAGAGCAAGTTCGACAACAAGTACGGCTGCCGGCACTCGCTGATCGACGGTATCAACCGGGCCACCGACGTGCTGATCGGCGGCAAGGTGGCGGTCGTGATGGGCTACGGCGACGTCGGCAAGGGCTGCGCCGAGTCGCTGCGCGGTCAGGGTGCCCGGGTCGTCGTGACCGAGGTCGACCCGATCTGCGCGTTGCAGGCGGCGATGGACGGCTACCAGGTCGCCACCCTCGACGACGTGGTGGAGACGGCGGACATCTTCGTCACCGCGACCGGCTGCTTCAACGTCATCACCCATGAGCACATGGCCCGGATGAAGCACCAGGCGATCGTGGGCAACATCGGCCACTTCGACAACGAGATCGACATGGCCGGCCTGTCGAAGCGGTCGGACGTGCGGCGGACGAACATCAAGCCGCAGGTGGACCTCTGGAGCTTCGAGGACGGCCACGCCATCATCGTGCTGTCGGAGGGCCGGCTGCTGAACCTGGGCAACGCGACCGGGCACCCGAGCTTCGTGATGTCGAACTCGTTCTCCAACCAGACGATCGCGCAGATCGAGCTGTTCACCAAGACCGACGAGTACCCGATCGGGGTGTACACGCTGCCGAAGCACCTGGACGAGAAGGTGGCCCGGCTGCACCTCGACGCGTTGGGGGCGAAGCTGACCGAGCTGACCAAGGAGCAGGCGGCGTACCTCGGCGTGCCGGTCGAGGGGCCGTTCAAGCCGGAGCACTACCGCTACTGACGATTGCCGGGTGCCGCCGCCGACCGCGCTCGGCGGGTGGCGGCACCCGGAGGCGGGAACGAAAGGACCGGGCCGGCTGGGATCAGCCGGCCCGGTCCTTTCCGCGCCCGCCGAAGGCGCGTACCCAGGTCCAGACGCAGTAGACGAGCCAGCCGGTGGCGACGGCCGTGGCCAGCGGACGCAGCCGCAGCATGTTCAGGATCAGGACGATCGCGAGTACCGCGAGCCACGGCAGCCAGGACTTCACCGGCCCATTGGACCAGAGCGGCGCCCGCCGGGTGACGCCCCCGGGCTCTGATCTTGCGGCGTCCCGCGCCGGCCCCGGCTCCGTCGTGCCGCATCCGGTACGTGGACGTCACGCTCCGTCGATGAGCAGCGGAAACGTGGCGAAGGATTCAGCCGGAACGGCTTGACGGGCGCCGCGATTCGGGGGAAGGTATGGCTGCCCTAAGTTAGGCACGCCTTACGTCTGCCCTCGGAGTTCCGATGTTCGCCACCTACCTGATCGGCCTGCGCGAGGGGCTGGAGGCCACCCTGGTGGTCAGCATCCTCGTCGCGTTCCTGGTGAAGTCGGAGCGCCGGGACCGGCTGCCGCAGGTCTGGCTCGGCGTGGGCGCGGCGGTGGCGCTCTCCGTCCTCTTCGGCTGGCTGTTGACGTACACCAGCACCACGCTGCTGAACACCTCCGCCGAGCGGGAACTCTTCGACGCGGTCACGTCGGTGCTCGCGGTCGTCTTCGTGACCTGGATGATCTTCTGGATGCGGCGGGCCGCGCGCTCGATCGCCGGGGAGCTGCGCAGCAGGCTCACCGAGGCGCTCGCGCTCGGCGCCTTCGCGGTGGCCGGGATGGCGTTCCTGGCGGTGGTCCGGGAGGGTCTGGAGACGGCCATGATCTTCTACTCGGCGGCGCAGGGCGCGAGCGGCGAGGCCGGCCCGCTCTACGCGCTCACCGGTGGCGTACTGACCGCGGTGGCCCTCGGCTACCTGCTCTACGCCAGCGCCGTACGGATCAACCTCACCAGGTTCTTCACCTGGACGGGGGCGTTGCTGATCCTGGTCGCGGCCGGCATCTTCAAGTACGGCGTGCACGACTTCCAGGAGGCGAACGCCCTGCCGGGACGGACCACCCTGGCCTTCGACATCAGCACCGTGCTCGACCCGTCGAGCTGGTACGGCGCGCTGCTCTCCGGCATGTTCAACATCACTCCGGCGCCGAGCGTCTTCGAGGTCGTCGCCTGGCTGGCCTACGGCGTACCGGTGCTCGTCATCTTCCTGCGGCCGGCGCGACGTACGACCGCGGCCGGTCCCACCAGCCCGGCGTCCACGGCCGCGCCGCAGAACGCCTGACCGCGAGGAGTACGTACCGATGCGTTCCACCCGTTTCCTGGTGCTGGCCGCCGCCGGCCTGCTCGCCCCGGTGGGGCTGGCCGGCTGCGGTGGTGGCGATAGCGACGGCGCCGACGCCGCGGCCGGTGGCCCGATCGCGGTCAAGGCGACCGACAGCTCCTGCGAGGTGGCCCGTACCGACACCACGGCGGGCACGGTCACCTTCAAGGTCACGAACTCCGGTGCCAAGGTCACCGAGTTCTACATCTACGCGACCGGTGACCGGATCATGGGCGAGGTGGAGAACGTGGTGCCGGGCGTGAGCCGGGAACTGCGGGTCGAACTCCCCGCCGGGACGTACCAGACCGCGTGCAAGCCGGGCATGATCGGCAACGGGATCCGGGGCGCCTTCAAGGTCAGTGGCTCGGCCGCGCCGCTGACCGACAACGCCGCGCTGGCCGAGGCGAGCGCGAGCTACCAGCGGTACGTGCAGAGCCAGACCGGCGCGCTGCTGGACAAGACCACGGAGTTCGTCAACGCCGTGAAGGCCGGCGACGTGGCGAAGGCGAAGGCGCTCTACCCGGTCGCGCGGACGTACTGGGAGCGGATCGAGCCGGTCGCGGAGATCTTCGGAGACCTCGACCCGAAGATCGACGGCCGCGAGGACGTGATCGAGGAGGGGATGGAGTTCACCGGCTACCACCGGATCGAGAAGGACCTCTGGACCACCGGGAACATCGCCGCCGACGGCCCGATCGCGGACCGGTTGCTCGCCGACGTCAAGGAGATCGTGGCCAAGGCCAACGCCGAGAAGCTCTCGCCGCTCAACCTGGCCAACGGCGCCAAGGAACTGCTGGACGAGGTGGCCAGTAGCAAGATCACGGGCGAGGAGGAGCGGTACTCGCACACCGACCTGTGGGACTTCAGCGCCAACGTCGAGGGCTCCAAGGCCGCGATCGCCGCGCTGCGGCCGGTGCTCCAGGAGCGGGCGCCGGACCTGGTGAAGCAGCTCGACACGGAGTTCGCCAACGTCGAGACCACGCTCGGCAGGCACCGCGCGGGCGACGGCTGGAAGCCGCAGAACCAGCTCACCCCGGCCGAGCTGAAGGAGCTGTCGGACGTGGTCAACGCGCTGGCCGAACCGATCAGCCGGGTCGCCGCGGTGGTGGCGAAGTGAGCTCCGCCCCCCGGGCGGGCCGGAGCGGGGTACGGCGCGGGAGGCCGGCGTGAGCGGGATCAAGGTCTCCCGGCGGGGCGCGTTGGCGCTGGCCGGGGCCGGCGTCGCGGGCGTCGCCGGGGTCGCCGCGGGGGCGGGGGCGTTGGTACGCGGGGCGGTGGACGCCTCGGCCGGGCAGCAGCCGGACCACCCCTCGGGCGCGGTGCCCTTCTACGGCGAGCACCAGGCCGGCATCACCACCCCGGCACAGGACCGGCTGCACTTCGTCGCCTTCGACGTGGTGACCAAGGACCGGGCCCGGCTGGTCGACCTGCTCAGCGAGTGGAGCGCGGCGGCGGCCCGGATGACCGCGGGCGCGGACGCCGGCGTGATCGGCGCGGTCTCCGGCGCGCCGGAGGCGCCGCCGGACGACACGGGCGAGGCCCTGGGCCTGCCGCCCGCCGGGCTCACCCTGACGGTCGGCTTCGGCCCGACGCTGTTCCGCGACGCCGACGGCCGGGACCGCTTCGGCATCGCCGACCGGCGGCCAGCCGCCCTGGTCGAGCTGCCCCGGTTCCCGGGCGACGCGCTGCGGCCGGAGATCTCCGGCGGTGATCTCTGCGTGCAGGCGTGCGCCAACGATCCGCAGGTGGCCGTGCACGCGATCCGCAACCTGGCCCGTATCGGCATGGGGGTGGTGACGGTGCGCTGGTCGCAGCTGGGCTTCGGGCGTACCTCGTCGACCTCCCGGGACCAGGCGACGCCGCGGAACCTCTTCGGCTTCAAGGACGGTACGGCGAACCTGAAGGCCGAGGACGCGGAGCTGCTCCGGCAGCAGCTCTGGGTGCAGCCCGGTGACGGAGCGGCTTGGCTGGAGGGCGGCTCCTACCTGGTCACCCGCAAGATCCGAATGACGATCGAGACCTGGGACCGGACCTCGCTGGCCGAGCAGGAGGCCGTGGTGGGCCGGACCAAGGGCACCGGTGCCCCGCTGGGCGCCTCGGGCGAGTTCGACCCGATCGACCTCGCCGCGACCGGACCGGACGGTACGCCCCGGATCCCCCGGGACTCCCACGTCCGGCTCGCCCACCCGGACAGCAACTCCGGTGCCCGGCTGCTGCGCCGTGGCTACAACTTCGTGGACGGCTCCGACGGGCTCGGCCGGCTGGACGCCGGGCTCTTCTTCATGGCGTACCAGCGGGATCCGCGCCGCCAGTTCGTCCCGATCCAGACCCAGCTTGCCCGCAACGACGCCATGAACGAGTACCTCCGGCACGTCTCCAGCGGGCTCTTCGCCTGCCCGCCCGGCGTACGCGACGCGGGCGACTTCTGGGGCCGGACCCTCTTCACCTGACCCCGCCGGTCCCCGCTGGCCGCCCTCTGCCGGGCGCCGGCCCTCCGTTGGCGACGGGCCCTCCGTTCCGGCGCGGCAAGGCGCGGCCCGGCGGCCGGGCGCGGACCCGCGGCCCGGCGACCCGGGGCGGCCCGGCGGCCGGCGATCCGGGCAGGCGGGCCGGTTCCGGGCAGCCGCGTCGGGCCTGTGGATGAGCGGGGGATCTGTGGATAACCTCGGATCCTCGGCCGCATATCCGACTCTGGGGCGAGATCGCGACCGGGCTTGCAGTAGTTATGGTTTCGCGCGGCTTTTGTTCTCCGGCGATCGCGGGATCCCCGCGGGGCCGGGGGACCGTCGGGGGCGTGGGCGGGTCCCACGCGCCGGAGCGGGGGTGGAATATTAGTGCCATGAGAGCCCGGGTACTGGTGGTTGACGACGATCCCGCGCTGGCCGAAATGCTCGGTATCGTCCTGCGAAGCGAGGGTTTCCTACCCTCGTTCGTGGCCGACGGCGAACGGGCGTTGGCCGCGTTCCGCGACAGCCGGCCCGACATCGTGCTGCTCGACCTCATGCTCCCCGGGATGAGCGGGATCGACGTGGCGCGGGCGATCCGTGCCGAGTCCGGGGTGCCGATCGTCATGCTGACCGCCAAGAGCGACACGGTCGACGTGGTGCTCGGGCTGGAGTCGGGCGCGGACGACTACGTGGTCAAGCCGTTCAAGCCCAAGGAACTGGTGGCCCGGATGCGGGCCCGGCTGCGCCGGGGCGAGGACGCCGCGCCGGAGATGCTCTCGATCGGGCCGCCCGGCAACCAGATCAGCATCGACGTGCCGGCCCACACCGTCAGCCGGGACGGCGACGAGGTGAAGCTCACGCCGCTGGAGTTCGACCTCCTGGTCGCGCTCGCCCGCAAGCCCCGCCAGGTCTTCACCCGCGAGGTGCTGCTGGAGCAGGTCTGGGGCTACCGGCACGCGGCCGACACCCGCCTGGTCAACGTGCACGTGCAGCGGCTGCGGGCCAAGATCGAGCCGGATCCGGAGCGACCCGAGATCATCCTGACCGTACGGGGCGTCGGCTACAAAGCGGGCACCGGATAGGCTGGGTGCCACTGTGGCCGGCCCGACGACCTTGACTCCGGCGTTCCTCGCCCGCGCCCGCCGCGCCGCGCGAGTCCTCCTCTCCGCTCGCGCGCGCGGCAATGTGCGGGCCTTCTGGCGTGCCCTGGTGCTGCGGGTGGCGATGCTCGTCTCGGCGGTACGCCAGACCTGGCGCCGCTCCTTGCAGGTCCGGGTCGTCTCCATCACCCTGATCGCGTCGAGCCTGCTGGTGGGCGGCTTCGCCTACCTGGTGGCTGACAAGATCACCAACATCCTGCTGGAGAACACCTCCGAGGACGTCCGGGAACGGCTGCAGAGCGGGCGCGAGTACGCGGCGAACCAGATCAGCGTCTACAACCAGCCGGGCGAGCCGAAGCTGCAGGGCACGCTGGAGAGCACCGTCGGCTACCTGGCCGGCGGGGACCCCCGGCAGGTCGGTGGCGTGGTCGTCGCCCTCACCGCCGACCAGTACCCTGCCTCGATCAAACCGGCCATCTCCCCGGCCGTGGACGTCCGGCCGATGATCAGCGAGGAGCTGCGGCAGCGGGTCGCCGAGAACGACCAGGTGGCCCACCAGATCCGGACCGGCGACCTGGGCAGCGGGCGCAAGAAGTACCTGGTCTACGGCTCGCCGGTACGGACCCGCGTCGGCCAGCTGGAGCTGTACTACTTTGTACCGCTGGAGCGGCAGGACACCACGGCGACCCAGGCCCGGTCGACGGTACTGGCCACCGGCGTGGCCCTGGTCCTGTTGCTCGGGCTGCTCTCCGCGCTGGTCACCCGGCTGGTGGTCAACCCGGTCCGGGTCGCCGCGCGGACCGCCCAGCGGCTCTCGGCCGGCCTGCTCGACCAGCGGATGGCGGTCAACGGCGAGGACGACCTGGCGCTGCTCGCCGCCTCGTTCAACCAGATGGCGACCAACCTGCAACGCCAGATCCTGCGGCTGGAGGAGATGTCCCGGCTCCAACGCCGGTTCACCTCCGACGTCTCGCACGAGCTGCGTACCCCGCTGACCACCGTCCGAATGGCGGCGGACCTGATCTTCGCCGAGCGGGAGGAGTTCGAGCCGGCGGTGGCGCGCAGCGCCGAGCTGCTCCAGGCCGAGCTGGACCGCTTCGAGAGCCTCCTCACCGACCTGCTGGAGATCAGCCGCTTCGACGCCGGCTTCGCCATGCTCGACGCCGAGCCCACCGACCTGGTGCCGGTGGTGGAGCGGGTGGTCGACCGGCTCGACGGGCTGGCGACCCGGTGCGGGGTGCCGCTGCGGCTGCTCGTACCGGACCACCCGGTGATCGCCGAGGTCGACCCGCGCCGGGTGGAGCGGATCCTGCGCAACCTGGTCGGCAACGCGGTCGAGCACGGCGAGGGACGGCCGGTCGAGGTCACCCTCGGCGCGGACGCCACCGCCGTGGCGATCACGGTCCGGGACCACGGCATCGGGCTCAAGCCGGGCGAGGAGAAGCTGGTCTTCAACCGCTTCTGGCGCGCCGACCCGTCCCGGGCCCGGCAGACCGGCGGTACCGGCCTCGGCCTGTCGATCAGCCTGGAGGACGCCCGGCTGCACGGCGGCTGGCTGGAGGCGTGGGGCGCGCCGGGCCAGGGCGCCCAGTTCCGGCTCACCCTGCCCGCCCGGGCCGGCGACCGGCTGACCACCTCGCCGCTGCGACTGGTGCCGGCCGACGCCACGGCCCCGGTCGACGACCTGCTCCAGCCCTCCGCCGCACCGCTGGCCATCACCGCCGGTGGCGCCACGCCGCTCGCCCCGGGCGGCGCCGTGCCGGAACCCCGTACGGAGGTGAGCCCGTGAGACGCCTACCGCTGCTGGCGGCGAGCGCGTCGATGCTGCTCGTGACGGTGCTGACGGGCTGCGGCATCCCGGACGAGACGGACGTACGGGTCGACGGGCAGGTACCGACCCTGAAGTACGACTCGCCGTACGGGGACGCGCCGCCGATACCGCCGCAGCGGCTCAGCAGCGGCGACGACGTGTCGAAGTTCGTCACCAACTTCCTGCAGGCGGCCGCGGGCGAGAGCAACAAGGCCTACCAGCGGGTCCGGGACTACCTGGTGCCGAGCCGGCAGGGGGACTTCAAGGAGAAGCAGGGCGGGGCCCAGATCAACGTGGTCCGGCTCCGTACCGACGTGCCCCTGGTGACCGAGGACAGCTCCAGCAGTTCCGTCACCATCGAGGTACAGCAGGTCGGGGTGCTCCGGGCCGACGGCACGCTGGCGCCGCCGGTGCTCACCGACTCCCGGTACACCTTCAAGGTCGGCAAGGCCGACCCCAACGACACCCGGGGCAACGTCGGCCTCTACCTGCTGGAACCGCCGCCCGCGCTGCTGCTGAGCGACGACGCGATCAAGAAGTACTACCGCGAGCAGACGGTCTACTTCTGGAACAGCGAGCGGAGCGCGCTGGTGCCGGACCTGCGCTACCTGCCCCTGGAGGTACCGCCGCAGCGGCGGGCCACCGAGGTGCTGGGCTGGCTGATCAGGGGCCCGGCCGACTGGCTCACCTCCACCGCGGTGCCGCTGCCGGACGGCACCGAGCAGATCGGTACGGTGCCGCAGACCGGTGACCGCATCGAGGTGAACCTCTCCGCCCTGCCCGGGCCGGACGAGGAGGCCGAGCTGAACCGGCTGGCCACCCAGTTCGCCTGGTCGCTCCCGCCGGACCTGCACGGCAAGCTGGAACTCAAGATCCGAAACCAGACCCGCCGGGTGATCGACGTGGGTCAGGAGCGGAACGACCACCGGCCGAGCACCGCGGCCCCGCAACGGTACTGCGTCTACGGCGGCATGGTCCGGCCGCTGACCATCGGCGAGCAGAACTCCGGCACGCCGATCGCCCCCGCCCTCAACCACGACGTCGTCTCCGCGGCGCTGGCCCGGGGCGCGCACGGGGTGCTGGCGGCGCTGGTCACCGCGACCGACGACGGGCGGCGGCGGCTCCAGGTCGGGGTGGGCCCGGTCCAGGTGGAGGGCGTCACGCCGGGCGCGAAGACGTACGCCTCGATGAGCCGGCCGGTCTGGCTCAGGGGCGGCGACCCCGAGAAGCCCGTCGGCCTGGTGGTCGCCGACGGCGTCCTCTACCGGTTCCAGCCCGGCGACCCGGCGCTCGCTCAGGTGGCGCTCCCCGACGCGCCCGGCCCGGTGACCTCGGTCGCCGCGGCGCTCGAGGGGAGTCGGATCGCCTTCGTCGCGGGCGGCCGGCTCTACGTGGCCGCCCTGACGGCGGAGAGCGGCGCCGCGGGCACCGGGCCGGCGCTGACCGTCGGGCCCGCCCGCCAGGTCGTCACGTCGCTGACCGACCTCTCGGGGCTCGACTGGAGCAGCGAGCAGCAGCTTCTCGTGGCGGGTACCGCCCCCGAGAACCGGCGGCCGGCGATCTACGAGATCAACCTGGACGGCGGGGTGGAGACGACCTTCGCCGAGCAGTTGGGTTCCAAGGTCACGAACCTCGCCGCGTACCCGATGAACACCGTCACCGCCCGGGTGCTCTACGAGGTGAACAAGGTCTCCTGGTACGCGCAGTACAACAACTTCATCAAGATCGAGCGGGACGCGGTGGCGGGTGCGCCGCCCCCGGCCCCGGGCGTCACGGCGAACATCACCGCGCCGTTCTTCTACTACTGAGCACGGCGGGGAGGCCGGGCATGGTGGCTGGCGTCTGGGCGGAGCTGACCGACCTCGTGCTGCCCGCCGAGTGCGCCGGCTGCGCGGCGGAGCGGGTACCGCTGCGGTACGGCGTCTGCGCGTCCTGCGCCGCGACCCTGGAGGCGCTGCGCCCCGGGCCGGTACGCCCCACTCCGGCCCCGGCCGGGCTGCCCGGGTGCGCCGCGCTCGGCGCGTACCAGGGGGTGCTGCGCGAGGCGCTGCTGTCGTACAAGGAACGTGGCCGGCACGGGCTGGCCCGGCCGCTGGGCCTGCTCCTCGCGGAGGTGGTGGCCCTGCTGGCCGCCCCCGCCGCCGGCCCGCCCGGACCCGTGCTGCTGGTACCGGTGCCCGCCACCGCCCGGGCGATCCGGGCCCGGCACGGCGACCACGTACGCCGGCTCGCCCGGCACGCCGCCGGTCGGCTGCGCCGGTCCGGCTGGCCGGTCGCGGTGGCGCAGCCGCTGGTGGCGCTGCCCCGGCCGGACTCGGCGGTGCTGGACAGCGCGGGCCGGGCGGCGGCGGCCGCCTCGGCGTTCCGGTTGCGCCCCGGCCGGCTGCCCGCGCTGCGGCGTACCGCCGAGCAGGCCACGGTGATCGTGCTGGACGACATCGTGACCACCGGCGTGACGCTGGCCGCGGCGACCCGGCTGCTGACCGGCGCCGGAGTGGCGGTGCGTGGCGCCGCGGTGCTGGCGGCCACTCCCCGCCGCCGCGCATGATCACTCTGCGTGCTCGCGTTTTCACCTAAAACTTCTCGAAACGGTCTTGCTGCAAGTGGTGACGTCGGGGAGAACAGGAGTTAGCGTTTTCCTTACCGGGGGTATGTCGGATATCCAACCCGCTCCCCCGGGCACCGAAAGGAGGCGCGCCAGTACGCAACCGGTCGGGGCCAGGGAACCATCCCGACAGGGTCTGCACGGCCGGGAGTCATGTCACCGCACGGCTGTCCACTGCAGGGAGGTCACGCGTGGATATCGTGGTCAAGGGCCGCAATGTCGAAGTGCCGGACCATTACCGGGTACACGTAGCCGACAAGCTCTCCAAGATCGAGCGATACGATCAGAAGATTATTCGTGTTGACGTAGAGCTGTTTCACGAACGCAATCCGCGACAGTCCGACCATTGCCAGCGAATCGAAATCACGTGCGTATCCCGCGGACCGGTGATCCGCGCGGAGGCTTGCGCCAAGGACTTCTACGCCGCGCTCGACGCCGCGTACGCGAAGCTGGAGACCAGATTGCGCCGGGTGGCCGACCGCCGCCGCGTGCACCGCGGGCGGCACGCCCCGGTATCCGTCGCCGAGGCCACCGCGGAGCTGCCCGTGGCGGCCTCCAACGGTTCCGCCCTGGCCACGCTGACCGCGGTGGCGCCCGCCCGCCTCGACCACGCCGAGCCGGAGTTCGACGGTTTCGACGGCCACCTCGACGGCGACCTCGACGGCGACCGGCCCGGGCAGATCGCGCGGAAGAAGACGCACACCGCCGAGCCGATGACCGTCGACGACGCGCTCTTCGAGATGGAGCTCGTCGGGCACGACTTCTACCTCTTCCTGGACAAGGAATCCGGCCGGCCGAGCGTCGTCTACCGGCGCAAGGGCTACGACTACGGGCTCATCGCCATCGCCGATCGGTAACCACGACCACCCGACGGTGGGCGTCCGCCGGGCCTGTCGCGTCCGTGGTGGGCGCGGTGGATGGCTCGGCCGGGCGCTCCAGGGCGGGGCCCGCCGTACCCGGCGCAGCTCGTCAGGCTCGATCTCTTCGTCGGGCCCGGCGGGCCCCACCTGGTCGGGGTGCGGTCTGCGGTGCCGTCACGGGTGTACGGGTCGGGCAGGACCGGGACGAAGCGCCGGGTCCACGGGTCGTTCGCCCCCGCCACCAGCGCGTCGACGTCGTCCGCCCGGTAGGGACGCGGCCGGACGCCGTCGACCTCGACGACCTCAGGCGTCCGCACGGTCCACCGACAGGTCGCTCGGCAGCAGCCCGGCCGTCCAGACGTCGCGGGGCTCGCCACGCTGCCAGGCGCCGGCCCGCCGGACGCCCTCCGGCACGAAGCCCGCCTGCTCGGCCACCCGGCGCGAGGCGGTGTTGCCGACGTACGCCTCCCATTCGACGCGGGCCAGGTCGAGCGCGGCGAAGCCCCAGATGCAGAGCGTCCGCAGCCCGGCCGAGGCGTAACCGAGTCCCCGGGCGGCCGGCGCGACGACGAAGGCGATGTCGGCCAGCGTCGGGTCGGCGGGGGAGATGCGCAGCTCCATCGCGCCCACCGCGGCGTCGGCGGCGTCGGCGAGGACGAAGACCGCGCCGTCGCCGCGGTCCCACCGGCCCCGGGCGTACGGCCCGGTGAAGAACTCGGCGTCGGAGCGCTGGTACGGATGGGGCACGCCGGTCCAGCGGACGGTCTCGGGGTCCCGGCAGGTCGTCACGAGCGACTCGACGTCGCGCTCCTCGGGCCGGCGCAGCCGGATCTCCCCGCCCCGGGCCTTGCCGGCCAGCACCGGCTGGGGGCGACCGAAGACGGCGGCCCGCCGGGCGGCGAGCGTCCCCGGCCCGGCCAGGGCCGAGGTGTCCCGGTCCAGGTCCCCGGGGAGCAGCGAGCCGATCCACCCGTCCCCGGTACCGGCCGGGTTCGGATCGGCGAGCCGGAGCTGGCCCTCGACCCGGAATCCGGCCCGGAGCGCGACCAGCCGGGAGGCGTGGTTGCCGAGTTCGGCCTGCCAGATCACCCGGCGGATGCCGAGCGACTCGAAGGCCCAGCGGGCGACCGCCCGGGTGGCGCGTACCGCCACGCCGCGGCCCCGGGCCCAGGGCGCGGTCCAGTAGCCGACCTCGGCCGAGCGCAGCCCGTGGTCGATGCCGACCAGACCGCAGGAGGCGAGCAGCTCGCCCGTACCGGCGTCGCAGACCGCGAACGGGGCGCCGGTGCCGGCGGCCCAGCTCTGCGGGGCGATGGTGCCGACGAAGCCGATGGCGTGTTCGAGCAGGTACGGCGAGGGAACCGTCGTCCAGCGCCGGATGTCCGGATCCTGGCAGGCGCGGTGGACCGCGTCGGCGTCGGCGGCCCGCCAGGGACGCAGGAGTAGGCCGTCCTCGTTCAGCTCCGTTGGCTCCACCGGGCCATCGTGCCGGACCGTTCGCGCTGGGCGTAATCGGATTTGGCGTCGCCGCGCGGAATAGTCGGGTGGAATGTCGGTTTCGAGTGATCGGGCAGCGCCGCGACTGCCAGATGGCCCGGCGCAGCGCCTACGATGGTTCGGCAGACTGTCTAGGGGAGCGTTGATCCGTGTCGATTCTGGAAAAGGTCCTCCGCGCCGGCGAAGGTCGCATGGTGCGCCGGCTCAAGGCCGTAGCCGCTGCCGTCAACTCGATCGAGGACGACTACGTCGACCTCACCGACGCCGAGCTCCGGGCGCTGACCGATCAGTACCGGGAACGGATCGCCGACGGCGAGTCCCTCGACGACCTGCTGCCCGAGGCGTTCGCCACGGCCCGGGAGGCGGCCGCCCGGGTGCTCGGACAGCGCCACTACGACGTACAGATCATGGGCGGTGCCGCCCTGCACTTCGGCAACATCGCCGAGATGAAGACCGGTGAGGGCAAGACCCTCACCTCGGTACTGCCGGCCTACCTCAACGGGCTCTCCGGCAAGGGCGTGCACATCGTCACGGTCAACGACTACCTCGCCGAGCGCGACGCCGCCTGGATGGGGCGGGTGCACGAGTTCCTGGGCCTGACGGTGGGGGTGATCCTGCCGAACCGGCCGGCGGCCGAACACCGGGCCGCATACGAGGCGGACATCACCTACGGCACCAACAACGAGTTCGGCTTCGACTACCTGCGCGACAACATGGCCTGGTCCAAGGACGAGCTGGTACAACGCGGCCACAACTTCGCGATCGTCGACGAGGTCGACTCGATCCTGATCGACGAGGCCCGTACCCCGTTGATCATCTCCGGCCCGGCCGAGCACTCGGCGCGCTGGTACAGCGAGTTCGCCGGCGTGGTGGCCCGGCTCCAGGCCGGCAAGGACGGCGAGGGCGACTACGAGGTCGACTACTCCAAGCGGACCGTCGCGATCACCGAGCGCGGCGTCGCGAAGGTCGAGGACCGGCTCGGCATCGACAACCTGTACGAGTCGGTGAACACCCCGCTGGTCGGCTACCTGAACAACGCCATCAAGGCCAAGGAGCTCTACAAGCGGGACAAGGACTACATCGTCAGCGACGGCGAGGTCCTGATCGTCGACGAGTTCACCGGCCGCATCCTGCACGGCCGGCGCTACAACGAGGGCATGCACCAGGCCATCGAGGCCAAGGAGGGCGTGGAGATCAAGCAGGAGAACCAGACTCTTGCCACGATCACCCTGCAGAACTACTTCCGGCTCTACACCAAGCTCTCCGGCATGACCGGTACCGCCCAGACCGAGGCGGGGGAGTTCAACAAGGTCTACAAGGTCGGCGTCGTGACGATCCCGACGCACCGTCCGATGGTCCGCCTCGACCGGCCGGACGTGATCTACAAGACCGAGAAGGCCAAGTTCAACGCCGTCGTCGAGGACATCGCCGAGCGGCACGAGGTGGGCCAGCCCGTGCTCGTCGGCACCGTCTCGGTGGAGAACTCGGAGATCCTCTCCCAGCTGCTGCGCCGCCGGGGCATCCCGCACGCCGTGCTCAACGCCAAGTTCCACGCCAAGGAAGCGGAGATCGTCGCCCAGGCCGGGCGCAAGGGCGCGGTCACGGTCGCGACCAACATGGCCGGCCGCGGTACGGACATCCTGCTCGGCGGCAACGCCGAGTTCCTCGCGGCCAACGAGCTGCGCCAGCGCGGTCTGGACCCGGTCGAGCACGAGGACGACTACGCGAAGGCGTTCGAGGAGATCCTGCCGAGGTGGAAGGAGGCCTGCGAGGAGGAGGCCGAGGTCGTCTCCGCGGCGGGCGGGCTCTACGTGCTCGGTACCGAGCGGCACGAGTCGCGGCGGATCGACAACCAGCTGCGCGGTCGTTCCGGCCGGCAGGGTGACCCGGGCGAGTCGCGGTTCTACCTCTCGCTGCAGGACGAGCTGATGCGGCGGTTCCGGGCCGGGGCGGTCGAGGCGGTGATGGAGCGCTTCAACATCCCGGAGGACGTG
Source organism: Micromonospora sp. NPDC049559 (assembly GCF_040676675.1). Taxonomy (NCBI): domain Bacteria; kingdom Bacillati; phylum Actinomycetota; class Actinomycetes; order Micromonosporales; family Micromonosporaceae; genus Micromonospora; species Micromonospora sp. NPDC049559. The sequence goes on along the minus strand of NZ_JBFAPK010000014.1, from coordinate 1,161 downwards.
CCGATCGAGTCGAAGATGGTCACCCGGCAGATCAAGAGCGCGCAGGCGCAGATCGAGGGCCAGAACGCCGAGATCCGCAAGGACGTGCTCAAGTACGACGACGTGATGAACAAGCAGCGTCAGGTCGTCTACGCCGAGCGGCTGCGGGTGCTCAACGGCGAGGACCTGAGCGACCAGGTCCAGCACATGATCGACGACGTCATCACCGCGTACGTCCAGGGCGCCACCTCGGACGGCTACCCGGAGGACTGGGACCTCGAACAGCTCTGGGCCAGCCTCAAGCAGCTCTACCCGATCGGCGTCACGATCGAGGACCTCGAGGAGGAGGCCGGCGGCGAGCGCAACAGCATGGACGCCGACTTCCTGCTCGCGCAGATCAAGGACGACGCGCACGCGGCGTACGACCGGCGCGAGGAGGAGCTCGGCTCCGAGGCGATGCGCCAGCTCGAGCGGATGGTGCTGCTGCAGGTCATCGACCGGAAGTGGCGCGAGCACCTCTACGAGATGGACTACCTCCGCGAGGGCATCAGCCTGCGGGCCTACGCCCAGCGTGACCCGGTGGTCGAGTACCAGCGCGAGGGCTTCGAGATGTTCGCCACGATGATGGACGGCATCAAGGAGGAGACCGTCGGCTTCCTGTTCAACCTGGAGGTCCAGGTCGAGGGGGCCGAGCAGGCCGAGGCCGAGGAGGGCCCGACCGAGGTCGTGCTCGACCAGCAGCCGGTGGAGATCCGGGCCAAGGGCCTCAACCGGGCACCCCGGCGGCAGGGGCTGCAGTACTCCGCCCCGGTCGTCGACGGCGAGGCCGGCGTGAGCGGCGTGGTACGCGAGCAGCCGCAGACGCAGGCGCCCGCGCTCGGCGTCGGTACCCAGCCGCCGGCTCCCCGCCGTACCGCGGCGCCCGGCCAGGCGGTCGGCGGCAGCGGCCCGTCGCGCAACGCCCCCTGCCCGTGCGGTTCGGGACGCAAGTACAAGCGCTGCCACGGCGCGCCCAGCGGCGGCGCCTGATCCCCGCGGCGCCCGGTCCGACCGGGTGCCGGACGACTACCCGACCGGGGGGGGGGCGGGGGGCGGGGGGGCGGGGGGGGGGGGGGGCCCGGGCGGGGGGGGGGGCGGCGCCACCAGTGGTTTTGTGGTGTTTGGGGGGTGGGGGGGGGGTTT